>NC_020302.1:0-313575 GCF_000341345.1 Corynebacterium halotolerans YIM 70093 = DSM 44683 | reverse complement strand
TCAGCGTCCGCCCTCCCGCAGAACCTGGCCCACAGCGACGTCGTAAAGCGGCGCAAGGGCAGACATCAGACGTCGACATGACGAATCCCGCCTCAAGGTCCGCCCAACGGCCGATGCGCGGCGCTACACACTCCCCCACACGAACGGCTCGCGGGGAAGCTCCGCCGGGTTGAAGTGCTCGAGCAGCTCGCCCGCCGTCCGCACGCCCGTTATGCCCAGCGACGCGGCGAGCCGGCCGACGATCTCGGCCAGTGGGGCGTCGGCGAGCATCTCGCGGAGGGTGACCGCGCCGTCGCGCTTGGCCAGCCGCTGCCCCCTGTCATTGAGCACCAGCGGCACATGCACGTAGCCGGGCTCCGGCAGGCCGAGCAGATGCGCGAGGTAGGCCTGGCGCGGCGCGGAGCTGAGCAGGTCATCACCGCGGACGACCTGGTCAACACCCTGGTGCCCGTCGTCGACGACGACCGCGAGGTTGTACGCCCAGTCCCGGCCCTGATCGGCGCGCCCACCCCGGCGCAGCACGAAATCATCGACCGTACCGGTGTAGGGCCCGTGGAAATAGTCCTGCACCGTCCACTCCGTGACCCCGGCGCGCAGCCGCAGAGCGGGCACGCGGTCCTCCTCGGCGAGTTCTTCGCGACGCCGCGCCCGCTCCGCCCCGGTGAGGTCGCGGCAGGTGCCCGGGTAGGTGCCCGGGGTGACGTGCGGAGCCGCGGCGGCCTCCCGGATCTCCCTACGCGAGCAGTAGCACTCGTAGACCGGCAGCTCGGTCAGCGCCTGCTCGTAGGCGGGGAAGCGGTCGGACTGGTGGACGACACAGCCGTCGAAATCCAGGCCGAGGGTCAGCAGGTCCTCGATCTGGCGCTGCGCGGACTCCGCCGAGGAGCGCTGGGTGTCGATGTCCTCGACCCGCAGGTGGAAAGCCCGCCCGGTGCCGCGGGCGAACAGCCAGGCCAGCAGGGCGGTGCGCAGGTTGCCGAAGTGCAGATCGCCGCTGGGCGAGGGCGCGTACCGGCCCGCGCCGGAGGAGGTTTCAGGCATGAATCCCATCCTAACGACCACGTGTGGCAGCATCTTTCCCGTGAACAACTCGAATCTCCCTGCACCTGGGCAGGGCGCCTCCGCTGCTGCCACGAACCAGCCCGGGGCGTCCGGAAAAGCCCGCTTCATCCGTATCCGACCCAGCTACTACCCCGTCCTCGTCGCCCTGTTCGTCGCGGTCTTTTTGATCTCGAACATCACCGCCACCAAGGGCGTGACCATCGGCCCGCTGATCACCGACGGCGCCTTCTTCCTCTTCCCCATCGCCTACGTCGTCGGCGACGTCCTCGCCGAGTGCTACGGCTTCAAGGCCGCCCGCCGCGCGATCTGGACCGGCTTCGGCGTGACCGTGCTGGCGGTGGTGGCCTTCTACGTCGCCATCTGGCTGCCCGCCGCCGATTTCTATGACGGGCAGGACGCCTTCGCCCAGGTCCTCGGCCTGGTGCCGCAGATCGTCCTGGCCTCGCTGGCCGGTTACCTGGTCGGCCAGCTGCTCAACTCCTGGGTGCTGGTGGCGATCAAGAAACGCACCGGCGAAAAGTCCCTGTGGGCCCGGCTCATCGGCTCCACGGTCGTCGGCGAGTTCGGCGACACGCTGCTCTTCTGCCTGATCGCCGCGCCGGTCATCGGCATCACCACCGTCGGCGACACCGTCAACTACGTGCTGGTCGGTTTCGCGTGGAAGACCCTGATCGAGATCGTGCTGCTGCCCGTGACCTACGCCGTGATCGGCTGGGTGAAAAAGCGCGAGGGGTACTGGGCGGAGCCTGCGGCTGCTGCCGGATCCTGACGGCTCCTGACGGCGGGGCCGGGTCACTCCCCCGCCCGGCGCAGGATATTGCGCTTCATCACCGGGAAGATCAGGGAGTGGAACGGTACCAGCGCCCACCAGTAGGCGCGGCCGAGCAGCCCCTGGGGGAAGTAGACGGCCGTCTGCCGGTACTTCGATCCCCCGTCCTCCGGGGTCACCTCGAGGATGAGCCAGGCCCGGCCGGAGAGTTTCATCTCCGCCCGCAGCACCAGGCGGCGCGGCCGGTCGATCTCCTCCACCCGCCACCAGTCCAGCCGGTCCCCGACCGCCAGGCGTTTCGGGTCGCGGCGTCCGCCCAGGCCCGGTCCGCCCATCACCTTGTCGATGATGCCGCGCACCCGCCACAGCGACGGCGCGGAATACCAGCCGTTGGAGCCGCCGATGCCCTCGACGACACCCCAGACCCGCTCCGGGGGCAGGTCGCTGCGGGCCTCGCGTTCATCCGTGTAGACGGTCTGCCTGGCCCACTCGGGATCGGTGGGCAGTGAGTCCGCCGCGCTGACCGGCTCGCGCCAGCTTCCGTCCCAGGACGTCGGCACCCCCTCCTCCTGTTCCCGCTGCAGTGCGCGCCGCACGGCCGTCGGATAGTCCGCCAGCCCGCCGGGCGGATCGGGGATGACGTCGGCGATGGCGTGGTCGACGGTGACGGCGTCCTCCGCCATGGACTGGGCCAGCGGGATGGCCAGGCTCGCCGGGGCCGGGGTGACCAGGGCGATCCACCATCCCGAGAGCTTCTCCGCGGGGCCCGGCAGCGGCACACCCGCGATGAAGCGGCGCAGCCCCCGCTCCTTCGCGTACAGGCGCAGCAGGTCGGCGAACTGGTAGGCGTGCCCGCCGCCGACGTCGAAGCCGGCGTTGACCGGCTCCGCGAGGTCCGCCGCGGCCACCAGGTAGTAGAGGGCGTCGCGGATGCTCAGCGGCTCGATGCGGTTGGTGATCCAGTCCGGCGCCACCATCACCGGCAGCCGTTCCGTCAGGTGCCGGATCATCTCGAAGGAGCTGGAACCTGAGCCGATGAGGGTGGCCGCCCGCAGCACCACCGCCGGGACCTGCGACTCGAGGAACACGCGGGCCACGCGTTCACGGGAGCGCATGTGCTTGGACAGCTCCTCCAGCGGGACATCCCGCGGATGCAGCCCGGAGAGGTACACGATCTGGCTGACCCCCGCGTCCGCGGCCGCCGAGGCCACTGTCCCGGCGGTCTCCTTCTCGACCTGCTCGAAATCATCGGCGCGCCCGCCCATCGAGTGCACGAGGTAGAACACCACGTCCACGTCGCGCACGGCCGCCGCCACGTCCTCCGCGTCCGACAGATCCGCCTCCACGGCCTCCACCTGGTCGAACCAGGGGAACCGCTTCAGGCTGTCCAGGTGGCGGGAGGTGGCGCGCACGGTGAACCCGGCGGCCAGCAGCTCCGGGACCAGGCGGCCACCGACATAGCCGGTGGCACCGGTGACCAGGACACGGCGGGCGGGGTGGGTGGCGCGGTAACCGGTGGTGGAGCCATCTGCCGTCATGTGGTCATCCTAGGCGGCGATCCCGCTCCCCCGCAGCGGCCACGGTAACCGCAGTGACCAGTTGCTACCGCCGCTGCGTGCTGCCCGAGTTGGGCCGGACGCGTCCCGGGGTGCCGCCCGCGTAGTAGCGGCCGAGGAACTCGTCGCGGTAGGCCTCGTAATCACCGGCGTCGATCGCGGCGCGGATATTGTCCACCAGCCGGATCATGAACTCGAGGTTGTGCATGGTGCAGAGCGTGCCGGCCAGGAATTCCTTGGCCTTGAGCAGGTGGTGGATGTAGGCGCGCGAGTAGTTCTCGGAGACGTAGCCGCCGAACTCCTCGTCCACACCGGCGAAGTCCCGTTTGAAACGTGCCGCGGTGAGATTCATCCGCCCGTCGAGGGTGTACACCCCGCCACGGCGGCCGAGACGGGTCGGCGCGACGCAGTCGAAGGTGTCGGCTCCGGCCTCCACGGCGGTGAACAGATCGTCCGGCTCGGAGATGCCCAGCAGGTGGCGGGGCTTGTGCTCGGGCAGCTCGTCACAGACCCAGCCGACGATCGTGCCGAGGTTCTCCTTCTCCAGGGCCCCGCCGATGCCAAAGCCGCCGAAGCCGCGCCGGCCCTCGGCCTCCGCGGCGTCGGACAGCGCGATCAGCCCGCGGGTCGCCTGGCGGCGCAGATCCTCGTACTGCGCGCCCTGCACCACTCCCCACAGCGACTGCTTCGGCTTGCCGACGCGCGCGTGGGTCAGCCGGTCGTGCTCGTCGAGGCAGCGTTGCGCCCAGCGGCGGGTGCGCTCGACGGATTCCTCCTGGTAGGCGCGGGTGTCGACGAGCGTGGTCAGCTCATCGAAGGCGAACATGATGTCCGCGCCGAGGCCGTGCTGGATCTGCATGGACTTTTCCGGGGTGAAACGATGCTTGGAGCCGTCGATGACCGACCGGAAGTCCACGCCGTCCTCGTCGACCAGCGCCTTGCGTTCCTTCTTCGCCGCCTTGATGTCGGCCTCGCTCAGGCCCGAGGTGTCCATGGCCAGTACCTTCTTGAACCCCGAGCCCAGGCTCATGACCTGGAAGCCACCGGAGTCGGTGTAGGTCGGGCCGTGCCAGTTCTCGAACCTCCCGACGCCACCGGCCTCATCGACAATGTCATGGCCGGGCTGCAGGTAGAGGTGGTACGCGTTCGACAGGATGGCCTGCGCACCGGTGGAGCGGATCTGCTCGGGCGTGAGCGTCTTGACGGTGGCCTTGGTGGCCACCGGGATGAAGGCGGGCGTGGCGATGTCGCCGTGCGGGGTGTGGATGACACCGGTGCGGCCGTGCTTACCCGGCCCGTCCTGCTCCAGGCGGGTGCCCAGGGTGAAGGAGGTGTCGGGGTGGGCAGGGGATCCGCTGTTTTCGCTGGCCGGTTCGGGAGAGGTCATGCCGACCAGTTTATTACTACAGCGCTGTATTCCCTGAGGCCCCCGTCGTCAGGGAATGACGATCACAGGACTCAGGTGCGGGGGGTTTGCCGGTGCTCGGCGGCGAAGGCGGCGAAGATCTCCTCGGGAGTTTCCCCGGAGCGCAAGAAGTCTCCCCTGAGCTTGTCCGCGAGTTGCTCCAGTGCCCGGGCAAGCCGCTGGGCACTCAGAAGCACTTCCGGGTGGTCGACGTCCAGCGCGGCATCACGTATCCGCAACGCGTAGGACAGCTGGCGGGCCAGAGAGAGATCCGGGTCCGGTTCCAGAAAATAGAAGCCCTCGGTGTGCTGGGTGAAGTCCACGCGGACCTTCTCCACTTCGGCTGTCAAGGTGTCCAGGACTCGTGCGGTGGCCAACGGATCAACGTCCCTGATCGACTCGTCATAGACGACATCTCCCAGATCCTTCAGTTCCAGAGCCAACGTCCGACGCCGCGACAGGGGCGGATACACCTGAATGAACCAGGTCAGGGCCGCGGTGATCAAGGCGAATCCGGTGAGGGCCTCGAAGGGGGAGGCCAGGCGGAGCCAGGGGTCAGTGGCCACCATGTCGCCATAGCCCAGGGTTCCCAGGGTCAGCAAGGAGATGTAGAAGGCCTCAACGACGTCGGGATAGGCGGCGGCATTGATCCCGCTGGAGTACACGAACCCGCCCGGGATGTGCGGGTAGTAGATCAGTGCCCACCCCCCTGTCTGCAGAGCCAGCCACAGGACGATCACAACGACCATGGTCGCTGGCCCCACACCTGACCCCACCCGGTGACCAGTCGCCTTCGAGATCTTCCACATCCCAATGAATATCCCCTGGCTGAAGCGTCCTTTGCCGCTGGGGTGCAGCAGGGTGTGGAATATGTCCCACAGCCCCACCGCGATCAGGGCGATTCCTGCGACCGTGAACACCACCGTCATAATCCACCTCCGCCTCTGCCAGTTGCGTTTTCGTCGTCGATCGCCGGGGAGGGGGAAACCTCACCGAACTGTCCTGGCTCCACGTTCGCGTCCAGGTCCGGTAGCTACAGCCTTCCAGACGGATTCTCGATCGGCATCCCGGTAATTATTTGCTTGCGCCCGATGATAGATCTGCGGGACCCCGGACACACCCCGTAGGCAGGACTGCCGTGCTAGGCGTTCGACCGGCTCTCAAGCCCCTTGGCCGCCTCTTTATGGGTCTCCCGCTCGGCGCGGCGGTGTTCCCACTCCTCCTCCAGGCCGGCACCCTCGACGTCGAGACTCGGCAGGATGCGGTCCAGCCACCGCGGCATCCACCAGGTGGCCCGGCCCAGGATGAACATGGTGGCCGGGACCAGGGCCATGCGGATGAAGAAGGCGTCGAAGAACACGCCCACGGCCAGGGCGAAACCGAAGATCTGGATGAACGGCAGCGGCTGATCGATGAAGGCGATGAACACGGCGATCATGATCAGCGCCGCGGCCGTGACCACGCGTGCGCCACGGGTGAAGCCGACGATGGTGGATTCCTCCACCGCGGTCAGGTTGCCGCGGGCGACCATGCGCTCGCGGTCGGCGGGGCTGACGGAGGCGGCCGTGGCCCCGCGCGCAGCCTGTTTCTGCAGGGTCGTGTAGTGCTCGCGCATGCGGGTGACCAGGAAGACCTGGTAGTCCATGGCCAGGCCGAAGGTCACGCCGATGAGGAAGATCGGCATGAAGGAGATCAGCGGGCCCGGGGTGCTGACCAGGCCCCACAGGCCCTGCTGCCACACCAGGACGGTCACGCCGAAGGCGGCGCCGACGGACAGCAGGAAGCCCAGGCCGGCGACCAGCGGCACCATGATCGAGCGGAACACCAGGAGCAGCAGCACGATCGCCAGTCCGACGACCACCGCCAGGTACAGCGGCATCGCGCCGGCGAGGGACTCGGTGATGTCCATCTGCACCGCCGTCAGACCGGTCAGGCCGATCTCCACGCCGGTGGCATCCTCGATCTCCTGGCCCTGGGCGCGCAGTGCGGCCGCGACCTCGGCGGTGATGGGCTCGTCGGGGCCGGTGAAGGGGGTGACCAGGATCTGCGCGGCGGTGGAGTCCCCGTTGGTGGCGATGAGCTGGGCGTGCTTGACGTTGTGCAGGGAGTTGAGCTGGCCGACCGAGTAGAGGAAGGAACTCAGCGCCGCGGTGGACTGCTCGTCGACGGTTTCCCCGGCCTGTTCGGCCATGTCCGTCTGGGCACGGATCAACGGCTGCAACGCCTGCGCATCCGGGTTGACGGTGTGGGCGTCGACGATGACCAGGAACGGGGCGTTGACGCCCTCCCCGAAGCCCTCGGCCATGAGGTCGGCGGACTTGCGCTGAGTGGTGTCCAGGTTCGACGTCGAGTCCGAGGGCAGGGCCATCTCCAGGTCGAGGACCGGGGCGGTCAGCGCGCCCAGGCCGAGCACGACCACCGCCATGACCAGGCCGGGCACCTTGTGGACGAAGGAGACCCACCGGTTGCCCAGCGTGCGGCCGCGTCGGCGTTTTCCCCCCTTCTTCAGGGGGTTGCCGGCCACGCCGGGGATGCGCCCGGAGAAGGTCCGGTTGCCGAGCACCCCCAGCAGTGCGGGGATGAAGGTCAGGGCGACGAGCACGGCGACGAAGACGGTGAACGCGGCAGACAGGCCCATCGCCGTGAGGAACTCGATGTTGACGATCGACAGCGCGGCCAGCGCGATGATGACGGTCGCGCCGGCGAAGACGACCGCGGAACCGGCCGTGCCGACGGCCAGACCGGCCGCCTCGTCGGCGGGCAGGCGCCTGCGTTCGGCGCGGTAGCGCGAGAGGATGAACAGGGCGTAGTCGATGCCCACGGCCAGGCCGATCATCACCGCCAGCACCGGGGTGATGTTGTTGAGCTCGACGAAGGCGGTGGACAGCAGGATGGCCAGGGCGCCGATACCCACGCCGATGACCGCGGTGAGCACCGGCAGACCGGCGGCCACCAGGGAGCCGAAGGTGAACAGCAGCACCACGAAGGCCACTGCCAGACCGATGATCTCACTGGTGGTCTTGATCTGGATGGGATCGCCGAAACCGGCGCCGCCGGCCTCGACCTGGATGCCCTGCTCGCGGCCGATCTCCATCGCCTCGTGAACGACGTCGCGGTGTTCCTGGGTGACGTCCATCGACGTCGGCACGTCGAAGGTGAAGGTGGTGTAGCCGATGCGCCCGTCGTCGGAGAGCATCTTGAGGTTCTCTGCGTCGGCCCGGGCGGTCTCCTCCGGCAGTCCCTGTTCCGTGGCCGTCTCGACGACCATCTCCTGCAGGGCCGGCGAGACCTCGATCGGGTTGCCGAAGCGCTCGGTACCGGTGAGGTCCTCCAGGTTGGTCTCGATGTAGGCGATGACGTCGTCGATCGCGGCGGAGTTCTCCGGCTGCGCCAGACTCTCGCCCTCAGGTGCGGCGAAGACCAGGTTCACACCGGCGGCGTTAACGGGGTTGCCGCTGTCGGGGAAGTTCTCCACCAGCGTCTTCGTGGCCGTGATCGACGGGGTGTCGGAGATGGAGAACTGGGTGGTGAACGGCTTCTGGAACGTGAACGCCGCGCCCGCCATGCCCGCCAGGATCACCAGCCACAGGGAAATGACGATCCATTTCTTGTGGAAGGACCAGCGTCCCAGCTTGAACAGAAGTTGTGCCACGTCGAAAAAGGCTTCCTGAGTGTCGGGCAGAGGTGGGGAAAACAGTGCCAGTCTACCGGCGGGTGAACCTGCGGCGGAAACAGTTAATCCCCGGCGGCTCCCGCTGTGGGAGCCGCCGGGGATCTTCCTGGCGGTGGCGGAGGGATTTGAACCCTCGGTTGGGGGTTACCCAACAATCGCTTTCGAGGCGATCACCTTCGGCCGCTCGGACACGCCACCGCGAACAAGAGTATCGGAGCGCCCCGACGGTGACCAAATCCCCTCCTCACGCGGGAGGAAGGGACGTGACCCCGTCGGCCCGTCTACCGGTTCTCGTCGTCCGGGCGAAGGCCACCCAGGGCCTGGTCACCCTTCTCCCTGAGCGTGTCGCCGGTCTCGTCCATCTTCTGCTTGGCCTCGCCCTTGGTCTGGTCGGCCTTGCCCTCGTTCTGCATTTCGCGGTCATCCATGGCGTCACCGGCCTTCTCCTTGGCCTTGCCGCCGAACTCCTGGGCCTTGTTCTTCGCCTTGTCCATGAAATCAGCCATGATCTTCTCCTCTTCGTGATGTGTGGTGAGGGTCGATGTCGCCCTCATGTGTTGATCGGTTACCGGTCCTCGTCCGGGACGCCCTCCGTGCGGCCATCCGGCATGGTGAAGGGCGCATCGCTCGGCCCGTCCCCGTCGGGGACGGTCTCCTCGTCCTGTCCCACCAGGAAGTCCCGGTGGACGTCGTCGACGTCGCTCTCCGGGAATGCGCCGTCCGGGGCCTTCTCGGCCTCGGTCATGCCCTCCCGGTCCTCCAGCGCCTCACGGGCGGCGGTCAGATCCTCGGCGTCGTGGTCGTTGGCGACGGCCGGGTCGCCGCTGGACTTGTCATTGAGAGCCAATCTTCTCCTCCTTCTGTCGGAGTCGTTTCTGGCCCCCACTGTAACCAGCCCCACATCCGGGTGCACGGGAGAAGACAATCGATGCCGGAACGTTACCGACCTCCCAGTTGCCACCCATCCCCCTGGTAGCGGGTCCACATCAGCGCAGGTCGGTGAAGAAGTCGGTGAGCAGCTCCCGGCACTCGGATTCGAGCACGCCGCCGCGCACCTGCGGGCGGTGCAGCACCCCGGCGTCGCGGACGACGTCGAAAAGCGAGCCGCAGGCGCCCGTCTTCGGCTCCCACGCGCCGAAGATGAGCGTGCCGACGCGAGCGCCCACGAGCGCGCCGGCGCACATCGTGCACGGTTCGAGGGTGACCACGAGGGTGCAGTCGGTCAGGCGCCAGGAGTCGCCGAAGGCATGCACGGCCTGCCGGATGGCGACCATCTCGGCGTGGGCGGTGGGGTCGAGGTCAGCCTCCCGCCGGTTGGTCCCGGTGGCCAGTTCGCGGCCGTCGGGGGCGTAGATGACCGCGCCGACGGGGATGTCGTCGGCCGGGGTCTGCGCGGCGACCTCGAGTGCGCGGCGCATGCGGGCGCGGGCGGCGACGAGCCCGTGGGCGTCGGGGAGTACGGGCACGGCGCTAGCCGTCGAGGCCGGCGGCGTCGAGGAGGTCGTCGCCGAAGCCGAGCTCGCCGGCGATGCGCAGGATCTGCTCGGAGGGCCACAGGTCGGGGTCGTCGACGATGACGCCGAGGACCTCCTCGGAGATGCCGAGGTCGGCGAGGATGTCGAAGTCCCCGTCCGGCCAGCCGTCGACGTCGTCGAGCTCGTCGGGATCGAGGTCGGGGATCTCGGCGTCGAGCTCGTCGAGGACCGTGGCGGCGAAGTCGTCGTCGACGGCCATGGTCGCGTCCGAGAGCAGGAGGTGGATGCGGTCCGGGGTGGGACGGACGATGACGAAGTAGTCGTCGTCGACGCACAGCAGCGCGAAGGCCGCGCCCTCGCTGCGCAGGTCGCGCACCGCCGCCACGGAGGTGTCCAGGTCGCGGAAGTCGTCGTCGAAGGCACGGACGGCCCACGAGCCGTCGACCCAGGCCACCGTGACAGCAAAACTGACGCCGTACTCCTCGTGCTCCATATCAGGTGAGCGTAGTCGGGTTGTGGGACACTTGTCAGGTGACTTCGAGAGACGTAACCAGACCCATCTGCATCATCGGACTCGGCCTCATCGGGGGCTCCCTGCTGCGTGATCTCGCCGCCCACGGCCACGCCGTCTACGGCTTCAACCGCTCCACCTCCGGCACGCGCAAGGCGACGAAGGAGGGTTTCGAGGTCAGCAACGACCTGGTGGAGACGCTGCGCCGCGCCGAGGCCGACGGTGCGCTCATCGTGCTCGCCGTCCCGATGCCCGCCGTCGCCGGCCTGCTCGACGCCCTGGCCGAACACGCCCCCTCGTGCGGCTTCACCGACGTCGTCTCCGTGAAGGCGGAGGTCTACGCGCTGGTGAAGGAACGCGGCATGGAGGACCGGTACGTCGGCGGCCACCCGATGGCCGGCACCGCCGAGAGCGGCTGGAGCGCGTCCCGGGCCGGGCTGTTCCGGCGCGCCGCCTGGGTGATCACCTTCGACCACGCCGTGGACACCGAGGGGGAGGTGCCGCAGGAGTGGATCGAGCTGTGGACCGACGTGGTGCGCATGATCATCATCACCGGCGCCGAGGCCATCCCGGCGCGTGTGGACCGCCACGACGCGGCCGTCGCCCGCATCTCCCACCTGCCCCACATCCTCGCCGAGACGCTCGCGGTCGTCGGCGACAACGGCGGTGCGTTGGCGCAGTCGCTCGCCGCGGGCAGCTTCCGCGACGCCACGCGCGTGGCCAGCACCGAGCCCGAGCTGGTGCGCGCCATGTGCGAGACCAACGCCCCGGCGCTGCTCACCGCCCTCGATGAGGCGCTGGAGCTGCTGCAGGACGCCCGCGCGTCCCTGGCCTCCGAGACATCGGACCTCAGCGAGCTGGTCGACGCGGGCTACCGCTCCCGCGTGCGTTTCGACGCCCGCGAGGGCAACCGCAGTGAGTCCGTCTCCCCCGTCAAGATCTCCTCGCGTCCGGTGCTGCGCCTGCACCCGGGTGGCGAGGGCTGGGTCAATCAGCTCATCCAGGCCGAGTCCCTGGGCGGGCGCATCGAGGTGTTCTGAGGGTACGCGGGGCGTCGGCGGACACCGGCGAGCCCCGACCTCCGCCGTACTCCCCGGAACGAGAAAGAACCGGCCACCATCGCGGTGACCGGTTCCTCTGTGATTGTGCGCCCGGAGGGATTCGAACCCCCAACCTTCTGATCCGTAGTCAGATGCTCTATCCGTTGAGCTACGGGCGCATTCCACCGTTGCTCGTTGGCAACGAAGAATTACTCTACACCGGGATGGCCGAACCCACAAAACACGAGGTCAAATCGGAAGAATCAGAGGCGACCGCCTTCCCGTGCCAGATACCGGGGGCGGCCACCGTCCAGTCGGTCAGAAGGCCAGACCGAAAAGCGGGATAGCGATGAAGTAGGTCGCCAGGGTGATGAGCACGACTCCGATGAGGTTGAGCCAGATGCCGCCCTTGATCATGTCGCCGATCCGCACGTAGCCGGAGCCGAAGGCGATGGCGTTCGGCGGGGTAGCCACCGGGAGCATGAACGCGCAGGTGGCTGCCAGCGCGACCGGGATGGTCAACAGCAGGACGTTCTGCTCCCCGCCGGCGGTCAGGCCGATGCCGACGGCCACGCCACCCATGATCGGCAGGAACGTCGCCGCGGTGGCGGTGTTCGAGGTGAATTCGGTCAGGACCAGGACCAGCGCGGCCACCGCGGCAATGAGCAGGAAGCTCGGCAGGACCTCAAGCCCCTTGGCCACCTCACCGATCCAGAGAGACAGGCCCGAGTTGGTGAACATCGCCGACAGGGACAGGCCACCACCGAAGAGGAGGAGGACGTCCCAGGGCAGTTCGTTGGCGGTCTTCCAGTCGAGCAGGCGCACGCCCGTCTTAGGGTCGGCCGGGATCGTGAACATCAGCAGGCCGGCGATGATGCCGACGAGCGCGTCGTCGTACACCATGTCGGCACCGAACCAGTCGATGACCAGCGGGACAAAGACCCACGACAGAGCCGCCAGCAGGAAGATGATGCCCACCATGACCTGCGGGCGCGTCCAGGCGCCCATATCCGCGAGTTCCTTCCTGATGAGCTCACGGCCACCCGGGATTTGGTCCATCTCCGGCTTGAACACGGTGACGAGGACGAGCCAGGCGATGCCCATGAAGATCACCGCGATAGGCACACCGACCATCATCCACCGTCCGAAGCCGATGGTGATGCCGTGGGCGGTCTCCATGTAGCCGGCCAGCAGCGCGTTCGGCGGGGTTCCGATCAGTGTGCCCAGCGATCCGATGGACGCAGAGTAGGCAATGGCCAGCATGAGCCCGGTAGCGAACTTCACCTGGTTGCGCATGCCACCCACGGTCTCCGCCGTCAGGCTCAGCACGGACATGCCGATCGGCAGCATGACGACGGCCGTCGCGGTGTTGGACACCCACATCGACAAAAAGCCGGTGGCGATCATGAAGCCGAGGATCAGCCGCTTCGGACTGGTACCCACGGCCAGCACCACGACCAGCGCCAGACGGCGGTGCAGGTTCCAGCGCTGGAGGCCCAGGGCCAGCAGGAAGCCACCCATGAACAGGAAGATAGTGGAGCTGGCGTAGGGGGTGGCCACCTCGCTGAACTCCGCAACCTGCAGCAGCGGGAAGGCGATGATCGGGATCAGTGCGGTGGCGGCCAGCGGAATGGCCTCGGTCATCCACCACGCGCCCATGAGCACGGTGATCGCTGCGGTGATCCGCAGGGCGTGATGACTGTACTCGGCCTCCGGGTCGGCGCCGGTGGACTGCATGACGGTTTCGACCGAGGAGGCCGGGAAGAAGAGGTAGACGAGCAGGGCCAGGATGATGCCGACGATGAGGCCCGTGGCCTGGCGGTGCCATTCACTGGCCTCCCGCACTTCACTGCCCTCCCCCGCGGCGTGCGAGGTGTTCTCCTTGACGGGTGGGGTGCTCATGGGTGCACGTTCTTTCATTGCTCGGGCCACCCTCTTCACGCTGGGCGGGATATGCGGCGCGCTCCGGGGGAGACCGGGGTCAGTGGTGTACCAACCTGGCCTGAGCCAGTTACCCCGGATGCTACCGCCCCTCCCCCGTAAACGTGAAAGGAATCACTCTTTTCCGGGGACTGTCGATCGCCCCCTCCGCCCCTGCCCTGCGAAGTTGGCGAATCATATGCTTCGCAAGCTCACCCCAGACGGGGGCGCTGTGCGAGCCTCCATCCCTGGGCGGATCCCGCAGGCCTCAGATACCGAGCACCGATTTCGCGATGAGGAAGTAGATGATCAGGCCGGTGGCGTCGCAGAAGGTGGAGATGAACGGGTTGGAGAACACCGCCGGATCCGCCCCCAGCCCCTTCGCGACGATCGGCATCATCCCACCCACGGTCGCCGACATCGCGCACACCAGCAGCAGCGTCGAACCGATGACGATGCCGATGGGCAGGCCGTAGACCGCCCACGCCCCCAGGAAACCGAGCACGCCGAGCAGGGACCCGAGTGTCAGACCGACACGCAGCTCACGCCAGGCGACCTGCGCGACATCCCGTTTGCGCACGTCGCCGAGCGCGAGCGCACGGGTGACGGTGGTGGCCGCCTGGTTGCCGGTGTTGCCGCCGGTGCCGGTGAGCAGCGGGATGAACAGGGAGAGCACCACCGCGGCGGCGAGCGTGTCCTCGAAGGTGTCGAGCACCTGGACGGTCAGCAGTGCGGACACCGCGAGCACCAGCAGCCACACGATGCGCGAGCGCACCACCTTCAGCAGCGGCGTCGACAGGTAGGGCTGCTGCAGCGGCTCGTGGGCGCCCGAGCGGGCGGTGTCCTCGTCGTCGGCGGACTCGACGATGTCCTGCGCGTCGTCGACGGTGAGGATGCCGACCAGCCGCCGCGAATCATCGACGACCGGCATGGCCAGCAGGTCCAGCGGCAGAAACCAGCGGGCGGTCTCCTCGGCGTCGTCGTGCGCGTTGGCGAAGGTCGGTTTGTCCATCAGCTCCGCCACCGCCACGGACGCCTCCGCGGTGAACAGGTCGCGCAGGGAGGTCACCCCGAGCAGGCTGCGGTCCCGGTCGATGACCGGCAGGGTGTAGATCGTCTCCAGCCCGTCGGCCGTACGCCGCAGCTCGGCGAGCGCCTGCCCGACCGTCATGTCGGCGTAGATGAGCGCCACCTCCGGCGACATGCGGCGCCCGATCGACCCCTTCGGGTAGCCGAGCACCACGCCCGTGACGTCGCGTTCGGTGCGCTCGAGGGCGCGCAGCAGGCGGTCGGCGATCTCGGCGGGCAGCTCGTCGAGGAGGGAGACGCGGTCATCCGGGTCCAGCTCGGCGAAGAACCCGTAGACGTCCGCGTTGCCGAGCGCACCGATGAGATCCGCCTGGTGCACGGCGTCGAGGGCGTCGAAGACCGCGATCGAGCGCCGGCGGGACAGCAGCCGCAGGACGACGGCCGCGCGCGTGGCGGTGGAGCGCTCCACCAGCGCGACGACATCCTTGATGGGGGGTTCATCGAGCAGCTCGGACAACTCCGCGGCGCGCGCCGGCTCGATCTCCCCGTCGGAGCGGATGATGCGCTCGAGCACCTCAATGGTCGACTCACCCATGGCTTTACCTCCCAGCTCAGGGGCAGGAAAAGTCCCGGCCCGGCGACTTACGCTACCGGGGCCGGGACAGGGGTGCCAGACGCCTTACCGGCGGTCGTCGCCGCAGCGTCCGCGGCGTCGACAAGCAGCACAAGGGCGGATACCGAGCATCCCGGCAACCCGAAGCGGCTCCCATGTCCGCCCTTCCGCAGGTTCCGCCCTTCGCGGCGTCGACAAACAGCACAAGGGCGGACACTGGCTACCTTCCACGCCCGAAACAGTGCCCATGTCCGCCCTTCCACAGATTCCGCCCTCCGCGGCGTCGACAAGCAGCACAAGGGCGGACACCGAGCAGCTACCAGGGCCGAAACGGCAGTGACGTCCGCCCTTCGGCAGGAACGCACTTGCCCACCAGCGCTTGCCGACGCCCGTGATCACGCCGCCCGGCACAAGGGCGGACACCGAGCGCGCCAGCCATCCGATTCCCACCGACGTCCGCCCTTCAGGCCCCGACAACACGAAAACGCCGACCACCGCATTCGGTGGCCGGCGTCCGGCTGTGCGCCCGGAGGGATTCGAACCCCCAACCTTCTGATCCGTAGTCAGATGCTCTATCCGTTGAGCTACGGGCGCCCTGCCCTCCCCGAAGGGGAAAGCGGCGGAGACGAGAGGATTCGAACCTCCGGCCCTCCGTTAAGAGGGCAACTCATTAGCAGTGAGCCCCATTCGGCCACTCTGGCACGTCTCCACAGGTCTCAGTTGAAACCTTCAAGCATGCTACCCGGGCACCTGCCCCGGCGCCAAACGCGGTGGACAACGGCGATAGACTCGAACCCATGATTCGCCCTGATCTCGCCGATATCCCCGCCTACGTCCCAGGCAAGCGGATGGATGACGCGCTCAAGTTGTCCTCCAATGAGGTCACCACCGCCCCGCTGCCCGCCGCCGTGGAGGCCATGACCGACGCCGCCGCCGGGGTCAACCGCTACCCGGACATGGGGGCCGCCGATCTGCGCGCCGCGCTGGCCGGACACCTGGAGGTCGAGCCGGGACAGGTCACCGTCGGCTGCGGCTCCTCGGCACTGTGCCAGCAGCTGGCGCAGGTCACTGCGGGCCCGGGCGATGAGATTCTCTTCCCGTGGCGCAGCTTCGAGGCCTACCCGATCTTCGCGCGCATCGTCGGCGCGACCCCGGTGATGATCCCGCTGACCGAGGAGGGAAAGCACGACCTCGACGCCATGGCCGCGGCCATCACCGAACGTACGAAGCTGATCTTCCTGTGCAACCCGAACAACCCCTCGGGTGCGACCATCACGCAGGACGAGTTCGACCGCTTCATGGCGCAGGTCCCGGCCGACGTCGTCGTGGGCCTGGACGAGGCCTACTTCGAGTTCAACCGTGACGAGGACACCTTCGTGGCCACCGAGGCGGTCAAGCGCTACCCGAACACCGTCGGGCTGCGGACCTTCTCCAAGGCCTACGGCCTGGCGGGCGCGCGCGTCGGCTACGCCTTCGGCAACCCGGAGCTGATCACCGCGATCGACAAGGTGGCCATCCCCTTCGCCGTCAGCTCGGTGGCGCAGGCGGGCGCGCTCGCCTCGCTGAACGCCGCCGATGAGCTGCTCGAGCGCACCGATGAGACCGTCGTCCAGCGCGACCGCGTCGCCGACGCCCTGGGCGCCCGCCCTTCACAGGCGAACTTCGTGTGGCTGCCGGGCGTGGACTCCCAGGCCGTGGCCGAGAAGCTCGCGGAACAGGGCGTACTGGTGCGCGCCTTCCCGGAAGGCGTGCGCATCACCGTGACCACGGAAGCAGAGGCGGACCGTCTGCTCGCGGCCTGGGAGCACGCGGGACTGTAGCCGCCCACGGTAGGTTGGGCGGCATGGGAACACTGATCCGCTGGCTTCTCGACATCATCGTGGTGGCGATCGCCCTGTGGGTGGTCACCGCCCTCGTGCCGGGCGTGGAGATCCTCCCGCCGGACGGGGTCCTCTACGGCGACGGCCAATACGACCATGCGCTCGTATTCCTGGGCGTGGCGGTGGTGTTCATCGTGGTCAACGCCATCGTCTCCCCGATCCTGCACACGCTGGGCCTGCCCATCACGTGCCTGACACTGGGCCTGTTCGCCCTGGTCATCAACGCGCTGGTGTTCATGCTCACCGCGTGGCTGTCGAATCAACTGGGGCTGGGGCTGATCATCGACGGGTTCTGGCCGGCGCTCATCGGCGCGGTCGTGCTGGCCATCGCCCGCGGCGTGCTGGGCCTGGTCACCGGCCTGTTCACCGGCGGGCGTCGATAAGCGTCGCTGGGGAGGCGTGAGAACCTACGCCTCCCACCGAGTAATGACTGTTCCGGACGCGTCTTCCCCGACGTCGCGCCCGGCCCTACCCGCCCGCGAAGGGCGGCAGCACGTCGACGCGCGCGGCGCCGCTCAGGGCGTCGGTTCGCCCGCTGTTGCGGCCGTCGATGAGGAAGGTGCAGCGGCCGAAGACATCGCCGAGCGTCATGCCGGCGTCGGTGGTGCCGGGGTGGGCGGCCGCGCGGGCGTCGAGCAGCTCTCCGAGAGTGGCGGGGACGTCCGCGACCTGCTCGCGGTCGGTGCCGGCGGCGGCGCGGGCGGCGGCGAAGTAGTGGATCTCCACAGGCGTCTCCTTCGGGATGATTCGCCTCCCAGCATGCCGCGCGACGGCGCAGAAGTCCACTCACCCGCACGGGTAGCATGGGGGAAAATCCGACGACCGTAAGGGGACGCATGCGCACGCCTGAGGAGCATCTCGCCGCTGTTCAGCAGGCGGTTGCGCCCCGGCGCGCCGTCACCGTCCCGCTTGCCGACGCCGCGTCGCGCACCCTCGCCGCGGACATCCGCGCCGCGCACCCCTCCCCGCGCTTCGACAACTCCCAGATGGACGGCTACGCGCTGTCCGCTGCACACCTGGCGGCCGCCCCGGGCGTCTTCCCGGTCGACCGGACCCTGCCCGCCGGCACCGACCCGGCCGGGCTCTACCCCGACGGCATCGGTGAGGCGGTCGTGCCGATCATGACCGGGGCGAAGGTGCCGGCCGGCACCGCCGCAATCGTCCCCGTCGAGGCCTGCCGGCCGGGCCAGTTCCCGGAGGAGGGTACGACGGTTGAGGTTCCGGAGGTGCCCGAGGGCCGGTTCATCCGTCGCGCGGGCTCCGATATCGCCGCCGGTGAGCTGCTGCTCGAGGCGGGTGTCCGGTTGAACGCCGTGGCCGTCGGTGTGCTGGCCGGGCAGAACCTCGCCGAGGTGGCCGTGATCGAGCCCGCCCGCGTGCTCATCTGCACCGGCGGCGCGGAGATCGGCACCACCGACGCCGCCGCGACCATCCCCGACTCCAACGCCCCCATGCTGCGGGTGCTGTGCGAGCGCGCCGGCATCGAGGTCGCGGGTCACCTGCGCACCGACGACGATCCGGCGCGGCTCGCCGCGGACCTGGCCGCGGCCGTCGGGCGGCACTCCCCCACCGCCGTGATCACCTCCGGCGGGATCAGCCACGGAAAATTCGAGGTCATCCGCCAGCTGCTGGAAGACGACGGCTGGTTCGGGCACGTCGCCCAGCAGCCGGGCGGTCCGCAGGGGTTGGCCACCTTCCACGGTGTGCCGGTAATCTGTCTGCCCGGCAACCCGGTCTCCACGCTGGTCAGCTTCCGGTTGTTCGTCGCCCCGGTCCTCGGCACCGCGCCGGAGCCGGTCACCGCGCGGCTGGCTGAGAATGTCCGCGGCCTGGAGGACCGTGACCAGTTCCTGCGCGGCAGGCTGGACGTCAACTGGGCCCAGGTGCTCACCGCCACGCCGGTCGGGGGCGCCGGTTCCCACCTGCTCGCCCAGGCACTGCCGGCGAACTGCCTGATCCACATCAAGGCACCCGGGCACTATTCCGCCGACATTCCGGTCACCGCCTACCCACTGTAAGGAGCACCATGACACGTACCGGCCTCGTCATCGTGGCCTCCACCCGCGCGGCCGCCGGCGTCTACGACGACCGCTCCGGCCCCGTCGCCGTCGAGTTTCTGCGTTCGCAGGGCTTCGAGACACCCGACGCGCTGGTGGTGCCGGACGCCGAGCTGTCCGCGACCGTCGATAAGCTGTTCGCCGACCGTGACAGCCTGCCGAACGTGGTGCTGACCTCGGGCGGGACCGGGATCACCGCCGATGACCGCACCGTGGAGGCCGTCACCCCGCACCTGGAGCGCGAGATGCCCGGCATCGTGCACGCGTTCTGGAACAAGGGCCTGGAGAACACTCCCCTGGCGGTGGCCTCGCGGGCCGTGGCCGGGGTGACGGGCCGGACATTCGTGATGACGCTGCCCGGTTCCACGGGTGGAGTAAAGGACGGCTGCGCGGTGTTGAAGAACCTGCTGGTGCCCGTCGTCGACATGCTGGAGGGAACCCATGAGCACTGACCCGGCCTACGTGGCCGAACACACCGGCGTCATCGTCGACGCCTTCATGACCGACCGCCCGATCGAGCCGCTGCTGCCCGGCGCGCGGCGGCTGACCGTCACCGAGGCCATGGGCGCGCTCGTGGCCTTCGAGGGCGTGGTCCGCGACCACGACGGCGGCCGGCGCGTGTCCACGCTGAGCTACACCGCCCACCCGAGTGCCGACCAGCGGATCCGTGAGGTCACCGAGTCGGTGATGGCGGCGCATCCGCGCACCCGCCTGTGGACCGCGCACCGCACCGGGGACCTGGCCATCGGCGATATCGCGTTCGCCGTCGTGGCGGCCGCCGCGCACCGGGGCGACGCCTTCGCCGCGGCCTCCGAGCTGGCCGACCGCGTCAAGGCGGAGGTGCCGATCTGGAAGGAGCAGCTGCTCACCGACGGACGCACCCAGTGGGTGGGACTCGAATGACCCTGAACCCGCGGCAGATCGCCCGCTACCGCCGCCAGATCACCCTCGGCGGTTTCGGCCCCGAGGGCCAGCGGAAGCTTCTCGACGCCCACGTGGCCGTCGTCGGCGCCGGCGGGTTGGGCAGCCCGGCGCTGCTGTACCTGGCCGGCGCGGGCGTCGGCCAGGTCACCCTGATCGACGACGACGTCGTGGACCTGTCCAACCTGCACCGCCAGGTCATCCACACCACCGACCGGGTGGGCGAGCTGAAGGGCGAGTCCGCTCGTGAGCAGATGCTGGCGCTGAACCCGGAGCTGTCCGTCGAGCTCTTCACCGGGCGTCTGAACCGTGACAACGCCGTCGAGGTGCTCAAGGGCGCGCACGTGGTGATGGACGGCACCGACAACTTCGACACCCGGCACGTGGTGTCCGCGGCCTGCGCCGAGCTGGGGGTGCCGCACGTGTGGGCGTCGATTCTGGGTTTCGACGCCCAGCTGACCGTCTTCTGGGCCGGTCACGGCCCGGTCTACGAGGATCTCTTCCCCGTCCCGCCGGCGCCGGGCGAGGTGCCCAGCTGCGCGCAGGCGGGGGTTCTCGGCCCGGTCGTCGGCGTGGTGGGTTCCGCCATGGCGATGGAGACGCTGAAGCTGGTCACCGGCATCGGTGAACCGCTGGTGGGTCAGCTCGGCTACTACTCCTCGTTGACGGGCAGGTGGGAGTATATTCCCGTCGCCGGTCGCCCGGAGACGGTGGAGAAGCTGCTGGCCGAGGGCCCGCCGGCGCAGGCGAGACCCATCGCCACGCCCGGGCCCGCCGCCGTGGCCGAGGTCGACGAGGTGCCGGACAACGCGGTGCTCATCGACGTCCGCGAGCCCGAGGAGTACGCCAACTTCCGCATCCCGGGTGGCGTGAACGTGCCGCTGGGGCGCATCGTGGACGGTTTCGTGCCGGAGGAACTACGCGAGGGGCTCGTCGAGGGCCAGCCGGTGGTGGTGTACTGCGCCGGCGGGGTGCGCTCGGCGCAGGCGGTGCGCGCGCTCGAGGAAACCGGTGTCACCGGACCGGTCAGCCTCGCCGGAGGTATCGACGCCTGGCTCGACCGGCAGGGTTGATACTCCCCGCTCAGGTCACCGCGAGGATGATGAACACGAACATCAGCACCACCGCGACCGCCGGGATGAGCATGACCCACCAGCTGTACCAGCGGCTGCCCATCCGGCCCACGTGAACGGGGCGCTTCCGGGGCCGGTCGACGCCGGAGGTCTGCGGCACCTGATAGTAGGGCGGCTGGCCCGCGTGGTGGTGCTCCTTACCGGCGGACGCCCGGTGGGCGCCGGAACGGTCGCCGGACTCGTCACCGTCGGCCGGGTGGTCGTCGGGGTTGTTCGGGGTGTTCATGGCGCCTCCTCTCCGGGTGCTCAGAAGCCGGGACAGGTCTCAGGGTGAGACGAACCAGGCGGCGAGGACGATCAACGCGAGGACAATGACCGTGATGATGAACCACGGCAGGAAACCGCCCCGGTTGCGCTCCACGTGTGCCACCGTCTTCTGCGGCATCTGTGGCGGTTTGTCCGGATCCTGGCGCCGCTGCTCGAGGTTCGGGGACTGCTGCAGGGGCAGGTCCGTGGGGAGGTTCGAACCTCCCGGTGAGGTGTTGGGGTCGAACGGCTGGGGGTTGGTCATGGTGGCTCCTCTCATCGCGGGTCGCCCGCGCAACCGCTGCAGGTGCCACGGCGACCGGGAGGTGTCCCTCCGGCTGAACATCGGTTCGTCCGCCAGCCTAGTGCGACCGGACGAGCCGTGCCCGGAGGCCATCACCCCGGATCGCGTGACGCCCCGGCGCGCACCGTGGGGCGCGTTCCGGGACGTCTCCAGCGGAGGCGGCGGGATTTGAACCCGCGGATGGTTGCCCATCGCTGGTTTTCAAGACCAGTGCATTCGGCCGCTCTGCCACGCCTCCTCGCCGCGGTGGGAAATCCGACCGCGACAACCCCCAAGACTACCGGACCCCACCCCCGCCGCCCGAATTTCCCTACCCTGGGAAGCCATGAAGGCCATCACACAGACAGATGAGAACGATCCGCGCTCACTGGCGCTGACCGAGGTCGACGACCCGCAGCTCAAGTCCGGCGAGGTGCTGGTGAAGGTGCACGCCGCCGGCGTCAACCGCGGGGACATCCTGCAGGCGCACGGCAACTACCCGCCGCCGCCCGGCGCCTCGGAGATCATCGGCCTGGAGTGCTCGGGCACCATCGCCGATCCGGGTGACACCGGCCGCGAGGAGGGCGAGGAGGTCGCCTGCCTGCTGGCCGGTGGCGGCTACGGCGAGTACGTGGCCGTGCCGGAGGGCCAGCTGATGCCGCTCCCGGAGGGCTACTCCCTGACCGAGGCGGCCAGCGTCGTGGAGGTCGCCTGCACGGTGTGGTCGAACCTCGGCATGCTCGCCGGCCTGCGCGAGGGCCAGACGGTGCTCATCCACGGCGGGGGCGGCGGCATCGGCACCTTCGCCATCCAGCTGTGCAAGGCGCTCGGCGCGACGGTGGCGGTCACGGCCGGCTCCGACGAGAAGCTGGAGACCTGCCGGGAGCTGGGCGCGGACATCCTGGTCAACTACAAGGAGCAGGACTTCGCGCAGGAACTCAAGGGCCGCTGCGACGTCATCCTCGACATCATCGGCGCGAAGTACCTGAAGCAGAACCTGCGGGCCCTCAACACGGATGGTCAGCTGGTCATCATCGGTCTGCAGGGCGGGGTGAAGACCGAGATCAACCTCGGCGCCCTGCTGCCGCGGCGTCTCTCGGTGCGCGGCACGACCCTGCGCGCGCGCAGCCTGGAGAGCAAGGCGGACGTCGTCAGGAGCACGGTCGAGCACGTCTGGCCGATGCTCGCCGACGGCCGCGTGCGCCACCACATCCACGCCACCCTGCCGCTCGCCGACGCCGCACGGGCCCATGAGCTGCTGGACTCCGGCGAGGTCACCGGCAAGATCGTGCTGGAGGCATAGGCCGGGCCCGGGCCGGGCTCAGGCCAGCGACGCGACGACGCGGATGAGATGTTCGATGTCGTGCCGGTTGTTGAAGGGGCTGAGTGCCACCGTCACGGCCCCACCGATCTCGCCGACACCCATCTCCGTGAGCAGCGGCGTCATCGGCGCGATGGTGGTGACCAGCCCGTTGTCGAACAGTCGCTGGTGCACCGTCTCCGCCGGCACGCCGCGCACCGCGAACGACAACCGCGGCAGCCGCTCCGCCGGCCCCCCGGCGGCGGCCTCCCCGGTCACGCCCAGGATGTGCACCGCCGGCAGGGTGCCGAGGAAGGTGTACAGGTCCTCGTTGAGGTCGTCGAGGTAGTCGGCGAGTTCGGTCATGGAGTGCTCGAGACGGTGGCGGCGCGTGGGGCGGGTGCCGGAGGTCTCCACCAGGTCCGCGAGGTGGTCGACGATCGTCGGCACGCCGCCCGCCAGCCCCGACGAGACCGGGGTCTCCAGCTTCGCGGCGGTGGCGGCCTTCGGACCCACCCCCGGGTTCAGCGACTCCAGCCGCCGGAACATCGCCGGATCGCGGAAGACCAGCGCGGACAGCGCCGGACCACCCAGCTTGGCCAGGTCCACGGCGACGATGTCGGCGTCCCAGTCATCCACCTCGACGGGGCGGTACGGCGCGTAGGCGGAGGCGTCGACCAGCACCCACGCGCGCGAGCGGGAGCGGGTGACCTCGGTGATCTCGGTGACGGGCGCGAGCGTGCCGAGCAGCTCGTGCGCCGCCGATATCGCCACCAGGCGGGTGGAGCCGTCGACCAGGTCGTTGTACTGCCAGCCCGGCAACTCCCCGGTACCCAGATCCGGCTGCGCCCAGCGCACCTCCGCGCCGACACCCGTGAACGGCATGGACAGTGTCGGTGGGTCGAGGTGGCTGAGCACCACCGAGGAGGTGGTGCGCAGCAGGGGGCGCATCGCGCGGGCCAGCGAGTGGTAGAGGACCTCGAGGCTCGGGCCGAGCACGACCCGCTCCGGTCCCGCGCCGACCAGATCCGCGACGGCGAAGCGCGCGGCGTCGATGAAGGACTCGCCCTCGAGCCGGCCGGGGCGCTGCACCCGCGAGTGCGAGCCGGTGGCCGCCTCCAGGTCCGCGACGGCCGTCGACAAGCGGAAGGAGCGGGCCACCGACGCCGAGACACGCTCCGGGATCTGCGGGCAGGCGTGCGCGTTGAGATAGGTCCAACCGTCGCTGAGCGAGACGTAGAGCCCCCGAACCCGGGCGACGTCGTACTCCACTGCTTACCTCCCTCACGCGCCGCCTACCGGCACGCCCATCAAGTATGCCTTCTGCTCCCCACCGACGCACCAATGCCCCCGACCAACATCATCGCAGGCCAGACGGTCTGCCGGTGGGGGCGGGGCAGGTGATCACCACCCCTGTGAATATACCGCCGGTCCCTGCTCAACCGAATACCGCCTCCGTGGTGGTTTCCGGCTCGGGGCCGGTGGGCGGCTAGGGTGATCGGTGTGCAGGAACAAGCCCACATCAAGGACCTCCGGGCCGACATCGAACGGATGACCGGTACCGGTGGTTCCACCGTGCCCGACTCCAAGTCGAAGACCTTCCGCGCCGCCTGGGACGACCTCGTCAGCGGGTTCGGCCAGCACGAGCTGTGGCTGCAGCTCGGCTGGCAGGACATCAAGCAGCGCTACCGGCGCTCCACCCTCGGCCCACTGTGGATCACCATCGCCACCGGCGTCATGGCCCTGGCGCTCGGTCTGCTGTACTCCGTGCTCTTCGAGATCCCGCTGGCGGAGTTCCTGCCGCACGTCACCGTGGGCCTGATCATCTGGGGGTTCATCTCCGGCTGCATCAAGGAGGGCGCGGACATCTTCATCGACAATGAGGGACTGATCAAACAGCTGCCCTCGGCGTTGTCGGTGCACGTCTACCGGCTGGTGTGGAAACAATTCCTGTTCCTCTGCCACAACCTGGTCATCTGGGTCATTCTCATGCTCATCTTCCCCCGGAACCTGGGTTGGGAGGTGCTGCTGGCGCTGCCGGCGATGGCCCTGTTGATCGTCAACGGCGTCTGGGTGGCCATGTTCTTCGGCATCGTGGCCACCCGATTCCGTGACGTCTCGCCCCTGCTGGAGGCCGGCACGCAATTGCTGTTCTACGTCACGCCGATCGTCTGGATGACCTCCACGCTGGAGCAGAACATCCAGGGCCTGGACACCCGCGCCAACCTCGCGCAGCTCAACCCGCTCTACCACTACCTGGAGATCGTGCGTGGCCCGATGATCGGCACTGACGTGTCGGCACACCACTGGTGGGTGGTCCTGGGATTCACCGCGGTCGGTCTCATTCTCGCGTTGCTGGCCATGCGGCAGTGGCGCTTCCGCGTCAGCTACTGGGTCTAATCCGGAAGGTCCCGTCTTGGTATCCATCGACACCTACAACGCCTGCGTCGACTTCCCCATCTTCGACGCCAAGTCCCGCTCCATGAAGAAGGCCCTGTTGTCCACCGCCGGCGGCGCGATCGGCCGCAACCAGGACAACACGGTCGTCGTGGAGGCGCTGCGCGACATCAACCTCCACCTGCGGGAGGGCGACCGCGTGGGCCTGGTCGGCCACAACGGCGCCGGCAAGTCCACCCTGCTGCGCCTGCTCTCCGGCATCTACGAGCCCACCCGCGGCAGCGCGCGGATCCGCGGCCGCGTGGCCCCCGTCTTCGACCTGGGCGTCGGGATGGACCCGGAGATCTCCGGCTACGAGAACATCATCATCCGCGGCCTGTTCCTCGGACAGACCCGGAAGCAGATGAAGGCCAAGATGGACGAGATCGCCGAGTTCACCGAGCTCGGTGAGTACCTCAACATGCCGCTGCGCACCTACTCCACCGGCATGCGCGTGCGCCTGGCCCTCGGCGTGGTCACCTCCATCGAACCCGAAATTCTGCTGCTCGACGAAGGTATCGGCGCCGTCGACGCCGCCTTCATGGCCAAGGCCCGCGTGCGGCTGCAGGAACTGGTCAAACGCTCCGGCATCCTGGTCTTCGCCTCCCACTCCAACGACTTCCTGGCCCAGCTGTGCAACACCGCCCTGTGGATCGACCACGGCGAAATCCGCCAGGCCGGGCTGGTCGATGAGGTCGTCGAGGGCTACGAGGGCAAGGGCGCCGGCGACTACGTGCGCTCGCTGCTGAAGCGGTTCGACGGGGATAACAAGTAGGGGCCGTTCCCGGACCTGGAGTGCGCGTCGCTGAGGGGTAGTGCGGCGTCGCGAAGCAGCACAAGGGCGGACGCTGGGCTCCTGGACCGGAGGTTTCGGCTACCGATGTCCGCCCTACCGCAGGACCCTGTTTATCGACGCCCGCGCCAGGCCTCACCGGGGACAGCACCCTGCACAAGGGCGGACACTGCGCTCGGCAGCAACGGATCCGCCCGCCGACGTCCGCCCTATGGCAGAGCAGGAGCACCGTCGACGTCGCCAAGCAGCACAAGGGCGGACGCTGAGGCCCGTGCCGGAGGTTTCGACCCTCGACGTCCGCCCTACCGCAGCACCCTGCCCCGCTACCTGCACAAGGGTGGACACCAAGCACCTCCGGGGCACGAAACAGCAACGATGTCCGCCCTTGCGCTGCACTACCCCGCTCCCCCTCCTATGCTCCTTCGCAGGGGGATTATCAATGGGGGATATTCAGCTGCCGCGGAACGCGGTGCTCACCAGCGAACAACTCAAACAGCTCGGCATCAGCCGGCACCGAGTCGCGGTCCTGACCAGTCAAGGCATGCTCCACCGCGTGGAGCGGGGTGTCTACACGACCGCCCCGCCGAAGGGTGAGCTGCTCCTCGCCGCGCTGAGTCTCCGGCGTCCCGGGGCTGTCGTCTCCGGGCTCACCGCCTTCCAGCTGTATTCGGGCCAGGAGATCACCGACCCGTTGAACATGCGGGTGCCGCGGGGTTGTTCGACGAAGGGATCGCAGCTGCTGAAAGTGCGGCAGAGCCGGACCCTGCGTCCCAGGGAAGTCAGCGGTTTCCGGGTCGTTTCCCCGCTCGCAGCTGTCGCGGATCTGCTCGACCACGACGAGGATGCCCTGCTCCGGTTCCTGGAACTCCAGTACAGCGGCCGGGAAGGGCCCGCCCGGCTCCGGGAGGATGCGGCAGCGCTGAGTCGGGTACCGGGGCCGTTGCGCCGTCTGATGACGCATGCCGCGGTTGGGGCGGACAGCAATTCCGAGCGCCGGGTGTTCCGCGCGCTCAGGCAACGCGGCGTCGAGGTCTCCCAGAACCACCTGATCGGTGCCTACCGCTGGGACGGGGTGATTCCCGGCGCGAAGGTGGCCATCGACATCGACAGTTACCGGTACCACGGCATCGGCCCTGACGGGGAGAATCACCGAACCTTCGTCCTCGACCGGTGGAAAGCCAATTACGCGGTCCGGGCGGGGTACCGGGTACTGCGGTTCACGGGCGAGTGCGTCTACCACCATCTCCAGGCGGTCATCCGGGAGATCATGAACGCCCTGGAGCAACCGGCGCAGGTTCATGAGATCCCGGTGTGGGAGTGGCATCACGCGATGTTGTTCCCCGAGGACATG
Source organism: Corynebacterium halotolerans YIM 70093 = DSM 44683 (assembly GCF_000341345.1). Lineage (NCBI taxonomy): Bacteria > Bacillati > Actinomycetota > Actinomycetes > Mycobacteriales > Corynebacteriaceae > Corynebacterium > Corynebacterium halotolerans. The sequence continues at coordinate 286,122 of NC_020302.1, read as the reverse complement.
GCCGATGCCTGGGACTAGAACCGGATCCGCCGTGGCACAATGACACCTATGCCCGACGTGAAAGACATCCCGCCCCTGCGCCGCACCGGTTCGACGGCGGCGGTGATCGTCACGCACAAGCGGGTGGAGCAGCTCGCGGCGTCGCTGGAGCAGGTTGTCGCGCAGACCCACCGCGTGGACTGGGTGATCGTGGTCGACAACGGCTGCGAGGTTGAGGTCGAGCGGCTGCTGCTCGAGCTGGCCGGCGAGCGCGCCGTCTACCTGCCGTCGAGGACCAACCTGGGTGGGGCGGGCGGTTTCGCCTACGGTTTCCTCACCGCGCTCGCCCTGGGTGCCGACGCCGTGTGGTGCGCCGACGACGACGGCCGCCCCGCCGACGCGAACGTCCTAGAAACGCTTTACGACGTCGCGGAGGCCCACCGGCTGCACGAGGTCTCACCGGTGGTGTGCAATATCGACGATCCCGGCCGGCTGGCGTTCCCGCTGCGGCAGGGTCTGGTGTGGCGCCGCCACCGCGAGGAGCTCGAGGGGGACTTCCTCGAGGGCATCGCGAGCCTGTTCAACGGCGCGTTGATCAGCGCGAAGGCGATGGAGATCATCGGCGTGCCGGACTACCGCCTGTTCATCCGCGGCGACGAGGTGGAGTACCACCGCCGGCTGGTGCGCTCGGGGCTGCGGTTCGGCACCTGTCTGTCCACGGCCTACCTGCACCCGGACGGCTCGGACGAGTTCAAGCCGATCCTGGGCGGGAAGATGCACACCCAGTACCCCGACAACGAGGGCAAACGGTACTTCACCTACCGCAACCGCGGCTACATCATGAGCCAGCCGGGGATGCGCAGACTGCTACCGCAGGAGTACGCCCGCTTCGGCTGGTTCTTCCTGGTGCAGCGCAAGGACCCGAAGGGGTTCCTGGACTGGTTGAAGCTGCACCGTCAGGGCCGGCGGGAGCGGTTCACCCGCCCCTGAGAGCCTGGCTAGTCGCGGAAGATGACCACGCGCTGGAAGACGAAGTTGGTGATCGTGGCCACGCCCTGGGCGATGACGAAGGCGACGGTGTCCTTGAGCATGCCGGACAGTCCGAGGGACTGCAGTGGCGAATCCAGCACCCAGTACAACAGGTTCTGCACGGCGAAAGTTGACAGGTAGAGCAGGGCCACGGCGATCGCGCTGGAACGGGTCACGGCGACCTGGAAGGTCCATTTGGCGTTGACGAGGTAGGCGACGGTGGTGCCGGCGGCCCATCCGCCCGCCTTGGCCAGTTGGCGGTTGACGCCGAATGCCTGGAGCACCATGGTCAGGCTCCAGTCGATCAGAGCGGTGAAGACACCGGTGATCCCGAACTTGGCGAGCTGGCCGAACAGCGTCGATTCCCTCAGTTTTACAAGCACGGGTCGCTACGTTACCGCCAAATACTGTCAGGACCGAAGCAGTTGCCTGTAGATGTCCAGCCGGTCGACGGGAGCGAGCGCCCCGGGGCCGTAGGCACCGACCTCCGCCAGCCGTTCCAGGGAACCCGGGCACAGGGCGTGGATCCGGTCGGCGGTCAGTGCCGAGCCGTCGTCATCGACCCAGCCGAGGGCCGCCATGGTGGTTTCGAGGACGTCGGCGGCGAGCTGCCCGTCGCTCATGCACGCCAGGGCCAGCACGATGGCCCAGAAGGCGTCGACGCCCGCCGGTTCCTCCTCCAACGGCAGATCGGCGAGCCGCTCGCGGGTCCGCTCATCGAGGGTGCCGTCGCGGGTGAGGTCGAGGGCCTGGAGCAGGGGGACGAAGTCGAAGATCTCGCTGCGGTCGATGATGCCGCGCACCGGCCCGGCCGTGTTCGCCAGCACCTGCTCGATCGTCTTCCGTCCGGTCAGGGAGGCGTTGATCTCGGCGAGGTCGAAATCGGCGCCGCCGAAGGCGCCCGACCCGCCGACGCACAGGGCGCGCGGGGTGCCGCGGTCACGCGGGTAGGAGTCGACCGCCGTGAGCGTGAACTCCCATAGTCCCCAGTGGAAGGTGATCGTGTCGCCGGCGGTGGTCAGGAATTCGTGGACGTGACAGGCGTGGTCGAGACGGTCGCCGGCGCGGGTGAAGTACCAGGGCGCCTTCTCCTCGGCGAGTCCGAAACTCACGACGAGGACGTCGCGCAGGTCGTGGAGGGACAGGGCGTCGTTGAGTCCGATGTGACGGTGGACCTCGGCGTCCGTGCGCACATTGGAGGCCTGGAGAATCACGGTGCGGGGCTCACGCGCCCGGCCCCGATCCCGGTGTTGTCCCTTGCGCGCGCGGGCGGCCGACAGGTCGACGATGTTGCCGCGGGCCAGGTTGCTGGACATGCCTCCAGGGTAGCCATTCGGGCCGGAACGGGTCAGCCCAGCGGCAGGGGCCGGACCTCCGCGCCGAAGGCCTCCTGCAGGTGTTTGCGGCTGCGGCGCTGGCCCTCGATGGTGTGCCACTGCTCGATCAGCTCGGCGAGTGCCGTCGCGGTGGACCAGGCGGCGCGGCCGACCTCCTCGCCCTGGAAGTTCTCGGCGAGCTCGTCCGGATCCGAGAGCTCGACGGCGTCGAGACGCGGCAGGGTCAGCGACTTGTTGGCCTCCTTCGCCGCCTTCGCGCGGGCCTTGACCTCGTCGACGGCGTGCGACATGGCGTCGGCGATCGCCGGCAGCGACGTCGTGGGCCGCTTGCCGACGTCCGCGTCGCCCACCGGCAGCACGACGGTGTCGGCGAGCAGGTCGTCCAGGCGCTGCGGGTCGACGTCGTCCGGCCCCAGGATCCATGCGCCGGAGAGGGCGCCCGTCGGGGCGTCTGGATCGGTCTGGACGTGCCAGACGACGGTCACGTCGGTGCCCCTGTCGACGACTGCGATCACGGCGTGGCGCTGGCCGCTCATGCGATCACCTGCCGGACGTGGCTGCGGTGGGAGGCCTCGGAGATGAGGAAGACCACCGCGGAGGCGACCGCGCCCAGAACGGTGTGCGGTCGGCGCACGCCGCGGTCACGGAGCTTGCGCACCAGCCAGCGGCGGACGACGGCGTCGAGACGCAGGCTCAGCACGATCAGCGCCACGGCGGCGGCGAGAATCAGCCAGGTGCGCACCGGGGAGTCGAGGTTGAGGGCGCCGGCCGGGGTGTCGGAGCCGGGGCCGCCGGGACTGCCGATGTCGCCGATGGACTGACGCATCCGGTCGGCCACCACCGCCGGATCATTGTCCGGATCCTCGTCGCGGGTGTTGAGGTAGCCGATCAGGACGCCGCCGCCGACGCCGATCACCGTGGTGACCGCCGCGCGCACGGCGCGGGAGGAGATGTAATCCGGCATCGCCACGCTCGCGCCCGTCACCGCGGCCTGGATCAGGCGGCCGGCCAGGAGGTCATCGGGGTGAAAGTCCGTCTCTGAGGTGTTGGAACCCATGTGCCCAACCCTAGCGGGCGCACCGGGCACCCGCCCCGCCGCCGGGGCCGCGGGGCGTATAGCCTGAAGGCATGTTCGGTTGGAAGAAGAAGTACGACCCGGAGCTTGATGAGCGCGAGGGCCGCCATGTCGCCGCAGAGCAGACCGAGCTGCCGCTCGACGACTTCATGACCAGGCTCATCGCCCAGGAGCTGCCGGTGCTCGACAGCCACGACCGCGCCACCGTCTACCGGGTGCTGCGCGAGTATACCGAGGCCGGCAAGCCCCGGATCACCTCCCAGGAGGATCTGCCGGAGGAGGTCCGGGAGATCATGGACCTGTAGCGGTTCTCTTGATGGCTTCCGGCGGGTATCACTCCGGGAAACACGCCGGCTCCCGCACCACTGTGGGTGCGGGAGCCGTTTTCGGGTCTGTCAGGTCTGTCGGCTTAGGAGGACAGGGTGAGGACATCTGCGGAGATGTTGACGACGCCGTTGATGAAGCGGGCGATACCGTAGATGATGCTCTCGAAGAAATTGGTGATCGACGAATTCACGGGAGCTGCTCCTTTCGGGGATCGCCGGGAGAACGGGGTAGGAAGTAACCGGCGAGTGATTCAAGTGTGACACCACTAACAGATTTTCGCTACTGCCGGAGCATATTTTCCGGAGATTTTTCCTGAGATCTTCCCGGCCAGCACTCTTCCCCCTCAGGGGGCGGAGCTGAGCCCGGGGTTCAAGGCGGCGATTCACAGCCAAGCCCCGCTTCCGCCACTGAAGATGGCGGGAGCGGGGCCGGGGATGCGAAGGAATTGGACAGTCAGAAGAGGGCGTCAAAGAAGGCTTCGACGATCCAGTAGAGGCCGCCGAGGATGCCGCCGACGAGATCCTCAATCACAGAAGACATGGGATGCTCCTTTCAGGAACCGTCGGGCGGGACAGGGGAAGGAAGTTGGGTGCCCGACGTTCTGCCCTGATTGTGACAGTCCTTACATTGCTACGGCAATAGCTCAGGTCGCCCTCAGCCGATTCTTTCCCTTATCGTGACTAGCTCGTGACAGATGGATTTAATGTCCATACCCAGTAGGAATACTGGCCTTCCCAGAGAGCGGAAAAGCGCACTGACGCGGGCATACGACCCTTTGAGTCAACGCAGCTGAAGCACCGTACTCATCCATGGCTCAGGCAGATACTTATATTCAATGAACCCTGGCCCGTACTGCGCGCCCCGGAGCACTCCACGATTTCCTGACCGATAATTGCAGTAGCTTCCAGCCGAGAATCTCGCGGGAGACGAGGAAAGTGGTTCCGAGCCCGGACAGAAAGCACCGGCCGAATATGGCTGAGCGAAAGGGAGTCGGCTCAACAGAAGACACACGGGGAAGACCCCCGCCCCCGCACATGGACTGTGGAAGAGAACTCCCGCCGCTCCAGGTGTCCACCGATGGCCCCTTGCCGCCAAACCCACCGGCACCCAACGGCGGAGACCGCCCCCGCCGCCAATCCTGGCCCCCTCCCCAAGAGGAACCACTGACGACAACACACCCCCGGGCATGAGAAAACCCCGGACCGTGAAGTCCGGGGTTCCTGGTGACCGCCCTTGCGGGCGAAGTCACATCAGTGCTTAGGCCTCGCCCTCGTTGACGTCGTTGACGACGTCGGAGGACAGCGAGGTGAAGCTGTCGAACACGTTCTGGACGCCGGTGATGGCGGACTCGACGACGGAGATGATGGAGTCGAAGATGGTCTCGATAACCTGCATGGTGATGCTCCTTTCGTAGTCGCCGGACTATCGGTCAGATGTGCTGTCCGGCGGTGTGGTCCCGAGTATGGCAGAAAGTCGCGAGCGTCGACAAACACGGGAGCCCAAAAAATAAAATTCGGCGAAATGAAAAATATTCAGGGCGCGCCTTTCCCGAACTCAGCGCGCTTTTTTTCACTTAATTTCGCCGCGCAAGTACCGCCGGAAAGCAATGCAGAACTACCCCCTTTCGGGGGACATGCAAAAGGGCGGCTCAGCCATTTCTGCAGGTCGTCCGCATTCATGCTTCCGCAAGGGCCGACTTCAAGAACTGCATAAACTCGATATCCGCACGCATTCCAGCCTCAGTAAATCCGCATCAGCCCGCCCTCAGGCTGGGCTCATGCTTCCCTGATCTTTGAAACTGGGCAATATCGTAACACACTTCTGCCTCGTTACATATTCCCCGAGATTGAGTCTTTTTCCCGTGTTCTTCCAGCCGGCTTCCAGCTTCCAGAAACCTTATTCCAGTGTTCTCGCTGAGAATTCTAGGGAATGCGATTGCATAAACGAGCGGCGCACAGTGCCCCGAACCCACCCGGCCCGAGCGTTGGCTGCCGCCCCCTCCCCTCCCCACCCCATCCAGAGAGCCCACAGCTTTCATTCCACGTCCGTGTCAGGGCCGTGGGTAAGCTCAGGAACGTATTTCGCATGCAGCCGCATGCGTCCGTCGACAGAAGAATCAGAAGATGGAACTGCAGACCACTGAAAAGTCCCTGACGGGCTGGGGCCGCACCGCCCCGTCCACGGCACATGTCCTGGCCACGCCGGACGTGGAGACCATCATCGCTGCCGTCACCCAGATCGCCGACGACAACGCCGACAAGCCGATCCACCTGCGCCGCGGCGTCATCGCCCGCGGCATGGGCCGTTCCTACGGCGATCCCGCCCAGAACGGCGGTGGCCTCGTCGTCGACATGCAGCCGCTGAACAAGATCCACTCGATCGATCCGGATTCCGCGGTCGTCGACGTCGATGGCGGCGTGACCCTCGACCAACTGATGAAGGCCGCCCTACCCTACGGCCTGTGGGTGCCGGTTCTGCCGGGCACCCGTCAGGTCACCATCGGCGGTGCCATCGGCCCGGACATCCACGGCAAGAACCACCACTCCGCCGGTTCCTTCGGCGATCACGTGGCCTCCATGGAGCTGCTGGTCGCCGACGGTCGCGTGCTCCACCTCGAGCCGGAGGGCAGCGTGGACGACCCGGACGGCGCCCTGTTCTGGGCGACCGTCGGCGGCATGGGTCTGACCGGCATCATCCTGCGTGCGACGATCCGGATGACCAAGACGGAAACCGCCTACTTCATCGCGGACACCGACCGCACGGACAACCTCGAGGAGACCATCGCCTTCCACTCGGACGGCTCGGAGGTCAACTACACCTACTCCTCCGCCTGGTTCGACGCGATCAACCCGGAGCCGAAGCTGGGCCGGGCCACCATCTCCCGCGGCAACCTGGCCACGCTGGATCAGCTGAAGGAGCTGGCCCCGAAGCTGGCGAAGGACCCGCTGAAGTTCAACGCCCCGCAGCTGATGACGGTGCCGGACATCTTCCCGTCCTGGACGATGAACAAGCTGACGCTCAACACCATCGGCGAGCTCTACTACGCGATGGGCAAGCCGGCGCGGAACCAGATCAACAACCTCACGCAGTTCTACCAGCCGCTGGATCTCATCGGCGAGTGGAACCGCGGCTACGGCAAGGCCGGCTTCCTGCAGTACCAGTTCGTCGTGCCCACCGAGGCCGTCGAGGCGTTCAAGGAGATCATCCGCGACATCCAGCGTTCCGGCCACTACTCGGCGCTGAACGTGTTCAAGCTCTTCGGTCCCGGCAACCGCGCGCCGCTGTCCTACCCGATGCCGGGCTGGAACGTGTGCGTCGACTTCCCGATCCGTCCGGGTCTGAATGAGCTGCTCGACGACCTGGACCGTCGCGTCATGGAGTTCGGCGGCCGTCTCTACCTGGCCAAGGAGTCCCGCACCTCCGCGGAGAACTTCCACAAGATGTACCCGGGTCTGGGCGGCTGGCTGGCCACCCGCAACGAGATCGACCCCACCGGCGTCTTCGCCTCCGACATGTCCCGCCGCCTCGAGCTGCGTTAAGAAGAAAGGACCGAAACACACATGCTCAATGCAGTGGGCCAGGCCCAGAACATCCTGCTCCTCGGCGGCACCTCCGAGATCGGCCTCGCGATCGTCGCCGAGTTCCTCGAACGCGGCCCCGCCCGCGTGACGCTGGCCGCCCGCGCGGACTCCCCGCGTGTCGACGCCGCCGTGACCCGGATGAAGGAGGCCGGCGCCAGCGAGGTCGACGTCCTCGACTTCGACGCCACCGATTTCGACTCCCATCCGGACGTCATCGACGCCGCGTTCGCCCGCGGTGACGTCGACCTCGCGGTCGTCGCCTTCGGCACCCTGGGCGACCAGGAGGAGCTGTGGCAGGACCAGGCCAAGGCCGTGGCCTCCGCCCAGATCAACTACACCGGACCCGTCTCCGTCGGCGTGCTGCTCGGCCAGAAGTTCAAGGCCCAGGGCCACGGCACCATCGTCGCCCTGTCCTCGGTCGCCGGGGTGCGCGTGCGCCGCTCCAACTTCGTCTACGGCGCCTCCAAGGCGGGCGTCGACGGTTTCTACACCCAGCTCGGCGAGGCCCTGCGCGGCACCGGCTCGAACGTGCTGGTGGTCCGCCCCGGCCAGGTACGCACCAGGATGTCCGCCGAGGCCAAGCCGGCCCCGCTGACCGTCAACCCGGAGGACGTCGCCGAGGCCACCGTCAAGGCCGTCCTGCAGGACAAGGACATCATCTTCGTCCACCCGGCCTTCCAGCTGGTCACCGGGGTGTTCAACCTCATCCCGCGGCAGATCTTCCGCAAGCTGCCGTTCTAGGGCCGGGCATGGGCCGCCACCCGCGGCCCGACCGCCCCGCCGCCGTTGACGCGGACGTCGAGAAACGTCCCGTCCGCGGCGGCGCCCGTGTCACTCCTGCCCCACCTCTCACCGCGGCACGCCCGGCCTCACCGGCGTGTGCCCTGATCGCCGTATGGGAGACTAACCGGCATGACCACCCCCGCCGACCCCGCCGGCCAACAGCTCGCGGAGGGGCGGACGCCACCGCCCGCCCCGTCGTACCCCACGCCCACCGAGGACTACACGACCGACCTGCTGACCCGTCGGCAGAACTTCCTCAGCCTCATCGCGGCGACGCTCGCGGGCGCGATGTTCACCCTGCTGTGCTGGCTGGTCCTCAAGCAGACCAGCCTCCCGGCGTTCAATACGTCGATGGTCACCCGCGGGCTGGCCACCGCCGGCACCGTCGTCGTGCTCGCCGTGCTCGGCGTGTTCACCGGCTGGTGGCTGATTGACGAACACCGCGCCAACCAGCGCCGCCGGGAGGCACACACCACCCGGACCGCCTACTGGAACCGGGAGTCCGCCGGCGTCAGCGGCACCGCCGCCCCGCCGCTGCCGCCGCTGGAGCTGCACCGCCCGCGGTGGCGGGTCATCCTGACCCACGTGGTCTGCTACCTCTCGCCGGCCGCGCTGGTGGTGACCACCACCGCCATCCCGCTGTCGGCGACGCGCCTGTACCTCGACGGCCTCCAGGTCGACCAGGGCTTCCGCACCCAGTTCCTCACCCGCATGGCCACCACCTGGGGCAACCAGGACATGAACTACATCGACATGCCCTCCTACTACCCCATCGGGTGGTTCTGGCTGGGCGGTCGACTGGCCAACCTGCTGGGCATCCCCGGCTGGGAGGTCTTCCAGCCGTGGGCGCTGGTCTCCATCGCCGCGGCCGGCTGCCTGCTGGTGCCCGTGTGGCGGCGGTTGACCGGCTCCCTGCCCGTCGGCACGGCCATCGCCGTGGTCAGCGTGTGCGTGGTGCTCGTGACCACCCCGGAGGAGCCCTACGGCGCCATCGTCGCCCTCGGCGCCCCGGCCGCCACCGTCCTGGCCTACCGCGCCCTGCGGGGTTCCTGGTACGCCACCTTCGGCGTGATGGTCTTCCTCGGCGCCTCGGCGGCCATGTACACCCTGTTCACGGGCGTGATCGCCCTGTCGGTGGTGGTACTCGCCGCGATCGGCGCGGTCGTCTTCTCCCGCGGTCGGGTGCCCATCATCCATCTGCTGGCCATCGGCGTCGGCTCAATCCTCATCGCCCTGATCGCCTGGGGGCCGTACTTCTGGGCGCTGCTGACCGGCCACCCGAGCTCGGGCGCGACGGCCCAGCACTACCTGCCGCCGGAGGGCGCGCAGATTCCGCTGCCCTTCCTGTCCCCCTCGGTCATCGGCGTGCTGTGCCTGCTCGGCCTGATCTACTTCATCGTCCGCGTCGCCGACCACGAGGTGCGCACGATGGGCATCGCCACCGCCGTGTTCTACGCCTGGACCGTGGCCTCCATGGTCGCCGCCCTGGCCGGCACCACCCTGCTCGGCTTCCGCATCGACTCGCTGATCGCCCTGCAACTGACGACGGCCGGCGTGCTCGCCCTGGCGGAGCTGCGGCTGGTCGGCGTGCGCCGACTCTACCCGGTCCGCACCACGTCGCGGGCGAGCCGCACGATCACCATCGTGATGGTGGTCGTGCTGCTGGGCGCGGGACTGCACTACGCACAGTCCATCCCGGTGCGCAACGAGAACGGCATCGACCACGCCTACTCCGACACCGACGGCTACGGTGAGCGCGCCGACCGCTTCGCCCCCGACGTCGCGCAGTACTACGACGAGATCGACGCGGAGATCCGCTCCCACGGCCACGAGCCGGATGACACGGTCGTGCTCACCGACGAGACGAACTTCATGTCCTACTACCCGTACTACGGATTCCAGGCCTTCACCAGCCACTACGCCAACCCGCTGGGAGAGTTCGGACGCCGCAACGCCGCCATCGAGGCGTGGGCGTCCGGCTCCTGGGACGAGCTGTCGGAGCCGGCCGACTTCGCCGCCGCGCTCGAGGACGCCCCCTGGCGTGAGCCGGACGTGTTCATCTTCCGCGGCAGCCTCGACGGCAACGGCGGCGAGGAGGGCTGGAAGACCCACATCGCCGAGGACATCTTCCCCAACAACCCGAACGTCCGTTTCCGTGGCCTGTTCTTCAACCCGGAGGTGTTCACCGGCGACCCGTCGATGTGGCATGCCTCCCAGATAGGACCTTTCGTGGTGGTGAGCCGTGACAAGGCCTGAGCCTGACGTAAACTCTCCCATTGTGTCTGAAACCGCCGTGATGACCGAAAACCAGAAGCTGAAGAAGACCGCGACGCCGCTGGGCACCGCCCCGGCCTGGCTGAAGAACCTCGCGATCGTCTCCGGCGTCCTCGGCTTCCTCCTGTTCGTGGTGACGCCGTTCCTCCCGGTCAACCAGACCCAGTCCTCCTTCAGCTGGCCGCAGGACGACAGCCTCAACAGCGTCAACGCTCCCCTCGTGTCCTACGCGCCGGAGGAGCTCCACGCCACCGTGCCCGTCGACGAGGCGATCGACGGCCTGCGCGGGGACCAGACGCTGCTGCTGTCGACGCTGCCCGCGGACTCCACCGACGCCACCTCGCGCGGCCTGTTCGTCCGCTCCAGTGACGGCGGAATCGACGTCGTCGTGCGCGACCAGGTGCCGCTGGAGCTGACGGCCGAGGAGGTCGAGGCCCTGCCCGACGACGCGGTGCTCGAGGTCTCCTCCACCGAGGACGGGACCACCGCGACGATCCCGGACGCGACCGACGAGGACGGCGAGCCCTACGAGGGCAGCATCGACGAGGACGTCCGCCCGCAGGTCACCGGCGTGTACACCGAGATCGACGACACCGCGGGCAACCTGGCGTCGCTCACCGACGCCGGCCTGAGCGTGGACGTCGAGATCAACTCCCGGTTCACCTCCACGCCGTCGGTGTGGAAGTCGATCGCCATGTGGGGTGGTCTGGCGCTGCTGCTGGTGGCCCTGTGGACCCTGCACCGCATGGACCGTCTCGACGGCCGTTCCACCCGCCGCTTCCTGCCGCAGGGCTGGTGGCGCCTGCGGCCGCTCGACGGCATCGTCTCCTTCGTCCTGGTCTTCTGGCACATCTTCGGCGCCAACACCTCCGACGACGGCTTCATCCTGACCATGGCACGCGTGTCCGAGAACGCGGGCTACATGGCCAACTACTACCGCTGGTTCGGCGTGCCGGAGTCCCCCTTCGGCTCCCCCTACTACGACCTGCTGGCCCTGATGGTGCAGGTGTCCACCGCCTCGGTGTGGGTGCGCCTGCCTGCCCTGATCTCGGGCCTGGTCATCTGGTTCGTGCTCTCGCGGGAGATCCTGCCGCGCCTGGGTGCGAAGATCGCCGGACGGCAGGTGGCCCACTGGACCGCCGCCTTCGTGTTCCTGGCGTTCTGGCTGCCCTACAACAACGGCACCCGCCCGGAGCCGGTCATCGCCATGGGCGCGATCCTGACCTGGGCGTCCTTCGAGCGCTCCATCGCCACCTCCCGGCTGCTGCCCGCGGCCGTCGGTGTGATCATCGCGACGCTGTCCCTGGGTGCCGGCCCCACCGGCCTGATGGCCGTGGCCGCGCTGCTGGCGTCGCTGTCCAGCCTCATCCGCATCGTCTACCGCCGCCTGCCCTATCTGGGTGCCGGTGAGGGTTCCTCGAAGGGCCGGATCACCCACGCGGTGGTCGCGATGGTCGCCCCGTTCCTGGCCGCCGGCACCGCCATCCTGATCGGCGTGTTCGGCGACCAGACGTGGGCGACCGTCATGGAGTCGATCCGGGTGCGCGCCGCGAAGGGCCCGGCCCTGGACTGGTACGACGAGTGGGTCCGCTACCAGACGCTCATGGAGCAGACGGTCGACGGCTCGCTCACCCGCCGCTTCGCCGTGCTCATGATGTTCCTGTGCCTGGCGGTGGTCATCGCCTCCATCCTGCGCAACGGTCGGGTGCCGGGCGCGGCGAAGGGACCGTCCCTGCGCCTGGTGCTGATCATCTTCGGCACCATGTTCTTCATGATGTTCACGCCGACGAAGTGGACGCACCACTTCGGCGTGTACGCGGGCATCGCCGGCGCCCTGGCGGCCCTGGCCGCGGTGGCGCTGAGCTACATGGCCCTGCGCTCCTCGCGGACGCGGACCCTGTTCATCGGCGCCGTGCTGTTCATCCTGGCGATCTCCCTGGCCGGCATCAACGGCTGGTGGTACGTCTCCAGCTTCGGCATCCCGTGGTTCGACAAGACCGTCCAGTACCAGGGCGTCGAGGCGTCCACGATCGTGCTGTTCATCGCCCTGGCGGTACTTCTCATCGGCGTCATCCAGTCCTTCATCGGCGACGTCCGCAGCGCCCGCGCCGAGGCCCTCGGCGAGCTCGATGAGTACCGGGAGGAGCGGAAGCAGAGGCTGCGCCGCTTCACCGGGGTGGCCGCCGCCCCGATCGCGGTGTCGTGTGTGCTCATCGTCGGCTTCTCCATGGCGTCCTTCACCAAGGCCTTCATCGACCAGTACCCCGCCTACACCGTCGGCCTGGGCAACCTGCGCGCGCTCGGCGGTCAGACCTGCGGCCTGGCCAACGACGCGCTCGTCGAGACGAACTCCAACGACTCCTTCCTGACCCCGGCCGGGGATGTCGGGCTGGGCGAGTCCCTCGAAAGTGAGGACAACCGCGGCTTCGAGGCCAACAACCTCCCGCCGTCCATCACCCAGGACGTGGTGTCCACCTCGTCCGTCGGCGCGATCGCCGACACCGACAACGCGGGTGGCTCCGAGGAGGCCACCGGCCAGGAGACCGGCAACACCGGTGGTGTGCGTGGCGACGTCGGCGTCAACGGCTCGCGCGCCCGCCTGCCGTTCAACCTCGACTACACCGAGGTCCCGGTCGTCGGCTCCTGGACCTCCGGCCCGCAGTACCCCGCGGAGATCACCACCGCCTGGTACGAGCTGCCCGCCGAGCAGCGGGAGGACGCGCCACTGCTGGTCGTCTCCGCGGCCGGCCGCATCGAGCACCACGACATCAACGGCGTGCTCCACGAGGGCCAGGAGCTCGTCCTCGAGTACGGCACCCGCGGCCCCGACGGGGAGGTCGATCCCGAGTCGGTCGGCGAACTGGAGATGCTCGACATCGGCCCGCAGCCGTCGTGGCGCAACCTGCGCCTGCCGCTCGACGCCCTGCCGGAGGAGGCCGACGTCGTGCGCGTCTCCGCCACCGACCACAGTCTCGACCCCGAGCAGTGGCTGGCGTTCACCCCGCCGCGCGTGCCCACCCTGGACTCGCTGGACAACGTCGTCGGATCCGAGAAGCCGGGTCTGCTCGACTGGTCCGTGGCGCTGCAGTTCCCCTGCCAGCGCACCTTCGACCACTACGCCGGCGTGGCGGAGATTCCGGAGTACCGCATTTCCCCCGACCACCCGGGCAAGGCCACGCTGACTCCGTTCCAGGACTACGAGGGCGGCGGCGTCATGGGCACCGCCGAGGCCGTGAACTGGTCCTTCGAGCTGCCGAGCTACACGAAGGACGACTGGCACCGGGACTGGGGATCCATCGAGATCTACCTGCGTCGCGCCAACTCGGAGGGCCAGGCACCGGACAACGCCGAGATCGACACCGAGACGATCCAGCGCTCCGGCCTGTGGCACCCGAGCGACATGAAGATCGACGGCTAGCTCCTGTCGCCGGTCTGAGGCCCGGATCCCCTGCGTGGGATCCGGGCCTTCGGCGTGGGACGGGAGTGGGGCGAGGGAGCGCGAGGAGCATATGGAAAATATGTTCGCCTCGGGGCTTGTATGTGTTGCGCCATTGAGCTAACCTCGAACATGCAAGCGAAACCGGGGGGTGGAAATAATGCTTGAGCAGAGGATAAGCGATCTGGTCGATCAGGCCGAAAAGGCGCTGAGAGAACTGGCTGAGCTGATGGCCGAGCCGGACACCTTGCCGTTCGCCGCCATCCGCGGGGACCTCGAGCGCCTTGAGCGGGCGATGTCCACCAAGGCCGCCGTCGACGCCTCCTTCGCCTGGCTCGCCGATCTCCACTCGGCCGGGCGCCTGGTGGGTTCGACGCGCACCGTGGACTACCTCACCGACGGACTGGGGGTCTCGCGGGGCGAGGCGTTCTCGCGGCTGCGGCAGGCCGAGGACCTCTACGCCCCGCCGGTGGAGCCCACACCCGACCCCGGCGAGGACGAGACCGACAACGGGGAAGCCCGACGCGAGGCCGAACGACGTCGCGAGCGGGAGCGCCGCGCCCAGGAGGAGGCACGGAGAAAGTCCGCCTCGGCCGAGAAACGCAGGATCATCGAGCGGGAGCTGACCCACCTGTCGAAACACGCCGTCCCAGGTCGCCTGGAGCTGCTGTCTCAGTCACTGAGCGAGGCCGAGCGCCGCGACGTGCAGGACCTGCGGGCCTGGGTCCGGGAGCAGGTCCGCAGGGCCAACGCGGCAGCCACGCAGCCCGACGGAAAGAAGGACCCCTTCGCCGCGCTGCGCAAGCGTCGTCTGCGCCTCTCCCGTCCCGACGCCGACGGCGGAGTGCGGATCGACGGCTACCTGCCGGCAGACATGGCCGCCCTCGTCCGTGCCGCGGTCAACCCGAGGTCGGGGACGTCCTCCGTGGACGATGAGGACGACAAACGCACCATCGACCAGCGGCGGGCGGACCAGCTGGCCCACGCCTGCCGGACCTTCCTGAACACGAAGGAGCCGAAGGTCCGGGGGGCGGGATCCGTGCTGATCTCCATGACCGTCGACGACATCGAGAACATGACGCTCGACTCCCGCTTCCCCACCGCCGGTGGGGATCTCCTCGACCCCCTCGCCCTGCTGCGGCTCGGCGCCGCCGACTCCGACTTCGTGGTCCTCCACGACGACAGGGGCCAATCCCTGGACGTCGGGCGGGCGCGGCGCACGGCGAACTTCTACCAGCGCATCGCCCTGCTCGCCTCCGAGCTGGTGTGCACCCGACCGGGCTGCGACAACCACGGCGACGAATGCGATGTCCACCACCTGGTGCCCTGGTCCATGGGCGGCAACACCGACATCGAGAACCTCACCATCCTGTGCCCCACGCACCACGCCCTCAACCGGGACGAACGCGACGGGGCGGGTGGCCTCGGACACTCGGAACGGGACCCCGCCACCGGCAGGGCCGGATTCCGGGCGGCCGGGGCGGACGAGCTCCGGTTCAATGACACGGTGGCCCAGAACCGGTCCGCGGGGGCCAAGATCCGCGGGCGGAAGGAAGCGCCGCCGGAGACGGGCGCGCCGCCGGGTGCCGGGACCGCGGATCCACCCGGGCCCGAACCACCGGGTTCCCCATCACCACCGATCCACGGCCCGGACGATCCCGGACTGTTCGACGTCCCCGCGTGAGCGGAGGACGCCACCCGGCGGGTCCGCCCTCTACACCACCCCGATCGCTCGCCGTTTCCTTCCCACGGTGAGGTGCCGGGACCGGGAGCGTACGCGGTTTCCGTCGTTCTCACAGCCGGTCCCCCACAGGCCCCTGCTGCAGGCCGCTTCGCCGCGCCTCCGGCCTCAGGCCTTCAGCGCCACGGTCGTCGGCTCCACCGCGACCGGCAGGGCCGTCTCGCCCATGAGATCCGCGTCGACGGCCGCCGCGGCGGCCCGTCCCTCGGCGATCGCCCAGACGATGAGCGACTGACCGCGGCCGTTGTCGCCGGCGACGTAGACCCGCGGCACCGGCCCGCCGGCCACCGGGCGGAGGCGCGCGCGGTACCGCCCGTCGCGGACCATGCGGCCACGGTCGTCGAACTCCACCCCCAGCTCCTCGGCCAGGCCGCCGCGCTCGGTGCCGGTGAAGCCCAGGGCGATGAGCACGAGGTCGGCGTCGACCTCGAAGTCGGTGCCGGGCACGGGCACGCGCCTACCGTCGACGACCTCGACCTCGTTGGCGCGGACCCGCCCGACCCTGCCATCCTCCCCGTGGAAGGAGACGGTGTTGGCCGTGAAGACGCGGTTGCCCAGGGGCTGCCCGGTACCGCGCACCGCGAGACCGAGGGCCTCGATCTCCTCGGCCGATTCGTCGCCGGTGACCACGTACTCGCCCTCCTCGTGGGCGGTGGCCACGCGGTGGATCAGCGGGTACGTGGGCCACGGGGTGGATTCGGCGCGCCGGGTAGGGGCCGGCGGGCGGATGTCGAACTGGGTGACGCTCGCCGCGCCCTGGCGCAGGGCCGTGCCGAAGCAGTCGGTGCCGGTGTCGCCGCCGCCGATGATCACGACGCGCTTGCCCCGGGCGTCGATGGCCGGGCTCCGCGTGTCGCCCTCGTTGACGTGGTTCTGCTGCGGCAGGTACTCCATCGCCTGGTGGACACCGGCCAGGTCGCGGCCCTCGACGGCGAGGTCGCGGGCGACGGGCGTGCCCGTGGCGAGGACGACGGCGTCGAAAAGCGCCAGGTCGGCGGCATCCGGCGAGACCCCGGTCTCAAATACCGTGCCCTCCGCCGCCAGCTGCGCCAGCCGCCGGTCGATGAAGCGGTGCTCCATCTTGTACTCGGGCACGCCGTAACGCATGAGCCCGCCGAGGCGGTCGTCGCGTTCGTGGACGGTGACGCGGTGCCCGGCGCGGGTGAGCTGCTGGGCGGCGGCCAGGCCGGCGGGGCCGGAACCGATGACCGCCACCGACTGTCCCGTGTCGAACGACGGCCGCACGGGTTCGACCCAGCCTTCCCGGAACCCCCGCTCGACGATCTCGAGTTCGATGTCCTTGATTGCGACGGCGTCGTCGTTGATGCCGAGCACGCACGCGCCCTCGCAGGGCGCCGGGCACAGGCGGCCGGTGAACTCGGGGAAGTTGTTGGTGGCGTGGAGGCGGTCGAAGGCCTCCCGCCAGCGGCCGGTGCGCACGAGGTCGTTCCACTCGGGGATGATGTTGCCGAGCGGGCAGCCCTCGTGGCAGAAGGGCACGCCGCAGTCCATGCAGCGGGTGGCCTGCTGCCGGATCTGTCCGTCAGCAACAGGTTCGTGGACCTCCCGCCAGTCGAGCAGGCGCAGCGGCACGGGCCGGTGGGCGGGTTCTTCGCGGTGGAATTTCTGGAATCCGTGGGGGTCGGCCATGTCAGTTCACTGCCTCCATGATCGCGGTGTCGACGTCGCGGCCTTCCGCGCCGGCCGTCGAGATGATGGTCAGTACCTTCCGGTAGTCGCGCGGCATGACCTTGACCAGGTCGCGGGCCTGCCACGGGGTGGTCGAGCCGGTGACTCGGATGTGTTCGTCGATCACGCCCTCGAGGAACTCGACGTCCGCCGCGGTGGGCGTCTCGACGTCGACGAGCTCCGGGTTGATCTTCCGCTCCAGGCCGGGCTGCGGCGCGAGGTAGGCGATGCCGCCCGACATGCCGGCGCCGAAGTTGTCGCCGACCTCGCCGAGGACGACCACGCGCCCGCCGGTCATGTACTCGCAGCCGTGGTTGCCGATGCCCTCGACGACGGCCGTCGCGCCCGAGTTGCGGACGCAGAAACGCTCCCCGACGGACCCGGCGATGAAGATCTCGCCGGCGGTGGCGCCGAAGCCGATGACGTTGCCCGCGATGATGTCGGGCTCACCGGCGTCGATCTGCCCCGGGGCGGCGGCGTGCGGTCGGACGATGAGGCGGCCGCCGGACAGTCCCTTGCCGATGAAGTCGTTGGCGTCGCCGACCAGGTCGAGCGTCATGCCGCGGGGGACGAACGCGCCGAAGGAGTTGCCCGCCGAGCCGGTGAAGGTCAGCGTGACGGTGCCGTCGGGCAGGCCGTCGCGGCCGGCGGCGCGGGTGACGCGCGAGCCGGCCATGGTGCCGACGCTGCGGTCGACGTTGCGGATGGGGTAGCTCATCGCGATCGTCGGGGCCGGGCCCGACGACATCCAGGCCGGCGCGTTCTCGCTGACGGCGGCCGCGGCGGCGTCGATGGTCAGCTGGGTGTCGCGGATGATGCGTTCATCCAGCACCCCGGCCAGCCCGTGCTCCTGGGCGCGGGTGCGCCGCGGGTTCTGGTTGCGGAAGCGCGAGCGCGGGACGTGGAAGACCGGCGCGAGATCCAGCGCCGCGGCGCGCGGGTTCGCCGCGGTGAACTCCGCATCGCGGCTCTGTCGCAGCACCTGGGCCTGGCCGACCGCCTCGTCGATGGAGCGGAAGCCCAGCTGGGCCAGGTACTCGCGGACCTCCTGCGCCAGGAACCGGAAGAAGTTGACCACGTGCTCGGCCCTGCCCGTGAACTTGGCCCGCAGATCGGGGTTCTGCGTGGCCACGCCGACGGGGCAGGTGTCGAGGTGGCACACCCGCATCATGACGCAGCCCTCGACGACCAGCGGGGCCGTCGCGAAGCCGAATTCCTCGGCGCCGAGCAGGGTGGCGACGACGACGTCGCGGCCGGTCTTGAGCTGCCCGTCGCACTGGACCCGGATGCGGTCGCGCAGGCCGTTGAGCAGCAGGGTCTGCTGGGTCTCCGCGAGCCCGAGCTCCCAGGGTCCGCCCGCGTGCTTCAGCGAGGTCAGCGGCGAGGCGCCGGTGCCGCCGTCGTGGCCGGAGATCAGCACGACGTCGGCGTGCGCCTTGGACACTCCCGCGGCGACGGTGCCCACGCCCTGCTCGGAGACGAGCTTGACGTGGATCCGCGCGTCCGGGTTGGCGTTCTTCAGGTCGAAGATCAGCTGGGCGAGGTCCTCGATGGAGTAGATGTCGTGGTGGGGCGGCGGGGAGATCAGCCCGACGCCCGGGGTGGTGACGCGCACCTCGGCGATCCACGGGTAGACCTTGTTCGGTGGCAGCTGGCCGCCCTCGCCGGGCTTGGCCCCCTGGGCCATCTTGATCTGGATGTCGGTGCAGTTGGTCAGGTAGTGGCTGGTCACGCCGAAGCGTCCGGAGGCGACCTGCTTGATGGCCGAGCGCTTCCAGTCGCCGTCCGGCTCCGGTTCGAAGCGGGCCGGGTCCTCGCCGCCCTCCCCGGAGTTGGACATGGCGTGCAGGCGGTTCATGGCGATCGCGAGGGTTTCGTGCGCCTCGGCGGAGATGGAACCGTAAGACATCGCGCCCGTCGAGAAGCGCTGCACGATGTCCGCGACCGGCTCGACCTCCTCCACCGGTACGGGTGGGCGGTCGGGGGCGAACTCCATCATCCCCCGGAGGGTGGCCAGGCGCTGCGACTGCCGGTCGACGGCCGCGGTGTAGTCCTTGAAGATCGCGTACCGCCCGGTCTTCGTGGCGTGCTGGAGCTTGAAGATCGTCTCCGGGTTGAACAGGTGGTACTCGCCCTCGCGGCGCCACTTGTACTCCCCGCCCAGCTCGAGCTCGCGGTGGGCGAGTTCCTCCGGACGCGGCAGGAAGGCGCCGCGGTGACGGGCCTCCACGTCCGCGGCCAGCTCCTCGAGGCCGATGCCGCCGACCGGGGACGGCACGGCGCCGAAGTACTCGTCGAGCAGGTCGGAGTGCAGCCCGGTGACGTCGGCCAGCTGTGCACCACGGTAACTGGCGACGGTCGCGATGCCCATCTTGGACATCACCTTGAGCACGCCGGAGGTGGCGGCGGTGACGTAGTTGGTGCAGGCCTCATCCAGGGTGAGCTCGCCGAGCTGGCCGGCCATGCGCAGCTCATCGATGGTCTCGAAGGCCATGTAGGGGTTGATCGCGTCGGCGCCGAAGCCGATGAGCATGGCCAGGTGGTGGACCTCGCGGGCGTCGCCGGACTCGATGACCAGCGAGCAGCGGGTCCGGGTGCGCCCGGCCACGAGGTGCTGGTGGACCGCGGAGGTCAGCAGCAGCGACGGGATCGGGGCGTGGCGTTCGTCGGACTCGCGGTCGGAGAGCACGATGATGCTCGCGCCGGCGGCGATCGCCTCGGACACCTCGCGACGCACGCGTTCGATCGCCTCGCGCAGGCCCGCGCCGTGGTGGGCGACCGGGTACAGCCCGGAGATGACCGCGGTGTGGAAGGCGGGCCACTCGCCGTGGTCGTCGGCGTGGGCGAGGGTGGCCAGCTGGTGGTTGTCGATCACGGGGGAGTCGAGGCGGATGCGGCGGGCAGCCTCGGGACCGGGGTTGAGCACGTCGGACTGCGCGCCGAGCAGGGTGTGCATGCTGGTCACCGGCTTTTCGCGGATGCTGTCCAGCGGCGGGTTGGTCACCTGGGCGAAACGCTGGGCGAAGAAGTCGTAGAGCATCCGGGGGCGCTGGGACAGTGCCGCGATGGGGGTGTCGGAGCCCATGGAACCGATCGCCTCGGCGGCGTCGAGCGCCATGGGGCGGATGATCAGGTCGACGTCCTCCTCCGTGACGCCGAAGACGCGCTGGCGCAGCACCGCCCGGTCATGGGGCATGTACTCGTAGCGGGTCTGCGGCAGCCCGGCGAGCGGGACGAAGTTGTGCCGGATCCACTCGCGGTAGGGGCGGGCGTCGGCGAGCTGGCGCTTGATCTCCCCGTCGGGGACGATGCGGCCGGCCTCCGTGTCGAGCAGGAACATCTTCCCCGGCTGCAGGCGGGTGCGCTTGACGACGCGCGCGGGGTCGATGTCGAGCACGCCCGCCTCGGAGGCCATGACGACCAGGCCGTCGTCAGTGATCCAGATGCGGCCCGGGCGCAGGCCGTTGCGGTCGAGGACGGCGCCGACGAGCGTGCCGTCGGTGAACGCGACCGCGGCGGGACCGTCCCAGGGCTCCATGAGGCAGGAGTGGTACTCGTGGAAGTCGCGCAGGGCGGGGTCGATGGTGGGGTTGTGCTCCCAGGCCTGCGGGATCATCATCGCCATCGCGTGGGGCAGGGAGTAGCCGCCGAGGTGGAGCAGCTCGAGGGCCTCGTCGAAGCGCGCGGTGTCGGAGGCACCCGGCGTGCAGACCGGCAGGACGCGGTCGAGGTCCCCGAGCAGAGGTGAGTCGATGAGCGATTCGCGGGCACGCATCCAGTTCTCGTTGCCCTTGACGGTGTTGATCTCGCCGTTGTGGGCGACGAACCGGTACGGGTGCGCCAACGGCCAGCTGGGGAAGGTGTTGGTGGAGAAGCGCGAGTGCACCAGGGCGATCGCGGACTCCAGGCGCGGGTCGCGCAGGTCGGCGTAGAACTGCGCCAGCTGCGGGGTGGTCAGCATGCCCTTGTAGACGATCGTGCGCGCCGACAGCGAGGGGAAGTAGACGGTCTCCTCGCCGTTCTTCGTGCCCAGTTCGCGGGTGCAGCGCTTGCGGATGCGGAACATCACCCGGTCCAGGTCGATGCCGCGCCTGTCCCCCGCGGACAGAAAGAGCTGGGCGAAGGACGGCATGGCGTCGTGGGCCATCGTGCCCAGTTCGCCCGGGTCGACGGGGACCTCGCGCCAGCCGAGCACGGTCGCGCCCTCCTCGACGGCGATGGCCTCGATCTCGCGCTTCGCGTCCAGCATGGCCATGCGCGCCCGCGGGAGGAAGGCGATGCCGGTGGCGTAGGCGCCTGCGGCGGGCAGGGTCACGCCCTGCCGGGCCATGTCGTCGCGGTAGAAGCGGTCCGGGATCTGCAGCAGGATGCCCGTACCGTCGCCGGTGTTGCGCTCGGCCCCGGCGGCCCCGCGGTGGTCGATGTTGATGAGCACCTGCAGGCCCTTGTCGACGATCGCACGGCTGGGACGTCCGTGCAGGTCGGCGACGAAACCGACGCCGCAGGCGTCGTGCTCATGGGCCGGGTTGTAGAGCCCCTCTCGGTTCATGGTCGTTCCACCTCACTATTTTCTGTCTGTCGATCTACAGAAAACAGCGGGAAGGGGTCGTCGCGCAAGAGGACGCTGACCGCAATTCGGAAAACCTAATGGTGAACAGGTTTGAGATGTGATTTATTTCACCTGTCGCGCGACAGGCCGGGGGGTGACCGGGGTAGCCGAAGGGCGGACACCAGGACCGGAATCAGCCCCCGCCGACTTTGACGTCCGCCCTACCGCAGACCAGTTCCGGCCCTGGAGCCGCTCCCCGCGCACACTGGACGGAAAACACAGGTGGCCTGCCGCAGCAAGGAGGCGGACAGGTCTGATCGAGTGGCCCGGTACCTTTCGACCCGGGTTCCCCGGCACTGGCCCTGGTACATCACGGCCCCGGCCGCCCCCGGGTTACAGGCCCGACGTGGGAACGAGGCGGTGTGGGACTCACTCGATGCGACGGCCGTGATCGTCGGGGGCGGTGTAGTCCTGGCCCTCTGGGGCGTGGCCCTGCTCGCGCTGCCCATCCAGGCGGTCCGGTAGCCGCCCGCCCGGCCGGACCGTCTCGCGTTCCAGCCGACGGGTCCCGGAAAGCTGCGGGGAGCCTG
The DNA here is from genome assembly GCF_000341345.1 of Corynebacterium halotolerans YIM 70093 = DSM 44683. Taxonomy (NCBI): domain Bacteria; kingdom Bacillati; phylum Actinomycetota; class Actinomycetes; order Mycobacteriales; family Corynebacteriaceae; genus Corynebacterium; species Corynebacterium halotolerans. Next base: position 263,732 of record NC_020302.1, on the reverse strand, counting down.
CTTTTCCGCCCGGTTCCAGCCCCGCCGGCGTGACAACCCCGGCAGGCAGCTGCGCCACGGACGTCACGGGCCGCGGCGTGAACGCGTAGGTCCGGTCGGCGCGGCAGGCACGGTGGGCGCGGAGCCAGACGACGATGAACAGCGGGTACATCACCACGGCGACGATGACGTAGTGGGCGATGAGCCAGAAATTGTCCTCGAACATGAGGTTCCACGCGAAGTGCAGCGCGAAGGCGACCGTCAACCAGGCAAGGCCGACGCCGAAGCGCCAGGACACGGACCTGCGGGCCGTGAAGATCGCCAGCCCCAGCCCCCAGCCGGCCAGGGCGGTGAAGACGATGTGCAGGGCGGGGCCCATGAGAATCCGGGCCAGCCAGATGCTGAGCGTGCCGCTGAGGTCGGAGTTCGGGTCGAGCATGGCGCCGATGGAACCGTAAAGGTGGTTCTCGACGGTCTCGAAACCCAGGCCCACCACCGCGCCGGTGACCAGGCCGTGCCAGGGGCGGTTGAGCTGCCGGAAGCTCAGCAGGATGACGGCCACGCCCAGGGCCTTGGAGATCTCCTCCGGCCACGCGCCGCCGAAGGACATGGCGACGGTCTCCCAGCCGAGCTTGTCCATCAGGGTCATCAACGGCAGGCCCGAGACCATGACCAGCAGGAAGCTGGCCCCACCTCCCCAGACCAGGCAGGCGGCCACCCACAGGACGCCGGCGCGCGGCCACATCGGCGACAGGCGCAGCAGGATGAGAACCAGCGCCACGTAGAGCACCGCGAACAGCAGTCCCAGCGAGGCGGCGACCCCGGAGACCAGGAAGTTCGAGGCGGTGAAGTAGAGCATGGAGGGCAACCCCACGATCATCAGCGCCAGCAGGGTCCAGCGGAACAGTCGGCTCATACGTCGATTCCCTCCAGGTTGAACGCCCCGGTCGATCCCCAGGGCGTCATCGGGTTCTCCCGCATGCGGATTTCCTCCCGGACAATCCCGGGCAGCGGACTGCCGGTGTAGGCCCGCCACACGGCGTCGGCGAGCGGGGCGGTCTGCGGGCCACGGCCCGAGATCACCGCCACCATGGTCAGATCCTCGCGCTCGTCGTCACCCTCCAGGGAGAGTCCGATGGTGCCCCACTCGGGGTCGATGAGCATGCGGGCGTCGCCCTCCCGGAGGATCGGGGCGTTCTCGGCGGGCGGGAACAGGTCTAGGGCGCGCACCATGCGACGCAGCGTCCGATCCGGTTCGGTGCCGCCCTCCGCGATGATCGACTGCAGCAGCACCCCGTCGCAGTCCCACGCGTGACCGCTGATGGAACCGGTGGATTTGGCGCAGGTCAGCACCTCCCCCTCCCCCTGAGGGTCGGGGACGGGCACCTCCCAGTCGTAGCCCAGGGTACCCAGGCGGACCTCGTCGGTGGCGGAGGTCCGGTCCGGCACGGCGAGGTTGATGATCGCGGGCAGCAACAGCACGATGGCGGTGACCCCGAAGACCGCCCACCAGTACCGTCCCGCCCGAACCGGTTGGAGTCGGTACGTCGGCATGAACCCCAGCCTAACCGTTGTCGGTTCCCCTAGAGTGGGGCGCATGAACGACCTGTACCAGTATGTCAACGGCCCCTGGCTGAAGACCCACGTCATCCCCGAGGACCGCGGCGTCGACGGCACCTTCCACCGCCTGCGTGACGACGCCGAGCTCGACGTCCACCGCATCGTCGAGGAGGACGCCGGTCGCCCCGGCGTGCTCTTCGACTCCTTCATGGACGTCGACGGCGTCAACGCCGCCGGGCTGGCCCCGCTCGACCCCGACCTTGAGCTGCTCACCGCCGCGGGCGTCGAGGAGTTCGCCGCCAACCTCGGCCGCCTGGAGCGTAGCGGGGTGGGCGCACCGCTGACCTTCTGGGTGGAGAAGGACTCCTCCAGTGAGGAGGCCATCGCCTACCTGGTGCAGTCGGGCCTGGGCCTGCCGGACGAGGCCTACTACCGCGAGGAGGCCCACGCCGAGGTCCTCGCCGCCTACCGCGTCCACGTGCGCGAGATGCTCGAATTCCTCGACCCGGCCCGCCTGTTCGGCCTGACCCCGGAGATCGCCGCGGATCGCATCGTCGGACTGGAGACCGAGATCGCCGCCGGCCACTGGGACGTCGTGTCCACCCGCGACGCCGTGAAGACCTACAATCCGACCGACTTCGGCGAGCTGCCCGCCATCATCCAGACGATGTTGCGCGCCTCCGGCGTGCCCGAGCAGCGGATCGTGTCGATGATGCCCAGCTACGCCGACCACCTCGCCGGACTGCTCACCGGCGACCGGCTCGCCGATTGGCAGCTGTGGGGCACCTGGCACATCCTGCGCTCCCGCGCCGGGGTCCTGCCCGAGGAGATCGGGGAGAAGAACTTCGAGTTCTACGGCACCCGCCTGTCCGGTGCCACGCAGCAGCGCGACCGTTGGAAGCGCGGCGTCGGCCTGGCCGAGACGCTCGTCGGCCAGGAGATCGGCAGGATCTTCGTCGAGCGCCACTTCCCCGCCTCCTCCAAGGAGGACATGCTGGAGCTGGTCGACTACCTGGTCGCCGCCTACCGCGAGCGCATCACCTCGCTGCCGTGGATGACCGGGGAGACCAAGCAGCGTGCCCTGGAGAAACTGGAGCAGTTCCGCCCGAAGATCGGCTACCCCGACACCTGGCGCTCCTATGAGGGCCTGGAGTTCTCCGCCGCCGGCGCCGACCTGATCGCCAACGTGCGCGCCGGAGCCGAGTTCCTCCACGACTACGAGCTGAACAAGATCGGGCACCCCGCCGACCGCGACGAGTGGGTGACCACCCCGCAGACCGTCAACGCGTTCTACAACCCGGTGGTCAACGACATCACCTTCCCCGCCGCCATCCTGCGCGCACCCTTCTACAGCCCGGACGCCGACGCCGCCGAGAACTTCGGCGCCATCGGCGCGGTCATCGGCCACGAGATCGGCCACGGCTTCGACGATCAGGGCTCCCAGTACGACGGCAAGGGCAACCTGAACTCCTGGTGGACCGACGAGGACCGCCGCGCCTTCACCGAGCTGACCGATAAGCTCGTCGAGCAGTTCACCGGCCTGGTGCCCTCCGTGCTCAAGGAGACCGACATCGAGACCACCGGCGTCAACGGCGAGTTCACCCTGGGCGAGAACATCGGTGACCTGGGCGGCCTCGGCATCGCGGTGGTGGCCTACCGCAAATACCTGGCCGATCGCGGTCTGACCTTCGAGACCTCCCCGGTGCTGCCCTTCGAGGCCGAGGACGCGGACCCCGACCTGGCCGGCCGCGAGTTCAACGGCCTGCAGCGACTCTTCCTGGCCTGGGCGCGGGTGTGGCGCACCGCCATCCGGCCGGAGATGGCCGCCCAGTACCTGGCGATCGACCCGCACTCCCCCGCCGAGTTCCGCTGCAACGTCATCGCCGCGAACGTCGCCGAGTTCTACGAGGCCTTCCCGGAGATTGACACGGATTCGCCCATGTGGCTCGAACCGGACAAGCGCGTGGCCATCTGGTGAGTCAGGGCCCGCCGGCGGTGGCGGAGAGTTTCGTCGCCGCCTGGAATGCCGCCGACGCTGATGCGCTGACCGGGTGTTTCACCCGGGACGCCGACTTCGTCAACGTCGTCGGGTTCTGGTGGCACGGGCACCGGCAGATCCGGCACAACCACGCCATCGGATTCCGGGACATGTTCCCCGACACCGTGATGGCGCTGGAACGGGTGCGCACGCGGATGCTCACCGACGAGCACGCGGTGGTCCAGGCACGGTGGGCGATGACCGGACAGCGGTTGCCGGAGGCCGTCGCGTCAGGCGCCCGCGCCGGTGCACGCCGCGGGGTGTTCACGTTCGTGTGCTCCCGTCAGGACGACGGAAGCTGGTTGGCGGTGACGGGGCACAACACCGACATCGTCCCCGGTGCGCAGACGCATGTGGCCGACGGGGACGGCCTGGATCCGGTGCGGTATTGAGCGGGACGGGTCCGGTAGTTCCCGGACCAGCGTAAGGCGCAGAGATGCGGAGGCGCGGAGGAACAGTTCCCCGTAGCCCCTACAGGCCCCGCCAGTGCAGCTCGGCGACCGCGTGCTTCTTCGCTGGCAGTAACGGCAACGATCCGGCGGGGTTGAGCCGGGCGGTGGTGCGTCCCTGGCCGATGGCTGTCAGCGTTGCCTTTGCCCCACCCTACGGATCGACAATCACGCTCTGGCGCAACGTGTGAAAACGCACAGCGGCAGTGCGGAAGTCGCGTAGCAGTTTTGTTACCTGGAGCACATTTAAGCTGCAGAATGTGGTTCACACCACTTCCCCGCTTCTGTCTCCAGGAAGGTGCACCATGTCATCCCAACTGGCACCCCCCACAAGCACGTCGCAAGCCACCGAACATTCGAATGGCACCCGCGGCCTGCGTCGTGTCGTAGCAGCCTCGATGGCCGGCACCGTCGTCGAATGGTATGAGTTCTTCCTCTACGCGACCGCCGCGACGCTGGTCTTCAATAAAATCTTCTTTCCCCAGAGCGACGACCCCTTCAGCGGAATCATCGCCGCATTCGGAACTTACGCAGTAGGTTTCATGGCCCGCCCCCTTGGCGGCATCATCTTCGCCCACTTCGGTGACCGCTTCGGGCGAAAGCACCTGCTCCAGGTCGCGATCGTCATGGTGGGGGCGTCCACATTCCTCATGGGCTGCCTCCCGACCTTCGACTCAGCAGGCTATCTGGCGCCCGCCCTGCTGGTCGGCCTGCGCTTCGTCCAGGGCATCGCGGTCGGCGGTGAATGGGGCGGCGCGGTTCTGCTCGTGGCTGAGCACTCCCCGGCCAAGAGCCGCGGGTTCTGGTCCAGCTGGCCCCAGGCGGCCCTTCCACTGGGCAACCTCCTGGCGACGATCGTCCTGCTCATCCTCTCGGCCACACTCACCGACGAGCAGTTCCTCAACTGGGGTTGGCGCATCGGCTTCTGGCTGTCCATCGTGATTGTCGCGATCGGCTACTACATCCGCACCAAGATCCAGGATGCGCCGATCTTCCAGGAAACCCGGAATCAGATCGAGAACGCGGTGGAAGAGGTCCCCTACGGAGTCTTCGAGGTGCTCAAGAAGTACCCCCGTGGAATCCTCACCGCCATGGGCGTGAAGTTCGGGGAGAACGTGCTGTACTACATGGTGGTCACCTTCTCCATCACCTACCTGTCGGTGTGGGTGGAGATGGATACCAGCAGCATTCTGGGGCTGATTCTGCTCGCCCATGCCCTGCACTTCATCGTGATGCCCGTTATCGGCCATCTCAACGACAGGATCGGTCGGCGCCCAGTCGCCCTCCTGGGCCCCCTCCTGACCATCGGCTGGGCGTTCATCGCCTTCCCCATGTTCAACACTGCAGAGCCACTCGTCGTCCTCCTCGCGATCTGCCTGGGCCTGAGCGTGCATGCCTTCATGTACGCAGGCCAGCCCGCCATCATGGCGGAGATGTTCCCGACCCGGATGCGCTACGCGGGCGTTTCCTTCGGCTACCAGGTCACCTCCATCGCAGCAGGCTCCCTCGCCCCCATCATCGCGACTGCCTTGCTGAGCCAATTCGGCTCCTGGGTTCCGGTCGCCATTTACATCGCCCTCGCCGCAGGAGTCAGTTTCGTCGCCGCACTGGTACTCAAGGAGACCCGCGGCATTTCACTGGAAGCCGTCGACGAGGACGATCGCCAGCGCAACGCCATCAACGCCTGATCACCCTCCTTCGGCGGGACGCATTCCGGCGACGCTTCGGAGGCGGAACTTCTCCGCCTGAGATTCCTCGACCATCGCCTTGAGACAGGCCCGTACTGAAGCATTGCGAATGTTCTCCTCACGAATCACCGCCCAGTAGGAGACCTCATGCAGATACTCGTCGGGCAGGATCCGGATGAGTCGCGGGTCAGTCGCGACATAATCCGGCAATAGCCCAATCCCGGCCCCGGCCAGGGTGGATGCGACATGAGCGAAGACGCTCGTGGAACTGATCCCCTCCCGGTAGGCCGGGATTCTTCGTGCACCCAGGTCCAGCTCATCAACCTGGAGAGCCGTCTCAATGTAGTAGTTGATCCGGTGATCCGCGAGATCCGCGATAGTCGTCGGGGTCCCCATCCGCTCGAGGTACTCCTTCGTGGCGTAGAGACACAGACGATAGGACAGCACCTTGTGGGTGACCGCCTTATTCACCGTAGGCTCGCCGATGACAACCTCAATATCCACCCCGGAACGCCGCTGCCGGACCTGTTGGGTGGCAGTGATCACCTCAATCCCGAGCCCGGGTTCCCGGATCTGCAAATCTGCCAGTGCCGGAATCGCCACAAAGAAGGTGAAGGCATCCGGCGCCGCTATCCGCACAATCCCGTTCAGACGAAGATCGTCACCGCCATGCGTGAGCGAGGACAGCTCCTGCAGGGACCGCTCAGCCTGCTCGGCCGCAGCCATCGCCCGGCTTCCCAGCTCAGTCAATTCCCATCCGTGAGGGCCGCGAGCCAGCACTTTCCCGCCAAGCGCCTTCTCCAGATCCGCGACGCGGCGGGACACCGTGGAATGGTTGACGCCCAGACTTTTCGCAGCCGCCGTATACCGACCGAGCCGGGCGACCGACAGGAAGGTAATGAGCCCCTCAAGATGCGCGGTCTCAATCTTCGGAACCATGCGCCCGATTGTGCACCAATGCACAGGTGCGGTGCAACAATCGAGGATGAAAACCATTGTTATGCACACTCACCCCTCTTAACATGAGTGGCAGATCACAACACGACAAGAATGTGACACCACGAGAGAGGGAGAATCATGACTACCATCGGTTGGATTGGCCTGGGCAACATGGGTGCGCGAATGGCCGCGAACCTGGTCCGCGCCGGGTACGACGTCCAGGGCTACGACCTCAGCTCAGTGGCCACCGCCCAGGCCGCGGAGAACGGCATCCGGATCGCCGACAGCGTGGCCGATACGGTCGCAGGTGCCGACGCCGTGTTCACCATGCTCCCGAAAGGACAGCACGTCCGCAGCGTTTTCGAGGGCGCCGACGGCATCTGGGCCCACGCGGATCATCGCGCGCTGCTCATCGACAGCTCGACCATCGACCTCGACACCTCCCGGTTCCTTCACGATCGTTCCACTGACCTGGGATTCCACTTCGTTGACGCCCCGGTCAGCGGCGGGATCAGCGGTGCCGCCGCCGGCACCCTCGCCTTCATGATCGGCGGCCTCGAGGAGGACACCGCGCGGGCGGCACGCTTCATCGAGCCGATGAGCGGACGCACCTTCGTCGCCGGAGGCCCCACAATGGGTATCGCGGCAAAGATCGCGAACAATATGATGCTGTGCATCAACATGCTCGCCAACTCCGAGGGTTCTCAGCTCGCAGAGCGGATGGGGTTGGATCCCAAGGTGTTCTGGGAAATCGCCAGCGCATCCTCCGGCCAGTCCTGGGCACAGCAGACCTGGTACCCCGTGCCGGACGTCATCCCCACCGCTGCGGCCAACCAGAACTTCGACGCCACGTTCACTGTGGACCTGGCCCGCAAGGACGTCGGGCTGGCTCTTGAAGCCGGTGAGAACGCGGGCATCAATCTGCCGGCGGCCACCATCATCGCCCAGCAATTTGATCGGCTCATCGATGAAGGCTTCTCCCACAAGGACTGCACTCTCATCGCCAAGTACGTCGTCCCCGAGGGTGAACTGCGCGGCTGGAACCCCGATCCCACCGCCGAAACCGAAGCCATCATCGAAGAACAGAACACCTCCCCGGTGGCCGCCGAAGCCGCAGTCCGCTAAACCTCCGCATCCGCAGAACGCCCTACTCCTGAAGGGAACCTCATCATGACCACCGCAACCATCACCGCCCGCGTCCCGCACGTCATCGGTGATCAGCTGATCACCGAGAACCTCCGGACCCAGCCCATCTATAACCCGGCCACCGGCCAGGTCATCCGGGAGGTTCCCCTCGCCGACCGGGAGCTCCTCGACCGGACAGTGGCTGTGGCCACGAAGGCCCAGAAGAAGTGGCGCAGCATCGGACTGGCCAAGCGAAGCCGCGTGTTCTTCGAGCTCGCCTCGATTCTCCGCAACGAGAGCGAGGAGCTGGCACGCATCATCACCGAGGAGCACGGGAAGACCGTCCCCGACGCCCAGGGCGAAATCGCCCGCGGTCTGGAGAACGTCGAGTTTTGCGCCGGACTGATGCACCACCTCAAGGGTGAGAGCGCGGAGCAGGTGGCCTCCGGTGTCGACGTTGAACAGCTCAAGCAGCCACTGGGTGTGGTCGCCTGCATCACCCCGTTCAACTTTCCGGCCATGGTCCCCCTCTGGATGGTGAGCACCGCCATCGCCGCAGGCAACGCAGTCATCCTGAAGCCCTCCGAGCGGGATCCGTCCGCCGTGGTGTGGATCGCGGAGGCGTTCCGTCGTGCCGGCCTTCCCGAGGGGATCCTCAACGTCGTGCACGGTGACAAGGAGATCGTGAACGAGATCCTCGAGCACCCCACCATCCGAGCGGTCTCATTCGTCGGCTCGACCCCGATCGCCTCTCACGTCTACACCACGGCCGCGGCCCACGGGAAGCGTGTCCAGGCGCTCGGCGGGGCGAAGAACCACATGGTCGTGATGCCGGATGCAGACCTGGAGTCCGCTGCCGATGCCGCCGTCTCCGCCGCTTACGGCTCTGCTGGCCAGCGCTGCATGGCGGTGTCCGTCCTGGTTGCGGTGGGCGAGACCGCCGATCCCATGATCGAGAAGATCAGCGAGCGCATCCGCGGGCTGAAGGTGGGGGACGGTGCGGAGACCGGTACCGATATCGGCCCGTTGATCACCGCCCAGGCGCGTGACCGGGCCGCCCGTATCCTCGGCAGCGCCGCAGAAGAAGGTGCCACCATCGTGGTGGACGGCCGCGAGACCACCGCAGACCCGGAAGGCTTCTTCATCGGCGCGAGCCTCGTAGACAATGTCCGCCCCGGTATGCAGGTCTACGACGAGGAGATCTTCGGCCCGGTGCTCGCGGTGGTGCGGGTCGATACCTACGACGAAGCCGTCGAGCTGATCAACGCCAACCGCTACGCCAATGGCGTCGCCCTGTTCACCCGCGACGGCCGCACCGCCCGCGAGTTCCAGTTCGACATCGAAGTGGGCATGGTCGGCGTCAATGTGCCAATCCCGGTTCCGGTCGGAGCCTTCTCCTTCGGCGGCTGGAAGGACTCTCTCTTCGGCGACACCCACATGTACGGTCCTGAGTCCTTCAACTTCTACACCCGTCGCAAGGTGGTCACCACCCGCTGGCCCCTGGCGAATGAGAGCCAGATCGAGATGGGGTTCCCCACCAACTAACCTTCATCTGAAGAAATTCCCCGTTGCGTAGAACTGCAACGGGGAATTTCTCTGCCTAACTTCCGCCCCCTACAGATCCCGCCAGTGCAGCTCCGCGACCACGTGCTTCTTCGCCGGCAGCGACGGCAGCGAGCCGGTGAGGTTGAGCCGGGCGGTGGTGCGCTCCTGGCCGGTGGTCCTCGGCGACAGCGGTACACGTGGCATGTGCAGCCGGAAGCCGCGCACGCGGTCGTCGACACGCACCGTGCCCACGGCGCGCTGTCGGGTGGACTCGGAGAGCCTGACCTCGCTGACCTGCGCCCCGGCCCGGTCGCCGGAGCCGATGATGTCGAGGGCGGGCGGAGTGCCGTCGGAGAACTTCGCGCCGTCGTCCCCGGTGAGGATGGTGCGGATGAGCTGGGTGACGGCGACCGGGTCGCCGAGCGCGTTGGAGACCCAGCGGTGGCCGAGGATGTTGTGCTCCAGCTCGGTCAGGGTGTGCTCGGGATCGAGTTCGGCCCCGCGGTAGGTCAGGGGCAGCTGGACGATGCGGCCGTCGAGATCCGTGCCGATGAGCACCTCGATGCCGACCTCATCATCGGGGTCGACGAGCCGGTAGCTGCCGAGCAGCTCGACGAAGCCGCCGAAGGTGCCGGCGATCTGCTCCTTGGTGGGGTTGAGGACGGCGTCGTAGATCTTGGCGATTCCACTCATGGTGGGGCTCCTTCGCTTATCCGGGACTGATCCGGGGTGACACCTCCCAGACTAATCCTCCCGCGGCCGCCGGGGGACGCGAAAGCGGGACGCCCCCACGGCAGGGGAAGTAGGCTGGGCGCCATGAGCGAGCGAGACGAATCCACGTCCGAAAAAACCCCCGAGCAGCTGCAGGAGGAGCGGCACCGCGCCGAGTTCCAGGTCGGTGGCCGGGACCGGGAGCTTCCCCCGGAGGAGCAGCTCGAGCAGCTGTACTCCTACATCGACGCCCATTACGAGCTGCCCGACTTCACCCCGCCGTGGAAGGGCGGGGCGGGGGATCCGGATCCGGCCGACAACTACATCGCCCGGCTGCCCGACCGCATCACGCACGCCGCCATGCTCATGCTCGGCTCCGGTCTCGACCACTCCATGCCCGGGGTGGTCTTCGCCGACGGCGTGGAGACCTCCGAGGTGCCCGAGGTCGGCGGGCGGCTGTTCACCCCCTCCGAGCCGACCGGCGCGTGGGCGGTGTCCTTCCACTCCGGCGGCTGGTGGCGCGGTTCCGGTTCGGCACTGGAGATGCAGTGGCGTCCCGAGGTCGCCGCGGTCGCGCAGCTGTCCGGCACCATCATCCTGGACCTGGACTACCCGCTCGCACCGACCTCCACCCTGCCGGAGATGAACGCCGTGGTGCGGCAGGCCTTCGGCATCGCCCGCCACCACAACGCGACGTCGATCACCGGTTGGGGTTATTCCTCCGGCGCGGCGTTGGCGGCGATGAACGCGAAGCTTTTCGACGCCCTCGTGCTCACCTACCCCGATCTTGGCTCGGTGGCTGGCCTGCCGGATGAGATCCGCGACGGCGCGGCCGTGCCCGCGGCATCGGAGTGGCCGCGCACACTGGCGCAGATCGCGCTGCAGGACGAGATCGCCGCACGCCCCGACGGGCTTGCCGACGCCGCGCAGGTCACCGTCGCCGAGTACGTCTCGCGCCACCGCGTCTCGACGCCCGAGGTGGCCCGGCAGCGCGTGCGGGACGTCGCCGCGTTCCTGCGGGGATAGCGTGGACCGCCCGAGGCTGACGGGGATGCCCGAGTGGGGCAGCGCCCATTCTCCGTGGGCGAATACCGCCCCCCATCCCAGGGAGAGCGGTTTTCTCCGGGGTCACCTCCCCCAGCCCGAGAAGCTGGGATTATCCCGGGAGCTGGGGTGACGGCTGGCCGAGTGGTCCCTGCAGTGGCAGGAGAACCACCTCCCCCGGGAGGACCACCCGAACGGCCGCCCGCGGTGGCGGGTCGGCTTCGATCTCGCAGCGTGGGTCCGCGAGGGGGATGAGGTCATGGCCGCGCTGCGGGAGCAGCTGCCGGACCACCTGGTCGCCGAGAAGCGGCGCGGCGGACGCGGTGCTGGTGGAGAAGACGCGGCTGGACCGTTGACCGTGGTCGCCGGGCACCGCCCTACCCGCTCCTGGGCATTTCGCGGGGTGGACGAAACGGGCGTACTCGTTCGTCCATCATCCGCCGGTTCCGTTGAAGTGCGGGACTCTCCTGCTTCATCCTGGAGGAGGAGAGACATGGTTGAAGCGCCGTTGCTCATGGCGTCCCTGGCCTGGCGGCGCTGGTACCGGTCCTCCTGGTTCTGATCCTGATTTCCCTCCGGAAGACAGGAAAGAAGATGCCGGAGCAGCGGAACGAAAGGGACCGGGAGGGCTGAGCCTCTCTCGGTCGGTGGCCGACAGACATTGTCCCCATCAACCGGGCCAGCAGGATCAGGGCGCCGGCGGGGTCGTCGACGTCTATCCCACTGGTCTTGTTGAGCGGAACCCCCTGGTTCAGGCCGGCTCCCCGGTGCCTCAGGGCGCGCAGCCGGTTCGGCAGTGAGGACACCGCATCCGCCAGCGGACGGGAGCTGGGCTCCACCGGCAAACCTCCGTGCCCCTCGGCGCTGAGGACGCCGGCGACCGCGCCCACGGTGTCCGCCGAGGCGTCGCAATCGGTGACGGGCCGGCCACCTCCCTACTGTTCACCAGCATGGGTCTCCTCCCGTCGGCGGGAAGCGCGGTCTCAGCGCAGCAGCCGCTTCACCGCCAGCACGCCGCCGAGCAGGACCGTGCCTCCCAGCAGGCGCCGTCGGGCCGTGCGCCGGCGCCCTCCCCAGCCACCGTCGGCGGACCGGTTGCGCCCGTCCTCGGAGGGGGTGAACAGATTGCCGTGCGTGGCACCCGCCGGGCGGCTGCGGGAGAGGTGGGTCCTGTCGACCTGGACGGCCATCATCTTCTCCGTCAGACCGGGGGCGACCTTGGACTGCAGGAGCATGAGGCGACCCAACGGGCCGACGACGACCTCGCGCCGGGGCCGTCTGACGACACCGAGGATCGCTCGGGCGGCGCGTTCGACGGAGTAGACCGGTGGCATGGGCACCACCTCGCGGCCGGTGTGGTTGCCCGCCTGCTGGAACAGCGGCGTGTCGACCGAGGCCGGCAGCACCGCGGTCACGTGGATGTCCGTGTGCCCGGCAAGGCGCAGCTCGGAGCGCAGGCTGCCGGACAGGGCCCGTACCGCGGACTTGGCCATGGAGTAGGCGGCCGCGTAGGGCTGGGGGATTCCGCCGGCCACGGAGGCGACGTTGACGAGCACTCCCCGGCCCTGCGCCCGCATGTGGGGCAGCACGGCACGGGCACCGTGGACGTAGCCCAGGATGTCGACCTCGAGAACGCGGCGGAAATCCTCCAGCGGCACCTCCTCCACGGTCCCGAAGAGATGGACGGCGGCGTTGTTGACCCAGACGTCCACCCGCCCGAAGCGGTCGACGACGTCGCGGGCCAGCGCCGTCACCGCCTCTGCGTCGGTGATGTCGAGGGCGGCGACCAGCGTCTCCGCGCCGGAGGACTCGCAGGCCCCGGCCACCTCGCGCAGGGCCTCCTCCCGGCGCGCGACCAGGACCACGGCCCGGGCGCCGGCCCCCGCGAAGGCGGTGGCACTGGCCCTGCCGATCCCGCTCGACGCCCCGGTGATCACGATGACACTGTCCCTGACGCGCATGATGGTGACCCTCTCGGTCGGTGATCGGCAGAAGGTTGCCCTCCAGGCTAGTCCGACCGGGCAGCGCCCCGCACCGAATTCGGGACTGAGGCTCACGGTGCGGACCCCGCCCCGCGAGCTGGCCCGGGCGCCCCCGTCGCTGCCCTACCCGCCGCCCCCGGCCGGGGCCTGGTAGGCAGTGCTGCCGGGACGGCCCGTGGGGGCGGCACCACCGGAGTCACGTGCGTCCTCCCCCGCCCCGTCGGAGGCGTTGTGCGTCCGGCGCAGCTCGCGGCCGTCGCTGGTCAGCTGCTCCTGGGTCTTCCTCATCTTCTCCACCCGGATGATGTCGCGGGGCGGCAGCTGGATGTTCTCCTCGGCGGGGATGCCGGCCTGCAGCTGGCGGGCGCGCTCGACCTCCGCGTCCAGTTTCACGCCCAGCAGCAGCACGATGTTGAACACCCACAGGGTGAACAGCAGCGCCATCACCGTGCCGACGGCGCCGTAGGAGCTGTAGCCCGCGAAGACCGAGAAGTAGATGTACAGGGCCGCGCCGGCGGCCACGATGCCGAGGACCGCCACCGCGGAGCCGGGGGTCAGCCAACGGAACTTCGGCTGCCGCACGTTCGGGGTGAAGTAGTAGAGCACGGCGACGAAGCCGATGAGCAGGGCGAGGATCACGGGCCACTTCAGCCACGCCCAGACCGGCAGGAAGGTCTGCAGCAGGAAGTCCAGCACCCCGCTCAGGCCGAGCGGCTCGGCGACGGGGCCCAGCACGCCGTCGACGAGCGTCTCGTTGAGGACCAGGGAGACCAGGATCGTCACGATCCCGACCAGCAGCCCCAGGTTCGTCAGCAGCATGGCGCCGGCCTTCCTGAGGAAGCCACGGCCCTCGGTGCGGCCGTAGAGGGAGTTCGAGCCGCGGGAGAACGCCCGGACATACGCCGAGGAGGTCCACAGTGCGACGGTGATGCCGACGGCGAGTGCGACGGCGCCGCCGGTGGGTGAGCCCGTGACGGCGTCGATCAGGTCCAGCGCCAGGTTCTGGTACTCGGCGGGGATGCGGTCCCGGACGAAGTTCTCCACCCGCCGGGCGACCTCGGCGGCGTTGTTGGACAGCACCAGAGTGATGATCGAGTAGATCACCAGCACGGCGGGTCCCAGGGACAGCACCGTGAAAAAGGTCAGCATGGCCGCCAGATCGATGATCCCCTCGGCGAAGAACTCCCGGACCGTGCGCCGGAGGGCATACCGCCAGCTCGTCCAGGACAGCCGCGGCAGATTCCTCGGCTTGTCCTCGTGCTCCGGGCCGGGCGCACCCACGACGGCCAGCGTCGCGTCGATGTACTCCTGGTGCGGCACCTGGGGGTCCTTTCGTCTGCATGACGGGCGGCCGGCCTCTCACACCGCCCGGCGCTCATCTTTCCACAGCGCCCGCCCCCCCCCCGGCGCGTCGGCGCTAGGGACGGTGCGCGGTGCTGCCCGGGCGCTTCCGCTTATCGACGTCGTCCCCGCCCTCATCGTCGTTGTCGTCCTCGTTGTCGTTATTGTCGGCACCGGTGTCGACGGAGTCGTCGTCGTTGTCGTGGGCCTCGCGCAGCTCGCGGCCGTCGGCCTCCAGTTCATCCTGCACCTTCTTCTGCTTCTCCACCTTGGCGGTGTCACGCGGCGGCAGCTGGATGTTGTCCTCGGCGGGGAGGTCAGCCTGCAGTTCGCGGGCACGCTCGACCTCGGCGTCGATCTCCACGCCCAGCAGCAGCATGATGTTGAACACCCACAGGGTCAGCAGCAGGGCCATCACGCCACCGATGGCGCCGTAGGAACTGTATCCGCCGAAGAACGCGAAGTAGATGTACAGGGCCACGCCGGCGAGCGCGATGCCGATGATGGCCACGATCGAGCCGAGGCTCACCCAGGTGAACTTGGGCGGCTTCACGTTCGGGGTGAAGTAGTAGAGCACGGCGATGAGAGCGATCACCAGAGCCAGGATCACGGGCCACTTCACCCACGCCCAGATGGGCAGGAAGGTGTCCAGCAGGAAGTTCAGGACACCGCTCAGGCCGAGGGGTTCCGCGATCGGGCCCAGCAGCCCGTCGACGAGTGTCTTGTTGAGGGCCAGGGAGACCAGGATCAGCACGATGCCGACCAGCAGGCCGAGCGTGGTCAGCAGCATGGTGCCGGTCTGCTTGATCAGGCCGCGCCCCTCCTCCCGGCCGTAGACGATGTTCGAGCTGCGGGAGAACGCCTTGACATAGGCCGAGGCGGACCACAGGGCGACGGCGATACCGATGATCAGACCGATCACGCCGCCGGTGGCCGAGCCGGTGACGTTGTTGACCAGGTCCACCACCAGATCCTGGTAGTCGGCGGGCACGTACTCCCGGACGAAGTTGTCCACCAGGGAGGTCACGGTGTCGGCGTTGTTGGCCAGCACCAGGGTGATGATCGAGAACACTGCCAGCAGGGCCGGGGCCAGCGACAGCACGGTGTAGTAGGTGAGCATGGCGGCCAGGTCGGTGCCGCCATCGGAGGAGAACTCCCGCGCAGCGCGTTTGAGGGCGTATTTCCAGCTGGGGCCGGTCAGCTTCGGCGGGTCATCCGGTTTCTTCTCACTGTCGGGGGCCGGGGCGTCGGCGGCTTCGAGGGTGTCGTCGATGTATTCCTGAGATGCCACGGTGATGTCCTCTCTACGTCCACGTCAGTGGAGGTTGGTTTCATCTGGTTCCCGATCGTATGCACGAAACGACATCCGTGCGCCGGCCGCCGGGGGGCGCATCTTCCCCGGGAGCGGGTCGTTGCATTCGCTCCGCAAACTTGCACTGCGGGTGCAACTTCGCCGCTACCGTGAAAGTGATCTGGACCACACTACATGGGAGGCCAGTATGACACACCTGAACAACCGGGAACACACCTACGACGTCATCGTGGTGGGTGGGGGATCCGGCCTGCTGGGCGCCATCACCGCGGCACGCGCGGGTCTGCGCGTTCTGGTCGTCGAGAAGAGCGGGTACCTCGGCGGATCCACCGCCCTGTCCGGGGGCGGCATGTGGATGCCGGGCAATGAGGTCGTCGCGCAGGAGGGCGCGGTGGACAGCCCTGAACGGGTCGAGGCCTATCTCGACGCCGTGGTGGGCGACACCGCGCCCCGGGGACTGCGGACCACCTACCTCCGGAACGCGCCCGCGGTCGTCGAGGAGCTGCGCGAGGTCACCCCGCTGGAATTCATGCACATGAGCGAGTACGCCGACTACTTCTCCGACCGGGTCGGCGGCTCGACGGCCGGGCGTTCCATCGAGTCACTGCCCTTCGACCTCAACTCCCTCGGAGAGGACGCGGCCCTGGTGCGTCCCGGCCTGATGGCGGCACCCGTGCCCATGCCCGTCACCGGCAGCGACTACCGCTGGATGAACCTCATGCTGCGCCGTCCGGCCAGGGCCCTGCCGAAGATCGCCGTACGCGCCGTCCAGGGCATCGGCGGCAGGATACTGGGCAGGAACATGGTCGTCGGCGGCACCGCCCTGGCGGCCGGCCTCGTCGCGGGCGCGCGGCGGGCGGGTGTCGAGATGTGGACCAACGCTCCGCTGACCGGCCTCGTGCTTGACGACGGTCGCGTCACCGGCGCCGTCGTCGACCGGGACGGTCAGTCCGTGCGCGTGGCCGCCACCGGCGGCGTGCTGCTGGCGGCGGGCGGTTTCGACCACAACATCGAGCTGCGGCAAAAGCACCAGTCCCCGGCCCTGCAGGCGGGGTGGGCGTTCGGCAACCCGGCCAACACCGGCGATGTCCTGCAGATCGCGCAGGAGGCGGGCGCGGCCACCTCGCTGCTGGACCAGGCCTGGTGGTTCCCCGCGGTGCCACCGGCCGAGGAGGGCGGACGGCCGTCGGTGCTGCTCGCCGAGCGCTCCCTGCCGGGTTCGATGATCGTCGACTCCAGCGGACACCGTTTCTTCAATGAATCCGCCGACTACATGACCGCGGGACAGATCATGCTCGGCCACGATGACGGCGGGGATCCCCACCTTCCCGCCTGGCTGATCTTCGACCAGCGGTACCGCAACAGCTACGTCTTCGGCGGCGGGAGCATGCCGGGGGCGCCCCTGCCGCAGAGCTGGTACGACGCCGGCATCGCGCACCGGGCGGCGAGCATCGGGGAACTGGCCGACAAGCTCGGCACGCCGGGACTGGTCGACGGGGTGGCGCGGTTCAACCTGCTGGCCGCCCAGGGCAACGACGACGACTTCGGCCGCGGCCGGTCACACTACGACCGCTACTACGGCGACCCGACCAACACCCCGAACCCGAACCTGCGGCCGCTGACCCGGGGGCCGTTCCACGCGGTGCAGGTCGTGCCCGGGGACCTCGGCACCTGCGGCGGAGTGGACACCGACGAGCAGGCGCGCGTCCTGCGCGCCGACGGCACGCCGATCGAGGGGCTCTACGCCAGCGGAAACGTCTCCGCCAACGTCTTCGGCAGGTACTATCCCGGTCCCGGCGCGACGATCGGCCAGGGGGTGGTCTTCTCCTGGCTCGCCGCCCGGCACATGGCCGATCGCGTGCGGACCGGCGTTACCGTACGGGCCTGACCGGGGTGCGCGGTCAGCAGCCGGGCACGGCGTTGACGGCGTCCACCGGGAGGAGGGCGCCGTCCGGGATCGCCTGGCGCAGGTTGTGCGGATCATGGCAGGCGAGACGGTCCTTCAGCTGGGCCCCGCTGGCGGTTGGGGTGCCCGAGCTCCCCGGCTCGACCGCGGAACCGTTCCCGCCCGGGCTGGGTGCCGGGACGCCGGGGGCCGGATCACCGGTCACCGCGGCCCGGACGTCGGCGGTGTGCGCGGCCGACCCGCCGTAGGTGTTGGCGACCAGTACCCAGCCCGGACCGAGGGAGGCGGTGGCGTGGACGTCCCGGTTGTTCGACCAGCCGAATTTCGTGCCGAACGTCCCCGGCACGACGGCAGTGCCGAAGTTCTGGGCGTAGCCGTCGGCGGCGGTGGGCGCGGCCGTGGCCATGCCGGTGAAGATGGGCGCGGCGACGGGGTCGTGGCGGATCTCGGAGAGGAAGCGCGCGACATCGTCCGAGGAGGTGGTGCCCGCGCCCCAGTAGCCGTTGTAGGAGGTCTGGGTCAGGCCGAAGGCGGAGATGGTCTCCGGGATGGCCTGCGGGTAGGTGGCGTCGAGATCGGAGGCGACCGCGTCGTCGGAGACGCGGATCATGTGCTCGACCCGGGCCTTGTCCGCGGGGGCGCCGTGGTGGAGCACCCAGTGGGCCAGGTAGAGCTTGGACAACGAGAGCACGGGCCGGGACTCGCCGGAGTTGGCGGTCGCGATGCGCGTGCCGTCGTCGAACTGGAGGGTGATCTGCGTGCGCGGCGGGACCGCGTTCGGGTCGAGGTGGGCCGCGCCCGCCGCGGGCGCGGCCAGCAGGGTCAGGGCGGACAGGAGGGCCGCCAGGACGGTGGCAGTGCTGACTCGCTTCATGGCCCCGAGTCTAGTGATTTTCTCGGCCCTGACCCGGCCAGTATTCGCTGTCCTTCGTCGCGCGGGCCCCGAAGATCGCCTGGCCGACCCGGACGGTGGTCGCGCCCTCCTCGATCGCCCACTCGAAATCGCCGGACATGCCCATGGACAGCTCGTCCAGGTTCATGCCGTCGGGCAGGCCGGGGATGAGCCTCTCCCGCAGTTCGCGCAGCCGGGCGAAGCAGGGGCGCACGACCGTCTCGTCGCGGGAGAACTCCGCGAGCGTCATCAGGCCGCGCACCCGCAGGCGGTCGAAGTCGGCGAGTCCGGCCAGCACGCCCGCGACCTCGTCCGCCGCCAACCCGTGTTTCTGCGGTTCCAGGGAGGTGTTGACCTGAATGAACACATCCAGGTGCCGGTCGACGGCCTCGAGGCGGCGCTGCAGGGCCGCGCCCACGCGCACGGAATCCAGGGCGTGGAATTCATCGGCCCAGGCGGCGCAGTCACGGGCCTTGTTGCGCTGCAGGTGGCCGATGACGCACCACCGCACGCCGGTGTCGGCCAGCTCCCGCGCCTTGGCGGACAGCTCCTGGATCCGGTTCTCCCCCAGCGTGGTCATCCCGGCGGCGATGGCCAGGCGCAGGCGCTCGGCCGGCCAGGTCTTGGACACCGGCAGCAGGCGTACCTCGCCGGGATCGCGTCCGGCGCGGCGGGCGGCGTCGGCGATGCGCTCCTCCACCGCCTCCCGGGCGATGCGGAACTCCTCGACGGTCTCCGGGAACGGGAAGTCGCTCATATTTGTCACGCTAGCCGATGGACCGCGGTTGCCGTGTCCGCGGTGCCGCGCGGCCGGCTGCCACCGGGACTAGAGCGTCGCGGCGTCGATGACGAAGCGGTAGCGCACGTCGGCGGCGATGGTGCGGTCGTAGGCCTCGTTGATGCCCTCGGCGTCGATGAGTTCAATTTCGGCGGTGACCCCGTGCTCGGCGCAGAAGTCCAGCATCTCCTGGGTCTCACGGATGCCGCCGACCAGGGAACCGGAGAGACTGCGGCGCTTCTGGGTGAAGGAACGCGTCTTCGTCTCCAGCGGCGCGCCGGGCAGGCCGAGCTGGACCAGCACGCCGTCGAGACGCAGCAGCTGCAGGTAGGCGTCGATGTCGAGGTCGACGGAGACGGTGTTGAGGATGAGGTCGAAGTAGTTGCGCCACTCGTCCGGCAGACCGTCGGCGGTGGAGACGTGGTGGGTGGCGCCGAAGCGCAGGGCGTCGTCACGCTTGCGCGTCGAGTGGGAGAAGACGGTGACCTCGGCGCCCATGGCGGCGGCGATCTTCACGCCGACGTGGCCGAGGCCACCCATGCCGATGACGGCGACGCGCTTGCCGGGACCGGTGTTCCAGTGCTTCAGCGGGGAGTAGGTGGTGATGCCGGCGCACAGCAGCGGGGCGGCCGCGGCCGGATCGAGGGACTCGGGCACCCGGACGACGAAGTCCTCGCGGACCACGATCTGCCGGGAGTAGCCGCCCTGCGTGTACTCCTGGTCGGCGTAGGGGTCCTCCGCGCCGTAGGTGGTCACCACGCCGTTGTCGCAGTAGGAGATCTCGCCCGCCCGGCAGGGCTCGCACTCGCCGCAGGAGTTGACGAAGCAGCCGACGCCGACGCGCTCGCCGACCCGGTGCTTCGTGACCTTGTCACCGACGGCCTCGACGCGGCCGACGATCTCGTGGCCGGGGACCAACGGGTAGCGACGGTCGCCCCAGTCGCCGCGGATGGTGTGGATGTCGGAGTGGCAGATGCCGGCGTACTCGATGGCGATGCGCACGTCGTCGCCGCGCAGGGCCCGGCGCTCGATCGTCACCGGCTCCAGCGGCTCGGCGAAGCCCGGGGTGCCCCAGGCGCGGGTGGTGGTGGCGGTCTGGTCAGTCATGGTGGCGAGGGTACTCATTCCCACGGGCGCGTGCAGACCCGGGTTCAGTAGCCCGCGCCGAGCTCCACCAACAGGACCCCGCCCATGATCAGCCCGACGCCGAGCCACATCACCGGGGTGAACGGCTCCTTGAACAGCACCCTGCCCAGCAGGGCGGTCAGCACGACACCGAGGGCGGTCCACATCCCGTAGGCCACACCCAGCGGCATACCCGTGCTGAGCGCCGCCGACAGGAAGGTGAAGGCCAGGATGTAACCGACGGCGACGGCCACGTACCAGACACGCCGGGAGGCTACCGCCATGCGCAGCGAGAGGGTCGCGGCGACCTCGAGGATGATCGCGAGAGTGAGGAACAGCCAGCTCATTCCGCCTCCGCCTTCCTGCCACCGAGTTCGATGCACAGCACCCCGGCGATGATGACGGCGATACCGGTGAGCATCATCAGGGTCAGTGGCTCGTCGAAGATGAAGTAGGAGAACACGGCGGTCAGCGCCACGCCGCACGCGCCCCAGATGCCGTAGGCCACGCCGACGCTCAGGCCGGCACGCAGCACCCGGGACAGGAAGAAGAAGGCGGCGACGTAGCCGACCACGACGACCGCGTAGAGGGCCGGGTCGTTCAGCGCCCCCTTCAGTGAGAGCGTGGCCATCACCTCCGTGATGATGGCGCCGGCGAGGTAGAGCCAGCTGCGGTGAATCCTCACTCCTGCTCCTTCCCACCCAGCAGTTCCAGGGCGATGCGGTGGACCGCCGCGCGCTCCGACGGGGCGAGGTCGGCGATACCGAGGGCCTGGTCGAACCACGCGCCGTCGGCGATCAACCGGACGGCCGTCAGCTCGGGGCCGGGCGTGGGGGTCGCCGGCGCGAACCACGGCCCGAGGCGTTCCACCCACCGCCGGCGCAGCGGCTCGCGGAGGGCGGCGTCGCCGACGATGACCAGGTCGGACGAGTCGAAATCGCCGGTGAAGGCGTAGTCCAGGTAGGCGCGCAGCCGGTCGAGCGGGTCCCCGGGATTGCGCAGCCGGGTGCGCAGGTCCGCCTCCCAGCCATCGATGATGTGGTCGACGACCGCGAGCACCAGGCCCTGCTTGGTGCGGAAATGATGGATCACGCCGGGCTTCGACAGGCCCGCCGCGTGCGCCGCGGAATCGAGCGTGAGCACCCCGCCGTCGCGCAGGAGCTCGACGGCATGGTCGAGGATTTTCGTTCTGGTGTCGCTCACCGGCCCGAATGTACCTACCATCTGGTTGGTAGGCAACCGGGACGGGAGTTGGGGCGGCTGCACAAGGGCGGACGCCGGTGGTCTGGGTACGGGTTTTTAGACCTGGTGTCCGCCCTACCGCTGGTGCGACAAGCCGTTTGCCCACGCCGCGCGGATCGCGACGTCGAGAAGTGCCGGCGCGGGCACGAGAACTGCGCAAGGGCGGACATCGAAGAGCCACGGCGGCGGTTCCAGCCCCAATGTCCGTCCTACCGCTGATGTGACACTTTCCCTCCCCGAGCCGGGATGTCAAGAAGCGGCACAAGGGCGGACCTCAACGGGTCACAGCACCAGTTTCCGCCGCAATGCCCGCCCTAAAGCCGATTCCCGCCCTCCCACAACAGACGATCGCCCGGGATACCGTCTCCGGCCCCGGGCGATCGCGTGAATTGTGGGGTGTCAGGACTCCTGGGTGGTGTCCTTGACCCGCTGGGCGGCCTGTCGGGAATCGTCCTTGAGCTCAGTGGCACGGTGCTGGCCCTCGCTCTTGACGTGCTGTGCTCCGGCGGTGGCGGAGTCCTTGACGGACTCGGCCGCCTCCTGCGCCTGCGGCTGGAGGGACTCACCCATGTCCTGTGCGACCGACTTGGCCTCCTCCAGAGCAGGTTCGGCCTTCTCCTTCGCCTTGGCCGCAGCGTCCTGCTCAGGCTGGGAGGCCGGCAGCAGCGAACCAGCCAGCCAGCCGGCGCCCAGGGCGATGAGTCCGGCGGCCAGCGGATTGCCGCGTGCACGACGCTTGACCTGCTCGGGGGCGTTGCGGGCCATCTGCCCGGCCTCGTCCGCCATCTCGCCGGCCCGGTCGCGGGCGTCCTGCATGGTGGACTGCCCGTTGTCGTGGTCGGGGCTGCCCATCACGGACTCACGCAGGTCGGTCCACTTGCCGCGGATCTTGTCGGTCTGGCGCTCGACCGCCTTGTTGGGGTCGACCTTCTCGGCCAGGGCGTCCACGTCTCGGCCGAGGTTGCCTCGGGTGCGTTCGATGTCGGCGCGGATGTCATCGGGGTTGGTCATGGCGTCTCCTTGCTGGGGTTCAGGGTCGGGGGAATCTCCTGGACGGTTTCCTGGGTCTGGGGCAGGCCCTTCATCTTGTCGAGTCGCTTCTTACCCACCACGGCCAGAATGGCGGCGATGACGGCCCAGACAGCGGCCACGATCAGCGCCGCCCAGCCCAGGTCCATCACGTTGCCCAGAGCCCAAGTGAGGGCCAGGGACAGAAACAGCAGTACGAAGAATCCGCCGAGGGCCGCCGCGGCGAGCATGCCCGCGCCCGCACCGGCCTGCTTGGCGGAAGTGGTGGCCTCGGCCTTGGCGAGCTGGATCTCCTGGCGCATCAGGGTGGAGAGGTCCTCGGTGAAGTGGGAGAACATCTCCCCCAGCGACTCGGTCCGCGCGCGGGTTTCCGCCTCGGAGTCAGGTATCTGGGACGAGCCGGCCGCGGGCGGGGTCAGGGGACTGCCGGTGGCGGGATCCGCCCCGGGACTGGTGTACGTCGGGTCATTCGAGGGGGAACTCATCGGCGGTCTCCCCGGTCGGTGATGTCGTCCAGTCGGTCACCGGGGGCGGTCTCCGGGGTGTCCCCGAAAGGGGTGCCGGGGGAGCCACCGGAGGCGAGATCAGGGGCGCCCTCCACCGGAGTGTGCAGCGGCGCTCCCGGTGCCGGGGTGGTGGGGGCCACACCCGGGTCTGCCGACGTGGTCGGCTCCACCGCTGCCGCCGGTGGCGGGGTGACGGCCTGCGGAGCCTCGGACTGGCGGGAGTCCTGCGAGGCGTCGTCATCGTTGTCGGCCACCCCGCGGGTCAGACGTCCGGCGACCAGGCCGACGCCGGCGGCGATGGCCAGGAAGGTGCCGGGGCGTCGGGAAGCGAAGCGGCGCACATCGTCGAGTAGTTCAGTGGGCTGCTTAGTCTCCAGCTGGGTGGTGAATTTCTGGGCCCGGTCGGCGAGCATCGAGACGACCTGGTTGACCATGTCGGACTCGGCCTGCTCTCCACGCGCCAGGCGCTGCAGGTCATCGGTGACCATGCGGGACTGCTCGGCCAGACGCTGCTGCTGAGTGGACGCCTGCGAGTAAACCTCATCCCGGGCCGAGTTCGTCAGGGACTTGGCCTGATTCATGGCTTCATCGGTGACCTGCCGGGCTTCCTGACGGGCGGTGTCGGCGACGTCGCGGGCAGCGCCCTGGGCCTCACCTGCGACCTTCGAAGCCTCGTCCCGGCCGGCCTCCTTGGCGGCTTGAGCTCGATCTTGATTCGTTGTCATTGAAGCTCCCTTCCGGCACTGGGCCTGGCTCGTTTCCGACCCAGATCTCGAGTGCCGAGCAGTAGATTTCTTGGACTTATAAGAAGATCGTTCCGTTTTTCAGTATGCCAGCGCTTACCACACGGCGCAGAAATCTTTTCCATCGGGCCCCCCTTAACATGGCGGGGACAGCTGAGCGATCTGACGGAATCCCAGGTGAAGGCGCTCTTTTTCGCGTGGACCGCACCCCAGGGCCACTCCGGGCAAGAAAACGGGGAAGGGAAAATGGTGGCCGCACCGAGGCGTGGTCTGTCTTCGATCGTCAGAAGCTCGGCTGACGGAAAAACTCGGTGCCCGACCGCTATCCGATTGGGCCCAGATGCTACCGGACCGGGATGCCGCCGGAGCCGTACACGGTCCCCGAGAGGGGGCCGGTGGAATCCAGAAACAAGATGAACGGCAGCACCGGGGTCATCGACATTGCGAAGCCCACGCCGAGCGGGTCGGAGGAGAAGGCCTGCGGGAGTCGGGCGGGGCGCTCGCTTCACCAATAGGTGCTGACACCCGGCTCCGGATCAAAGTGCTGGGCGGAGGCGGTGGCGGGCGTGAGAAGCAGGCCAGGGGCGGCCGCGGCACAGGATCGGGTGCGCATGAAGGTTCCTCCTGCGGGTCGTTGCCCTCAGTGGGGACCGCACGCCCCCGCCGCTTCCCGTGCCAGGACAGATCGCTACCCGATCGTGAGGCCCCTTCGGGCCCCGCGGCCGGTCGACGCCCGCCCTACGCCGAAACCGCGGCTCCCGCCCCGACCGAGTACTCCGTGCCGATCGGACGGTGCGCGTCGAGTGTGAAGTCGCGGTGCCGGACGCGCGCCTGCTCGGCCAGCGCCAGATCGCAGGCCAGCTCGCCGAGTGCCGGGGCGAGTTTGAAGCCGTGGCCGGACAGGCCGGTGACCACGACGACGTCGCCGAAGCGGTCGACGATGGGATCGCGGCTGGCGGTGAAGGTGTCGAAGTGGACGCTGTAGCGGTTGGGTTCGGGCTGCACGCCAGGGAACAGTTCATGGACCCGGGCGCCGAACCGGGAGATCAGGTCGCGGTCAAGGCGCAGGTCGGCATCCTCCGGCCGGTCGGTCTCCGGGCCGCCCCAGACGTCCAGGCCCGCGATCTTGACGCTGTAGCCGTCGACACAGGGGGCGCCGAAGATATGGAAACCGTCGCGGTCGCGGATGAAACAGGGCAGGCTGGCGGGGTCGAAATCGGTGCAGATGCTCGGCAGAAACCAGGTGAGCACCAGCTTGCGTACCTCGACCAGGTCGGCTATCTGCGGCACGAGTTCACGCACCCAGCTGCCCACGGTGACGACGACGCGGTCTACGACCGTCTCGCGGGCGTTAGTAGTGATCTGCACGCCCGTCCCAGTGTCGGTGACGTTGAGGATGCGCTCGTGATCGAGGACGGTCGCACCGTTGGCCATCGCCTGCTCGATCGCGCTGAGCACCGACAGTTCCGGGCGCAGCGCCCCGCCGAGCAGGTCGACGACGCCGGCCTCGTCGTCCCGGAAGTCCAGGCCTGCGTACCGACGCCGCATCTGCGCCGCGCTCAGCCGCTCGTGCGGCAGGCCGTGCGCCATCACCGAGTCCAGAACCCGCTGGAACGGGGCGTCGTCCTCGCGGCCGACGGTGAGCACACCGAAGGGGTGGAACAGGAGTCGGCCGGCCGAGTCCCCGAGCTCCTCCCAGAGCTCGCGGGCCCGCAGCAACAGGGGCACGTACTTCGCACCCTCATGGTAAGCGGTGCGGAACAGGCGGGATTCGCCGGTGTAGGCGCCGTAGCCGTGGCCGAGGCCGAACTGCTCAAAGCCTAAGACCTCAATATCGGGGCGGCGGCTGAGCTGCCACAGGGCCATGGAACCGGTGGTGCCTAGCCCGATGACGGCGACGCGGAGTTTGGCTGGCATGGTCTTCTCCTTGGCTTCGTGAGATGGATTCAGGACAATGCGGGGGTGTCCCAGAGGTTGAGCATGGTGCCGATGCCGCGATCGCGAGCCGTCCCGTAGACCTCCGTGGCCCAGGCCACGTCCTCAACCGGCATGCCCCCGACGGAGTAGAGGATGATCTCGTCGTCACTGATGCGGGCGGGGGTTTCCCCGGCCGCGATGTCGCCGATCTGGTGAATGCGGTTGCCGCTGAGGCTACCGTCCGCCAACATGTCCCACCAATGGTTTCCGGGGATCCCCAGCAGCCGGTAGGCCTCGGCCGGACCGTACTCCTCGTGCCAGGCGTCGTAGAGGCCGTGGTAGTCAACGACCAGGCGGGCACCATCCCGGATGAACGCGTCGTCGAAGCGGGCGGCGGCCGGCAGCAGCAAAAGCGCACCCGGCTTGAGCCATTCCTGCGCGAAATACGGGAAGGTCTCCGGACCTGCGGCGTCAGTGGTGGTGGCGGCGATGACCACGTCCGCGTCGTGCACCGCTTCCCGTTCTGTGTCGACGACCTCGATATGGCTGATCTGGGGGTGATTCTCCCGGACCCACTCGATGTAGCGGCGGATGGAGGCGGCCGAGCGCCCCTTGATCCTCAGCCGACCGATCCCGGGGCGCACGGCCAGGGTGGCGTCGAGGATGGTGCGGCTCATCACGCCGGGGCCGATGACCGCCGCGGTGGTGGCGTTCTCCACTGCGAGGAGCTTGACGCCGACGCCCGGGACGGCACCGGTACGGTAGGCCGACAGCAGGTTCGCGGACATGATGGCCTTCGGCGCACCCGTGACAGTGTCGTTGAGGACAAAGACGTGGATGGAGCGAGGCAGGCCGTGCCTGCGGTTCTCGGCGTTGGAGCCGTACCACTTCACTCCCGTGTTGTTGAAGCGTCCCCCCAGGTAAGCGGGCATTGCCATGAAGCGACGGTCCGGACCGTCGGCGGGCATACCGGGAAAGGCCGGCTTTTCCGGGAAGGTGACCATAGCGCCGTGCGAGTTCGAGTTCGGGCCGGCCATCATGTAGTCGCCCCGCGCCAGGAGAACGAGAGTCTCCTCCATGACGTCGACGCATCGGGCGATGTCGGTGACGCCGGCGGCAATCATGTCGGACTCGGAGAGGTAGAGGAAGTCGATGGCCGGGGCGACGGGAGTCGCGGGAACGGTGGTGATTCCGGTGGTGCCGGGGAGCGCGGCGGTCATGTTCATTACCTGTCTTTCCGGTGTGGTCAGGAAGCTGTGGAGGCGGTGGGAGCGTCGTCGGCGGCGCCGACGGACGGGGATGAGATCGGGCCCGGGGTGGGCGCCGCGGCCTTCCGGTCAGCCGCGGTGTCCGCGTCGGCCCGACGAGCGGCTTGCCCAAACATCGTGGATTGACGCAGCTCATAGGCCGTCTCGGCGTGGATGGCACGGTCGACGCCCATGTCCTCGTCCTCGCGGGAGATCCGGATGTCGTGGACCTTCATCATCGCGGTGGCGATCAGCCAGGTGAGCCCGAAGGACCAGACCAGGGTCACCGCCACGGCCAGCGGTTCACGCCACAGCAGACTCAGGTCCCCGCCGAGCAGGACGCCCTGCACCCCCGCGGGGGCGGCGGCGGAACCGAAGAGCATGACGAAGAAGGCGCCCGCGATGCCCGCGATGCCGTGGACCGCGAACACGTCCAGGGAGTCATCAATGCCGTGGTGACTCTTCCAGCTGATGGCCCAGGCCGCGAGCGCGGCGGCGAGGAAGCCCACCGCGATCGCCCCGACGGGGCTGACTGCGTCGGCTGCGGGGGTGATGCCGACCAGGCCGGCGATCAGACCGGTGGCCAGTCCCAGGAGGGTGGGGCGGCCGTGGCGCACGCGCTCCACGACGATGAAGCCGAGCATGCCGCCGGCCGCGGCCAAGATGGAGGTGACCACGACGTAGGAGGCCAGGAAGTTCGCACCACCGGCGGTGCCGCCGTTGAAGCCGAGCCAGCCGATCATGAGCATGCCCGCGCCGATCAGCGTGAGCGGTAGGTTGTGCGGACGGGTCGCCCCGGAGCGGCGGGCCCCGAGCACCAACGCCAGGGCGAGACCCGAGGCACCGGCATTCATGTGGACGGCGGTGCCGCCGGCGAAGTCGTGCATGCCCACCGTGTTGACCAGCCAGCCTCCGACAGTGCCGGTTTCGGGGTCGTCGAAGGCGAAGACCCAGTGCGCCAGCGGGGCGTAGACCAGGGTCACCCACAGAACCCCGAAGAGCAGCCAGGCCCCGAACTTCATCCGCCCCGCCGCGCCCGACGCCACCAGCGCCAGGGAGATCGCGGCGAAGAGGATATAGAAGCCGGCGGTGAGCAGGCTCCCCGATCCGTCGTTCACCAGCAGGTTGGAAAAACCGGCGAACTCCAGCGGGTTGCCGATCAGACCCAGTCCGCCGACCGAGTCGCCGAGCACCAGCCCGTGCCCGTAGATGACGTACACGACGGAGGTGACGGCGAGTGAGCCCATGACCATCATGAACATGTTGAGCACCTGGCCGCTGCCGAGCATACCTCCGTACAGGAACGCCAGGCCCGGGAACATCAGCGCGACGAGGGCGACAGCCGCCAGGATCCATGCGATGTCTGCTGCTTCCATCTTCTTTTCCCTCTCTTGAACGGCTTGTCATCTGCTGCGAAAGGAGCCGGAGCCTACAAATCCGTTTACCTATCGCTCGATAGGCAAACTACAGAGTTTCTATCTATTGGTCAATAGGTAATTGTCGACAGGGCACTATCCCGCTGGATTCCCATGCCGGGTCCGCAGGAAAAGACGCAAAGTGACTGGAATACTGACCTCTCCGCGCTGAGAACGGACGTCGTGAAGCGGCACGGCGCCCCCGCGAGGCCGACCGCGAATCACCGGCCCAGTCTCAGTTCATGCGGCACTCCCCCAGCCGCACGACCCGTCCGTTGTGGGGGATACCCTCGTCGTCCCAGTGCGGGACGGAGCGGTCGGGATCGTGGCTGGAGCCGTCGGCACGCACGACCCGCCACCAGGCGGTCAGGTGCCCGTACCGCGCCATCACCCGGCCGACCCGGCGCGGGCCGGTGCCGACGACCGCGGCCACGTCACCGTAGGTGGTGACGTGGCCGGCGGGGACACGGTCGACGGCGTCGAGGACCCGGGAGCTCAGGTCGTCGAGCTCGAGCACGTGAGGTCCTAGAGCTGGTTCGGGTCGAGGTTGAGGATGGAATCGGCCTCGCTGAGCTCGTCCTCGACGACCGGCTCGTCGATGCCGCAGAGGGTGACGGTCGCGCCGGTGGAGTCGGAGATCAGCGCCATGCGGCCGAACTCGGAGTCCCAGGGCTCGCGGATGATCTCGCCGCCGAGCTCCGGCACGCGCCTGACGGCGGCGTCGACGTCGAGCACCCCCAGGTAGGACTGCCAGAAGCTGGGGACCTGCGGCGGGAAGCTGCCCTCGGCCTTCCACAGGCCGGCGAACGGCGCGCCCTCGGACATGGCGGTGGCGTACTTGAAGTCCTCGCCGACGTCCATGGTGGCCAGCTCCCAGTCGAACAGGCCGTGGTAGAAGTCGAGGGCCTCGTTGTAGCGGGAGGTGGTGGTCAGCTCGTGCCAGACCGGGGTGCCGGGCTCACCGGCGGCGACGAAGGCATCCTCGCCGCGCGGTTCGACCAGCCCGAACATGGCCCCGGCGGCGTCGGCGAGCACGGCCATCCGCCCGAGCTGCACGTCGGTCGGATCGGCGAGCACACGGCCACCGAGCTCGGTGACCTGTCGGATCTGGCGTTCGATGTCATCGGCCAGGAAGTAGGTGATCCAGGTGTCGGGGAACGGCGCGTCGTCGGGCTGCGGGATGAACCCGGCGACGGGCAGGCCCTGCACGCGGGCGATCCGGTACCCGGACCCCTCGACCTCCTCGCGGATCTCCCAGCCGAGGATCTCGGAGTAGAAGTGCGCGGACTTGCGTGGGTCGGAGGTCGTCAGGTCAATCCAGTACGGCATGCCGCCGGTGGCCTCGAAAGCGGGCATTTACAGGTTCCTCCACTTCTCGGGGTCGAAATCGTCGTCGGCGGTGGCCTCGTCGAAGAAATCGTCCTCGCCCGGGTCCGCGGCGACGCGCGCGCAGGCGTCCTCGATGCAGACCACGTCACCGGGGCGCAGGGTGCGGCCGCGGCGGGTGTCCACCTCGCCGTTGACCGTCACCTGACCGTCGGCGATGAGCTCCTTGGCCTCCCCGCCGGTGGCGGTGAGGTTCGCGAGCTTGATGAACTGGCCGAGCTTGATCGTCTCGCCGCTGATCGCGACGTCTGCTGCGTGCATGGCTGCCAGTGTATCGGTGGGGGCTGCGACCGCGGGCGGAGGGTGGCCGCGGTCGCCGTGGGCCGGGTGCCCTACTGCGCCGGGGTCTTCAGCCGCACTGCCGTGCCGGTGGCGGAGACC
The DNA here is from genome assembly GCF_000341345.1 of Corynebacterium halotolerans YIM 70093 = DSM 44683. Classification (NCBI taxonomy): domain Bacteria; kingdom Bacillati; phylum Actinomycetota; class Actinomycetes; order Mycobacteriales; family Corynebacteriaceae; genus Corynebacterium; species Corynebacterium halotolerans. The sequence continues at coordinate 233,452 of NC_020302.1, read as the reverse complement.
AGCAGCAGGGTGTTGTCGGGGCCCACCATCTGGTGGTTGAAGACCACGCTGACGACGGCCTCTGCGTGCAGTTCGACGGCGCGTGCCTTCATCTCCTCGAGGGCGATCCCGCGGGCGCGCTCAACCTCCCGCTGACCGGAGATGTCCGGGTCGTCGGAGGTGGGGTTGCGGAACCGGCTGGTGTCGATGACCTGGTCTCCGATGACGATGCCGACGTACCGGGAGATCTCCAGGCCGTCGACTGAGTTGGTGGTGGTGACGATCAGGTCCATGGCCTCGTCCTTTCGGGAGGGAAAGATTCGGGAGGGTTAACCGCCACGCTAGCGCGCTCCGCCTACGCCAGCCACTCCCCCACACCCACAAGCCCTTCGTAGAGCATGAACAGGGCCAACGCCACGAAGATCACGCCCGTGACGATGTCGATGGCCGCCGCGTTGCGCACCAGTTTCGCCGCCAGGAGCCGCACCGCCAGCGCGAAGCCGACGAACCACGCCACGCCGGTGAGAATCAGCACCACGGCGATGACCGCCGCCCAACCCGCCCCCATCTCGGGGCGGACGAACTGCGTGAACACCGCTCCGAAGAAGAGAATGGCCTTCGGGTTCGCGAGGTTGGTGGTCAGGCCCAGCCGCCAGGCCCGCGGCGCGCTTGCCGACGCCGCGCCCGACCCGGCGTCTGCGTCTGCCGCGGCGTCGGCACGCAGGGTCACGGGGACGGCCGCCTGACGGCGGGTGGCCAGTCCGCCGCGGGTGGCGTTCACGCCCATCCACAGCAGATAGGCCCCGCCGAGCAACTGCAGGACCGTGAGCACGCCGGGATAGGCGTTGATCAGCGCCGACAGGCCCAGCAGGGAGCCACAGATCCACAGGGCGTTGCCCGTCATGATGCCCAGGGCACCCCACACGCCGGAGATCCGCGACTTCGCGCCGAGGCGGATGATCTGCAGCAGGTCGGGCCCCGGGGAGGCGATCGCCGCGATCCACACGGCGAGCAGGGCGATGAATTCGGAGACGGCCACCTCCGAGAGTTTAAGCCTGGTCGCGCGGCATGATGTTCAGTGTGTCGATGTTCACGTGGGCCGGCAGGGACGCCACCCAACGGATGGCCTCGGCGACGTCGCCGGCCGTGAGGTTGAGCTTGTCGGCGTAGACGGCGTCGGCCTTGTTGTGGTCACCCTTGAACCGGACCAGGGAGAAGTCGGTGTTCACGCGGCCCGGGTCGATCTCGGTGATGCGCACCGGGTTGTCCACCTCCTCCTGACGCATGGCGCGGGTCAGCGCCCGCAGGCCGAACTTGGCGGCGTTGTAGCCGGCGCCGCCCGGATAGGCGTTCCAGGCGGCCATGGAACCGATGTTGATGATCAGGCCCTCGCCGTCCTCGGCCTCGACCAGCTTCGGCAGCAGAGCCCTGGTCACGCGCACCACGCCGAGGACGTTGGTGTCGTACATCGTCTGCCAGTCCTCGAGGTCGGCCTCGCGCACGTGGTCCAGACCCAGGGCGCCGCCGGCGTTGTTGACCAGCAGATCCACGCGCGGCAGCTGTTCCACGAGCTGGTCCACGCTCGCCTGATCCGTGACGTCCAGCTCAATGGCGGTGCCCCCGGTCCTGTCCGCCACCTCGTCCAGGCGCTCCTTGCGGCGCGCGGCGACGACGACGTGCCAGCCGTTCTCGGCCAGGGCCTCCGCGGTGGCGGCACCGATGCCGGAGGATGCACCGGTGATGACTGCGATCTTCTTGTCGGTGGGAATGCTCATGCGCACGAGTGTGGCACAGCTTACTTCCGCATGCAGGGGCTTCCTCAGGCCGGTTTCCGGTGGCTTCGCAAAATCTTCCGGGCTTGTGCTCGACGAACAGGGAAGACACACTCCGAACCGGGTCAGGGTGCAGGATTTTGCGACGCAGAGGGGGGCCGCCCTCGATCAGGCCGCCGCCTCGCTGATCCGCTCACGAATCGCCTCCTCTATCTTGGCCGCGAGGCCGGAGGCGTCATTGAACATCCCGTACGACACCCGCAGGACGAGCCACCCCGAATGCGCCAGCTCGAAGTTGATCCGCGCATCTCGTTCCCGCTGTTTCTTCGTCCAGTGGTGGGCGCCGTCAAACATGAGCGCGATCTTCCAGGTGACCTCGGCGAGGTCCAGCACCGTCAGCAGTGGCACTCCGGCCTCCTTCGAGCAGGCCTCCCCGATCCGCCCGTCGCAGTAGACGGGCACCTGCGGAAGAAACTCAGCTCCGGACCGGGCGGCAGCCTGACCGGCGATCAACCTGAGCAGGGTCTCCTGAGGCGAATCCGTTCCCGGCCCGGACAACGAGATAATCCTCGCGAGCTTCCGGGCATCGATCAATCCGCGGCCAACTTCGGCGATGTGACGCTCATCGATCCCCAAGCCCCGTCGAAAGCGGTCGATGACCTGCACCGCCCGGATAAGTGGTTCCGATAGGCGGGCGATCTTCGGTACCTGCCACGCATGTTCCTCAATCAGAACGGAGCGGAGACACCGAATGAGAGTCACGGTTGGTGGCGTCACCTTCATCGGGGCGTCATTCAGATACACGGTCCACACCGGGAGGGAGGCCGGCTTGCGGTGTTGCGTAGGTCGGAGCGGATCCGTGCTCAACCGGCGGTTCCCGGAATGTGTGACACAGGTATCGGCTCCATCGCTGAAGTCCCCGATCCCGAGGAGCGCCGCGGCACTCCAACTGTCCGCGATCCACCCAGGGTGCTCGAGGAGATGCGCGGTGATCCTCGTACGAGCGTCCACCCGGTACCGAAGACGACGGGGATGGTGGCGGGCATCCGAGGCGGAAAGGGCATCCGGCCGCAGGAACTTCCGGGAAATGACATATCGCGGGGAGACCTGTTCGTACCATTCCCTGAGTTGCCGACGGGCCCGAGGATCCATCGGGCTGACGCCCAGATGGTCGGCGGCGCGGCCGAGCACTTCGGCCACACGCTCCGGAACGGGGACATCGCCGGGAGGAAGTGGCAATCCATCCCGGACACCGGCGAATCCCGGAAATCGGTGAACGAGATCGTCGCTGTCACTGCCCGCATACGGCATCGGCTGCTCCTGTGCGTACTTCGTCGGCTGCTCGGCCCGGGATCCGGGCCCCTACTGACGAAGTTGGACTCCCGCAGACGCGCCACGGTTCACTGCCACCGCAAAATCTCGCAGCAGAATGATGATAGAACCGCATTTTCCCTGTTCGCTCAAGATTCGGCGCAAGGTATTGCGAACCCGACTACAACCCCACCTGCCGGATCGTGATGTTGATCCTCCCCTCGCACAGCCCGCACCCGGCCGGCGCCGTGCCGTCCCGGACCACCGGCACCCCGTGGTACGCCCGGCGCGCCGGCCCGCCGAAGACCACCAGGTCCCCGGACATCAGGGTCACATCCGACCAGGGTCTCGTCCGACCGTGGACGTTTCCCATCCGGAACACGGCCTCGTCACCGATCGACAACGACACGACGGGGGCCTCGGAGACCTCGTTGGCGTCGACGTGCAGTCCCATCGACGCGCCGGACGGGTAGTAGTTGACTAGGGCGGTCTCGGCGCGGAATGCCCCGTCCGCCCAGGGGGCCAATTCCTCCGCCACCCCTGAAGCAGCCGAAAGCGCCGCCCGGGCCAACCGCCCGTACTCCGGCGGGACAGCGGGCACGTCGACCCCGCCCAGCGAGCGCACGTACCCGTACGGCCGCGTCCGCCAGTACCGCCCGAGCGAGAGGATGTACGCGCTCATCTGCCCCGTTCCCACCACGGGCCGGTGCATCGCCAGCGGGGTGCCGGCCACGGAGCGCGCTATCGCGCGGGCCTGCGACACCAGCCGTTCCTGCTCCGACACCGGCAGCCACCCCGGCAGGTGCGCCACCCCGGGCGCGACGAGAACCGCGGGACGGTCGAACCCGGCCCCGGAGTCGAAGAGTGTCGGCAAACAAACCACCCCGCAAACGAAGGCACAATGGACGTCATGAGCGAGTTCAATCCTAGGACCTACTCCGGTCTGGAACAGATGCGCAGTGGCCGGTGGTACCTGCCCGGCTCCGCCGAACTCACGGAGCAGCACGACAGGGCCGCCCGTCTGATGAAGGAGTTCAACAAGCTCGCGAACACCGAGGGCGTTCCGGTGGAGGGCAACCGGTTTGTTTGATCTGCACCGCATAGGTAGAGGTCTGCCCGTCGTCGAGACCATCGGCGAGCTCCCTGCGCTTCTCGACGCCGCCTCAACGGCCGTCATCCAGGCCCCGCCCGGCACGGGCAAGACGACGCTCGTCCCACCCGCCCTGGCCAACCACGTGCGGGGGAAGGTGCTGGTCACCGCCCCGCGGCGCGTGGCGGTGCGGGCGGCGGCGCGTCGGCTGGCGCAGCTCGACGGATCGAGGCTGGGTGAGTGCGTCGGTTTCACCGTCCGCGGCGAGCACCACCCGGGCGAGCTGGTGGAGTTCGTGACCCCGGGCGTGCTGCTGCGCCGCCTGATGTCGGATCCGGAACTCACGGGTGTCAGCGCGGTCGCCATCGATGAGGTCCACGAGCGCCAGCTCGACACGGACCTGGTACTGGGCATGCTGCTGGAGCTGGTGCAGCTGCGCGATGACCTGCGCGTGGTCGCCATGTCGGCCACCCTGGACGCGGCGCGTTTCGCGGAACTCATGGGCGCGCAGGTGTTGTCCACCCCGGCGGTGACCCACCCACTGGAGATCACGCACTCGCCCCACGAGGGCCGCCTGGGCTGCACCCGGTCCTTCCTCGACCACCTCGCCGAGCAGGCCCGCCGCGCCGTCGAACGCACCGGGCACTCGGCGCTGGTCTTCGTCCCCGGCGTGCGCGAGGTCGAGCACGTCGTCGGAAAGCTACCCGGGGCCCTGCCCCTGCACGGTTCCCTGACCGCACAAGAGCAGGACGCCGCCCTCACGCCGAGCGGGCAGCCGCGTATCGTCGTCGCGACGTCGATCGCGGAGTCCTCGCTGACCGTGCCGGGCGTGCGCGTGGTCGTCGACTCCGGACTGTCGCGCGTGCCGCGTCGCGATGCCGCGCGCCAGATGACCGGCCTGGTCACCGTCTCCGCGGCGAAGTCGACCGTGGACCAGCGCGCGGGCCGTGCCGGGCGTGAGGGGCCGGGCGAGGTCATCCGCTGCTACGCCGAGTCCGAGTACCGGCACCTCACGGCCCACATCACCCCGGAGATCGCCACCTCGGACCTGACGCAGGCCGCGCTCACCCTGGCGTGCTGGGGCACCCCGCGTGGCGAGGGGCTCCCGCTTCCCGACGCCCCGCCGGCCCCCGCCATCGCGGCGGCCGAGGAGGTGCTGCGCGGCATCGGGGCCGTCGACCAGCGCGGGGAGGCCACGGCGCGGGGACGGAAACTGGTCGGCCTGCCGGTCGATCCGCGGCTGGGGCGCGCACTGGTGGAGTGCGGGCCGACGGCCGCGGAGACCGTGGCGGCGCTGGCCGACGCCCCGCGCGGGGATGTGGGGGCGCAGCTGCGCATTCTGCGCGGGCAGCGGCGCTTCGACCGGGAGGTGGCACGGCTGCGCCGGCTCGCCCCGCGAGGTGACGGCACCTCCGATCCCGGGGTGATCACGGCGCTGGCCTTCCCGGGGAAGGTGGCGCGCCTGGAGGGTGGGGACAACCAGGACTATCTGCTGGCCAGCGGCACGCGCGCGGTGCTGCCACCGGATTCCCCACTGCGGGGCGCGGAGTGGCTGGCCGTCGCGGAGGTCACCCGCAGCGGCGGGGCCACCCGCGAGGGCCGGGCCGGCGCGACGATCCGGGCGGCCGCGCGCCTGACGGAGGCGGACGCCCTGCGGATCGTCGGCGTGGAGGAAACCGTCACCGCCACTTTCGAGGGCCGCAGACTGCGCGGGCGGCGGATCCGGCGGGCCGGGGCGATCGAGCTGTCGTCCACCCCGGTGCAGGTGCCGCCACACCAGGCCGCCGAGGCGCTCGCCGAGGGCATCCGGCGCGAGGGGCTCGGACTGTTCCGGTTCTCGGAGAAGGCCACGGCGCTGCGCAATCGGCTGGCCTTCCTGCACGAGCGGCTGGGCGAGCCGTGGCCGGACGTGGATTCGGCCGACCCGCTGGAGTTCCTCGGCCCCGAGCTGGGCGCCGTGGCACACGGCACCCCGGTGGAGAAGATCGACCTGTACCCCGCCCTGCAACGCCTGCTGCCCTGGCCGGAGGCCACCCGCCTGGACGAGCTCGCGCCTGAGCGGTTGGCGGTGCCCAGCGGCAACCGGCCCCGCGTGGACTACTCCGAGGGCCGGCCAGTGGTGAGCGTGAAACTCCAGGAATGCTTCGGGCTGGCGGAGTCCCCGAAGCTGTCGGGCGTGCCGGTGCTGTTCCACCTGCTCTCGCCGGCGGGACGGCCGTTGGCGGTCACCGATGACCTGGCCAGCTTCTGGTCCGGGCCGTACGGGCAGGTGCGCGCGGAGATGCGCGGGCGCTACCCGAAGCACCCGTGGCCGGAGGATCCGTGGAGCGCCCCGGCGACCGCGCGGACCAGGAAGCGGATGTAGGTGGGGCGTCTGGGGCCCGTTTATTCCGGCTCCACTCGGTCAGTCCCATCGGGTCGCTCCTGCCGACCCCGAGACACAGATCAACCTCCCGGGCATCGTGCCCGGGAGGTCTCGGATTTCAGGCGCGGGACGTTTCTGGCGACTCCCGCGAACTACGCCGCGGGGACGGCCGCGGGGGCTGGGGCGGCGGCCCGGCGTGAGCGGGCCAGCTGCACCAGGGAGGTGTAGGTCAGCCAGGTGGTGCCCTCGCCCTCCTCGGCGAAGACCTCGTGGGAATCGGCGTCGAGCTGGCGGAGCTGGAAGCCCTCGGGCAGCTCGGGGATGTCACCCGCGGCGACCGCGAGCAGCGGCAGGGTCTCGCCGTCGGCCCACACGTGCACCTCCGGCAGGGCGAGCAGTCCTGCGGCGGTGATCACGCCGTCGATCAGCTCGGCGGCGGTGTCGGCGTCCACGGACTCCTCGACCTTCACGGCGATCACCGATCTGTCGGTGGGTTCGTCAGACTGGTCCTGTTCTCTTGCGATCAGCATGTCTTTGATCGTAGACACATAAGCTTTGATGCACCTGTAAATTTCTGGGAATTCACTGCCAACTTCGCCCGGCCTTCATCGGCCGCTGAGCTGCTGCCACCCCAGGTAGACGCTCATGACCACCACCAGCACCAGCAGCGCCCCGCGCACGAACCTCGCACCCCCGCCGAGCACCGTGCGCGCGCCCAGCTGCGCACCGAGGATATTCGCCACCGCCAGCACCAGGCCGAGCAGCCACCACACGTGCCCGCCGGCCGCGAAGACCACCAGCGCGCCGAGGTTCGTGGCGGTGTTGACCACCTTCGCCATCGCCGCGGAGACCAGGAAGTTCTGGCTCAGCAGCGCCGTGAACGCCATGATGAGGAACATGCCGGTGCCGGGGCCGAAGATGCCGTCGTAGAAGGCGATCACGCCCACCAGCGCGAGCACCGCCCAACGCCGCCACCCGCCCGGTAGCGCCGACCCCTCACCGGTGCCGAAGGACGGGCGCAACGCCACGAACGTGCCCACCGCCAGCATCAGCACGATGATCACCGGCCGCATCACCGCGGTGTCGATCAGGCTCGCGGCCAGCGCCCCCGCCCCCGAGCACAGCAGCGCCAGCGGCACGTAGCCCGCCAGCACGCTTACCGACGGCCGCACCTTCCGCACCATCATGACCGCCGCCGACGCCGTGCCCGACACCGCGGCCAGCTTGTTCGTAGCCAACGCGGTGGCCGGGGCCAGCTGCGGGGCCACCGCGAGGATCAGCGGGATGAGCACCAGCCCACCGCCGCCGATGACCGCGTCCACCCACCCGGCCACCGCCGCGCCGGCCAGGAGCAGCGCCCAGCCCGACAACTCCAGTCCCACCATCGGTCGCCTTCCGCCTCATTGCCGATTCCCCGAAGCCTAGCCGCCGCGTGCTGTCCCGGACCGGGTTTCGCGGGTGACTAGACTGACATCCGGTAATTACGGATCCAGGTGGAGGGGGGCGGATGTTCAACCGGACGGTCGCGCTGCGCTGGATGATCGTGGCCCCGCTGTCCCTCCTGCTCGGCTGGTTGTTCACCTGGTGGCAGGTCCCCGCCTCCTGGATCCTGGCGGCCATCGTCGCCGCTGGGGCGTGCGCGCTGATCACCGGCGACGAGTTGCCGGTCAGCGAGGACTTCTACGGTTTCGGCCGCGGGGTGATCGGCATTCTCGCCGCCGTGCCGCTGGTGGGTGTGCCGTTCGCGGCGCTCGCGGGTTACCTGCTGCCCGGCCTGGCCGTCGCGGTGGTCACCCTCGGCGTCGGCGTCGTCGGAGGCCTGCTGCTCGCGCGCTCCCAGGCGAGGATCAGCCGGGAGACGGGCATCCTCTCGATGCTCGCGGGCGGGGCGTCGGTCATGCCGGTCCTGGCGCGCGAACTCGGCGCCGACTTCCGCTTCGTCTCCCTGACCCAGTACCTGCGGCTGCTGGCCGTCTCGGTGTCCCTGCCGCTGATCACCGCCCTGTTCCCGCCACCCGGCGGCGGAACCGGGAGCACCGGTGACGGGACGTCGCAGGTGTGGTGGGTGCTGCTGATCATCGTGGCGGTCGCCCTCTTCGGCGCCCGGCTCGGCCGTCTGCTGCACCTGCCTGTGCCGAGCGTGCTGGGCCCGCTGCTGATCACGGTGGTGATCTCCCTGCTCCTGCCGGATCACCTGAGCATGGCGCCGCCGGAGATCTTCCGCGTGCTGGCCTTCCTGAGCATCGGGTGGATGTGCGGCGGCGCACTGTCGATTCCGGCGCTCAAGGCCTTCTCGCGGCAGCTGCCCGCCACCGTCACGTTCATCGTGGTGATCATCGGCGCCTGCGCACTGACCGCGGTGCCGCTGACCCACTGGCTGAACATCACCTACTTCGAGGCCTACCTGGCCACCAGTCCCGGCGCCCTGGAGACGGTGCTCGCCCTGTCCAGTGAGGGCGGGGCGGGCCCCGCGGTCGTCGCGCTCCAGCTCATCCGGCTGCTGTCCGTGCTGCTGCTCGCCGGCTGGCTGCCGCAGCTCATCCGGCTGATCACCCGCGGGAGGTAGGGCCGGCGGCGGCCGGGCGGTGGGTCAGCCCTCGAACTGGCGGACCTCCACCGGCTGGTGACAGGCCTTCGCGGCGCGCCCGGCTACGGCCAGGGCGCTCTGGCGGTCCGGGACGTCGATGATCCAGAAACCGCCGAGCTGCCTGCCGACGACGTCCGAGACCGGTCCGTCCACGACGTGGCCGGCCGGGAACGCCGTGCTGGCGACCTCCGGGGGATTCAGCGCGCCGGCGAAGACGAGCTGCCCGTCCTTCTCCAGCTGGCTGTTGAGGTCGTCGACCGCGGCGAAGGCGGTCTGGGCGTCCTCCTCGGTCTCGTAGGTGCCGCCGGCGGCCTGGACGCCGGGCTCGTGGTGGACGGAGAGCATGAACTGGGACATGGCGGGCTCCTCCTGGTCGGTATCGGTCGGTATCGGGGGACTCTGGGTGAGCCCGAGCCTACCGACAGAGAGTGACCCGGGTCGCCGGATTAAGGTGCCGGTACGTGACCGCCGAGAAACTCATCACGGAAATCTGCGTGCCCTGGGTGTCCAACACCGCCCTGTTCCTCATCCTCGGGCTCGCCCTGGATGCGGTGGCCCCGGGAGTGACCGCCGCCCTGCTGACCGGGGTGGCCCCGATGGCACTGATCTTCTGGCTGATCCGCCGCGGACGCGTCGGCGACCACCACGTCATCGCCCGCAATCAACGGGGCGTGTGTTCGCGATGATCCTGGGTCTGCCGGCGTTGCCCGGTGTCCTGCTCGCCGTGCTGGCCACCCCACGGGAGATCTGGGTGGCGGTGGCCGCGGCCGTCGGCTTCATCCTGCTGTTCGCCGTGGTGAACGCGGCCGGGGTCAAGATCTCCGTGCACCTCGGCGCCTGGGCCACCCACTGGATGTTCCTGGGAATCGTCATTTCGCCGTGGTGGTGGCTGATGCTCCTCCTCACACCGGCGGTGGCGTGGTCGCGGCTGAGACTCGTGCACCACACGCGCACGGAGCTCATCGGGGTGTGCTCGCGGCGGCGGTGGTCGTGGGGCTGACGCTGCCGGCGCTCTAAGGACGGTACTGACGTCCACCCCGTTGCAGAGGGGCGGTTTGTCCCTGAAACACCCGCCCGCCGGGGGATTTCCGGGACAAACCGCCCCTTTGCAACGCACGGGCGAAAAGCCGGCCGGCGCGGAAACCCTTGGATCCCACGCCGGCCCGGCACAACAGCCCCCTGGAACTCCTAGTCCAGCACCTGCTCACGCAGGATCGACATCGGAATGGATCCCAGCCGCAGCGCGGTGGCGTGGAACTCGGCCTGGGTCTGGCCCTGGGCGAGTGCCTCGTCGCGGGTCCGCTGCCACAGGCGCTGGCCGAGGGCGTAGGAGGGCGCCTGGCCGGGCCAGCCGAGGTAGCGGTTGATCTCGAAGGTCAGGTTGGCCTCGTCCATGGCGGTGTTCTCCCGGAGGAAGGACTTGGCGTAGGAGGAGTCCCATACGCCGGTACCCTCCGGCACACGCTTGCCCAGGTGGACGCCGATGTCGAGGACGACGCGGGCGGCGCGCAGCCGCTGGGCGTCGAGCAGCCCCATGCGGGTGCCCGGGTCCTCGTGGTAGCCGAGCTCGGCCATGAGCTGTTCGGCGTAGAGGGCCCAGCCCTCGCCGTGGCCGGAGTTCCAGCAGGCCACCCGCCGCCACAGGTTGAGGTTGTCCTGCTCAGCGATGGCCTGACCGATCTGCAGGTGGTGGCCGGGCACGCCCTCGTGGAAGACGGTGGTCAGCTCCTGCCAGGTGTGGAAGGTGTCCTGGCCCTTCGGCACGGACCACCACATACGGCCCGGACGGGAGAAGTCGTCGCTCGGCGGGGTGTAGAAGATGCCGCCGGTGCCGGCGGGGTCGATGCGGCACTCGATGGTGCGCACCGGATCGGGGATGGTGAAGGTGGTGCCCTGGAGGTCGGTGACGGCCCGGTCGGCGGTCCTCTGCATCCAGGCAAGCAGCTCGTCGGTGCCGCGGAGGGTGTAGCGGGCCTCGGAGTTGAGCTTGCGGTAGGCCTGCTTGACGGTGGCGCCCGCGCCATAGAGTTCACGGGCGATGTGCTGCTGTTCGGCGGTGATCTCCGCCAGGCGGCGCAGGCCCCACTCGTAGGCCTCGTCGAGGTCGACCTGGTCGCCGACGAACAGGTGGGAGAACAGCTCGTAGCGGTCGCGGCCGACGGCGTCCTCGTGCGGGGCCTGGCTGACCAGGTGCTCGGAGAGCCAGTCGGCGAACTCGGCGAAGGCCTCCTTGGCCCCGGTCACTTCCCTGGAGTCGGCGTCGACGCCGAGGTTCTCCAGCATGGAGCCCGAGTCGGCGAGATCCTCGCACTGGGAGATGACCTCGTCCACCTGGCGGTGCGCCGCGACCCGGCCGTGACCGGCGGCCACGGTCAGGGACTCGCGGTAGCCGGCCAACGACTTACGGACCTTGGACAGGCGGGAGCGGATCGCGTCGATCTGCTCGGGCGTCTCGGAGGGCATGATCAGGAAGGCGTCGCGGATCGTCTGGACCGGCGAGTCGATGTTGTTGAGCTGGCGCAGGTCCTCGCCGTGGTGGTGCAGGTCGAGGTCCAGGCAGAGGCGGTCGCGCAGGACGGCGGCGGTGACGTGGTCGACCTCGTCGAAGTCGTCCTCGTCGTCGGATTCATCGGTGCCGTCGTCGAAGGCGTCGACGTCGGCGATCATCTCGCGGGTGCGGTCCGCGATGGCAGCCCAGTACTCGGGGGAGAAGTCCTGCAGCTCCCCCTCGTAGCCGGGGATGCCCCATGCAGTCGCATCAGTCGGCGACAGCGCCGCCAGGTCGTGGACGAACCCCTCACAGGAGGCGTCCAGCAGCGACGGCGTGCGCTTCACGGTGTCAACGGAAGTCTCGGGACTCATGACAGGTGAGTGTAGCCCTCCGCCCGCCCCCGATTCCACCCGGGAACTTTCCGCAAAGACACAGGTTGATAACACCGGTGCTGCGGGCCGGACCACCAGGTCAGTCCCATTTCCTGCCCGGGGCTGTCCAACCGTCGAAACGCGCGAGCACCTCCGCGGGCGTGTCGGCGACCACCAGGGCGTCGAGGTACTTGCCCCGCAGGAAGCCCTCGTCGACGGCGCGGCGCAGCATCTCCACCAACGGATCCCAGAATCCCTCCGTATTACAGAGCCCGATGGGCCCGGTCAGATGGCCGAGCTGCTGCATGGTCAGCACCTCGAAGAGCTCCTCGAGCGTGCCCGCCCCACCCGGCAGCGCGATGAAGGCGTCCGCCAGGTCCTCCATCCGGGTCTTGCGCTCGGCCATGGTCTCCACAACGTCGAGACGGCCCAGCCCGCGGTGGGCCATCTCCCGGTCGACGAGCTGACGGGGGATGACGCCGATGGTCTCCCCGCGCCTGTCGACGACCGCGTCGGCCACCGTGCCCATCAAACCGACATCACCACCGCCGTAGATCAACGTCAGGCCGCGGGCGGCCAGCTCGTGGCCGAGGTCACGGGCGGCGTCGGCGTACTCCTCGCGCGCCCCGTAGGAGGAACCGCAGTAGACGGCCACCGAGCGGATCGGGTGCTCGGGCCCCAGCTGCAGCAGCATCACACCGGGGGTGAGGTGGTCGGTGAAGCCCTTGCGCCGGTAGAGCCGCCGGGCGGGGTTGCCGTCCTCCACCGACAGGGACAGCCCCGGCCACCCCGCGGCGCGGCCGTCCTGGAGGATGAGGTCGATCAGCCGCCCACCGATGCCGGCGTTGCGGTGGGAGGCGGTGACGTGAATCCACAGCTCCGGGATGTCGTCACTGATGTGCCCGTAGCCCTGCGCGAACACGGCCGCCGCCATGCCGACGGCCTTGCCGCCCGACAGGACGACGTGGCCGACGTCGCCGCGCGCCGGGTCGAAGGGCAGGTACACCGACAGCGGCGGGGCGTCGAGGTCGGCGTGGGTGAAGCGCTCGGCGGTGCGGTTGAAGTTCCTCAGGAGCGCCTCGGCGCGCAGGTCGCGGTCGCCCGCCTCCATGGGGCGGAAGGTGAGGTCAGCGGATTCCCGGGTCATGCCCGCGAGTTTAGGCGGGATGAAACCCTCGCGGGCGCGCCGCTGCGCCGCTAACGTGGTGTCATGGACGCTGCCGACACTCAGCTTGCCGACGCCCTGCGCCTCGCCCGGCGGGCCCGCACGATCGAGGTCTTCACCGGCGCCGGGATGAGCGCCGAATCCGGCCTGGTCACCTTCCGCGACAAGGACACCGGCCTGTGGTCGAAGGTCGACCCAGCCGCGTTCGCGTCGATCGAATCCTGGGCGAAGGACCCTGAACCGATGTGGGCCTGGTACCTGTGGCGCTCGAAGCTGGCGGGCCAGGCGGATCCCAATGCGGGCCACCGCGCCATCGGCGACTGGGGCGAGCTCGACGGCGTTGAGCGGGTCGGCGTGACGACACAGAACATCGACAACCTGCACGAACGTGGCGGGGCACAGGACGTGGTCCACCTGCACGGCTCACTCTTCGACTACCGCTGCAGCATCTGCTCCCGCCCCTGGGAGGGTGAGGTGGAGGTGCCCGACGAGCCGGTGGAGCGGATGACCCCGCCGGCCTGCTCACTGTGCGACAACCTCGTGCGCCCGGGTGTGGTGTGGTTCGGCGAGTCCCTGCCCCAGCGGGAGTGGGCGTTGGCTGAGCAGCGGATGCGCGAGGCCGATCTGGTGGTCATCGTGGGCACCTCCGGGATCGTGCAACCGGCGGCCTCGCTGCCGCTGATCGCCGCGGAACGGGGTACACCGCTGCTGGAGATCTCCCCGGAGGAGACGGAACTGTCGCGGTTGGCGGACGTGTCCTGGCGCACGACGGCGGCCGCCGGCCTGCCCGAGCTGGTCATGGGGGTGAAGGTGGACGGCCTGGCGTGAGGCGGGCGCACCGGTCGGTGGCGCTTTTCGACGCCCGCCCGCCCCGCGGGCGACTACTCCGGCCAGGCGTTGCCGCGGATGACCTCGACGAAGTCGCCGCGCTCGAAGCCGGGCACGAAGTGCTCGAGGACATCGGCCTTGGCGTTTCCGAAGGTGGTCTCGGGGCGCTCCCTGATGCCCTCGGTGAAGGCGGCGAGGATGCCGTTCTTGAAGTCGGGGCGCGGGTGGGCGGCGACGATCTCGGCGCGCTGTCCGTCGGTGACGGTATCGAAACCCAGGCCGAGCACGTCGTGTTCGACGCCGCGGGTGACCAGGGCGATCTCGGGGTCCATGTGCAGCGCGATCGCGGTCCACACCTTCCCGGCGGCCTCGTCGGCGATACCGCGGGCGGCCAGGAACTTCCGGGCCTCGTCGGCGCCGTCGATCTCGAAGCGCTGGTCGGTGCGGCGGTAGGTCTCGGTCAGGCCGAGGTCGTGGAACATCGCGCCGACGTAGAGCAGCTCCGGGTCGTAGTCGAGGCCGTCGCGCTGGCCGCGCAGCGCGCCGAACAGGTAGACACGGCGGGAGTGGTCGTAGACCAGGGGCGTGGCGACGTCGCGGACGAGTTCGGTCGCCTCCTTCGCCAGGGTCGAGTCGGGGATGGTGATGCCGACGATGGTCTCGGTCATGGGGTTCCTCCTTGGGTGGCTCCGGTATTCCTCCGTTCCCCAGTGCGGTGGTGTGGCTGGCCTGGTGCCATGTCCTTTCGGTCAGGAATCCCACGGAACCCGACATGAGGCGGGCCGGCTTCCTCGTCTTCGACAGCGTGACCATGCTAGATGTCTCCGGGCCGGCCGAGGTGTTCAGCCGCGCCCGCGGCTACGAGTTGGTGATGCTCTCGCCGTCCGGTGCCGATGCCGCCACCGGCACCGGCACCGGACTCACCATCACAGGCGCCCTCCCCGTCACCCGCGAGGTCGCCGCCACGCTCGACACTGTGATCATCCCCGGTTCCGACACCCTGCCGGAGCGGCCGTGGGATCCGGACCTTCTCGACGCCGCGGCGGTGCTCGCCGATGGCCCGGGCCGGGTGGCCAGGGTGCGCACCGGTGCGTTCATCCTCGCCGAGCTCGGGCTCCTCGACGGCCGCCGCGCCACCACCCACTGGCGCAATGCCCGCGACTCGGGCTTCGGTAGCGGTGAGAGTCTGCGGCGGGCCTTTGACCGCCACCTGCAGACCACCCCCTCGGAGTCCGGAATCCGCCCCTGGAATCCACTCTTAGGCACTACCCACTAGTAGGCATCACATGCTAGACTAGTTGGCAACACCAGGTACTGGGTTATGAACCATAGAAAGCGAGGAGCAACCGGATGCCCCCTCAACCCACCGCCACCCAACTGCGCAAGGGAGTCCTCGAGCTCGCGATCCTCACCCTGCTCGCGGAGGAGGAGTCCTACGGCGCCGAACTGGTCGACCGCCTCAGCCACCACCCCGGCCTGGCCGCGCCCGCCGGCACCGTCTACCCCCTGCTCACCCGTCTGACCCGCGCCAAAGCCCTGACCACCCGCTGGCAGGAGTCCCCCGTGGGGCCACCCCGCAAGTACTACTCACTGACCCGGGAGGGCCACGAACTGCGCACCACCCTCACCGAGGACTGGCGCCTGCTCGTCGACGCCATGACCACCCTGCTCCCCGACCCCGCCTAAAGGAGGGATCCCCGATGTCCCACACACCCACCGATTACCTGTCCGCCCTGCGCAGGCAACTGGGGGGCCACACCTCCCTGTCTGCCACCGAAATCACCGACACCCTCGACGAGCACCGTGACCTGATCACGGAGCTCGCCGCCACCGGCGCGGATCTGGGGGACGAACTCGGCGACCCGCAGTCCTACGCCGAGGCCACCGCCGCCGAGTTCGACACCATGGACGAGGGCCCCGACACCGCAGAGAAGTCCCAGGGCTCCCTCGGCGGGGTCCCCTTCGATTTCCGCGGATTCCGCAGCCGGGGAGCACGTCGCCGCATCTGGGCCCCGCAGGATCCGAGAATCTTCCAGCCACACCTGTTCGGCCTGGGCTGGAGCATTAACCTCGGGGCCGTGGCCGTGCGCCTCGGCCTGATCCGCCCCGACGACATCGACGCCGACGTCGTCGCGGCCATCCCCACCCCCGTCATGGAGGCAGCCCGGGCCGTCCCCGCAATCCTCACCGCCGCCGCGGCCCTCACGCTGGCGGCGGGCTGGCGGGAGCTGCCGACCACCGTGCCGCTGAACTTCACGCTCGGGGGCGAGCCCCGCGGGCGTCGGTACCCGAAGGCCGTCACACTCGCCCTCCCGGCGGCGGGCGCGGGGCTCTCCGCCCTGCCGTACCTCCCGTCGACACGGGCGGACCGGGAGGATGCGTTGCGCGCCGCGTCGGTCGGCGCGCTCATCGGCGCGGGCACGCTGGGCACGGCGGCCTCGCTTGTCGCCGGGGCGCGCGGACACCGGCGGCCGGGACTGTTCTCCACCGCGGCTCTCGGGCTTGGCATCGCCGCCTCCGTGGGCGTGCTCATCGGCCCGTTCTGGGCGGGACTGGGCCGCGTGTGGCGCCACGAGGGGGTGCGGTAGCGGCAACACTCCGGTCCCGGGCGGGGCGGCCCGCCTCTCCGCGAGGCCGGCTCGGCTCACCGCAGCAGCTCCGCGCCGCGCACCCCCTCGAGCAGTTCCGCGTCGATGGGCTGGCCGCGCCGGAACAGGGACAACTCTCCACTGGGCTCCGCGATGAGTGCCTGGACCTCGCCCAGCGAACCGATACCCGCGCGCCGGAGCACGGCATTGATGTCCAGACGCGAGAGGTGGGTGCGACGCAGGGCCTTTTCCACCACTTCACCGTGGGCGACGACGACCACCGGTCCACCCTGGAGCAGGGCACGCAGGCCCGTGGTCGAGCGGACCGCACCGAAGAACGCCTCCATGGCCATGAGCGTGGCCAGGCCAACCACGCCGGCGGCGAGGGTGGGCGGGTGGCCGATGACCACGCGCCCGGCAACCGCGCCGAACATGACGAGGACCACCGCGTCGAAGACCGTCAGGCGGGCGAGCACCCGGGGCGTGAACAGCCTGACCAGCAGGAGAAACGCCAGGTAGATGCCGATGGCAGAGAGCATCACCACGGGAATGCGCCAGAGTTCGATGCCCAGCGCCGGCCCAACGAGCGCCACCCACTCCTCGAGATCCATCACGGCGTGAACTCTACGCGAGCCCGCCACCCCTCCCCCGCCCACGCCGCGGAGGGACCCCCGTACCCCCAAACCCCCGAACCCGGTGCGCCAGCCCCTGAGGTTTCCTAAGCTCTGGGATGAGGGTCACAACTCGCCCGGCGGTCGAAAGGATCCATCGTGAGACCTCGAACTGCTTCCCGCGCGGCGACCGGCACCGTCGCCGCCCTCCTACTGCTGAGCGCCTGTGCCACGCGGCCGGATGAACCCGGGGCGACGACCGGCTCGGCCACCGGGGACACCACGGAGACAACCACCGCCGAGGCCACCACCGACACCGCCGCCTGTGCGGGCTCCGACCTCGACCTGGCGGAGACCTCCTTCGGCCGCTACACCCCGCTACGCGTCGTTGACACGGGCGTGAGCAACGTCTGGTTCAACTTCGAGATCGTCGACAACCGCTTCGACCCCTGCCTGCCATTGAGCTGGGTGACGCTGAGCGGGACGAACGGGGACCGCTCCCAGCCGGAGGGCGGTCCGGCGACCATCGCGGAGGCGGTGGTGTTCTTCCACCACGACACACCGGTCACCGACCCACCGCCGGTGCAGTTCCGCGAGATCCGGGCGGTCGAACGCGCGGCCGACGACACCGTCGAGGTGACCTACGGCCACGCCGGCGGGGCGAACGCCGACGGCGTGACCGAGACCTTCACCGTCACCCACACCTGGGACGACACCCGGATGGTCACCGGCGGCCCCGACGCCACGGCCTACGAGGAGGCGGCCAGCTTCCTGCTCACCCTGAATTTGAACTCCCTTCCCCCGCCGCACGACGCCCCATCGGTCCTGCTGGGCAATGCCGGCGACTCCCGATTGGCCGCGCAGCACAGCCTCCGGCGCCGCACTGAGGCGCTGATAGCGACGATGCCCCTGGACAACGCGTGGATGACCTGCTCGTTCGCCTCCCCGGCGGCCCCCATCTCCTGCCGTGGGGAAGGGGTGTCGTGGCCCGTGATACCCGAGGGTTTCACCGAGCGGACGTCCTGGCAGGGTCCCGGTCCGGCGAGCGGTCTGGGCATCGGGTACCTGCCGACGACCGTATCCACCACCGGCGACCCGTCCCCCATGCCGGATCCGGAGGTCGAGCTCCCGGACGAGGCCCTGAGCCGGGTGGGGACCTATCTGGTGGACACCAGCGGTGACACCGTGGTCATCTCCTCCGGGCGTTCCGGGGTGGAGGTCGGCAAGGTGGGCATCCGGCTGACCGAGGTCTCCCACGTGGACACCTCGCGCTGGTGAGCCGGGGACGCCAGGGCAGGCGCTAGCATTTCCCCGCGTGAGCCTCCGAGACTATTTCGCCGACACCCGGCCCCTGCAGGTCCCCGCGTACAAGCGCCTGTGGGTGGCCAATATCGCGACGGTGATCGGCGCACAGCTGACCGTGGTGGCGGTGCCCGCCCAGATCTACTCGATCACCGACTCCTCGGCCTACGTCGGACTGACCGGCCTGTTCGGCCTGGTGCCGCTGGTGATCTTCGGACTCTACGGCGGATCGATCGCGGACTCCTTCGACAAGCGGAAGGTGCTCGTCGTCAGCACCGCGGGCATGATTCTCTCGGCGGCGGCGTTCTGGGCGCTGTCCGCGATGGGCAACACCAACGTGTGGTGGCTGCTGCTGACGTTCTCGCTGCAGCAGGCGTTCTTCGCGGTCAACCAACCCACCCGCACCGCGGTGTTCCGCTCCATCCTGCCGATCGACCTGCTGCCCGCCGGGGCGAGCCTGAACATGATGCTCATGCAGGCCGGCGCGATCGTCGGCCCGCTGATCGCCGGCGCGCTGATCCCCTTCATCGGCTACTCGTGGCTGTACTTCCTCGACGCCGTACTCCTGCTGCCGACCCTGGGCGCAGTGCTGGCGTTGCCCGCCCTGCCACCGAAGGGTGAGAAACAGCGGGCCGGTTTCCGCAGCGTGCTCGACGGTCTGACCTACCTGCGCGGGCAACCGGTGCTGCTGGTGGCGATGCTGCTGGATCTGATCGCCATGACCTTCGGCATGCCGCGGGCGCTGTACCCGGAGATCGCCGCCGAGAACTTCGGCGAGCACGACCAGGGCGGCGTCATGCTGGCGCTGTTGTACTCCTCGATGGCCGCGGGCGCCGTGCTGGGCGGCCTGCTCTCCGGGTGGATCTCACGGGTGGTGCGCCAGGGCCTGGCCGTCATGGTGTGCATCATCCTCTGGGGCGCGTTCGTCGTCGCGGCCGGTGTCGGCGTGCTCATGAGCCCCGGCGCGGTGACGTTCTGGGCGTGGCTGGTGATCATCATGCTGGTCTTCGGCGGCGCGGCCGACATGTTCTCCGCGTCGCTGCGCACGGCGATTCTGCAGCAGTCCGCGGCCGAGCACGTGCAGGGACGCATCCAGGGGGTCTACATCGTGGTGGTCGTCGGCGGGCCGCGACTCGCCGATGTCCTGCACGGCTGGGCCGCGGCACCCCTCGGCGTCGGGTGGGCGACGCTGTCGGGTGGCGCGCTCGTCATCATCGGCACGCTGCTGTGCGCGGTGTTCGTGCCCTCGTTCACGCGCTACCGCCGGCCGCCGGTGACGGAGGTCTCCCATGAGGGAAGTTAGGGCAGGCTTAGACAGCTTTGTCTGTTTCTGCTCGATTTCATTAGACAAAGTTGTCTAAGACTGTTTACTATGCTGGCATGACCACCGCAGGCACCCTGTTCTCCCGCCCCCGGACGCCCGCGGCGAAATGCCTGCACCTGGTGCGTCTGCATCAGATCGTCACCCGCAGCGAACTCGTCGAGGCCACCGGGTTGTCCCAACCCACGATCACCCGCGCCATCGGCGCCCTGGTCCGGGCAGGCCTCGTCCAGGAGCGCAACGACCTCACCCGCTCGCAGGGACGCGGGCGCCCCACCATCCCCCTGGAGCTGGCCCCCAGCCAGCAGCTGCACGCGGGAATCGCCGTCGGCACGTCGACGACCTACATCGGGCTCTACGACCTCAAGGGCCGCACCATCCGCGACGCCGACGTGCCCACCCCCGTGGCCCAGCTGAGCGAGGCCGACTTCATCGAGCACGTCATGGCCGGACTCAACCGTCTGACCGCGGGCCTCGACCGGCCCCTGGCGTCGGTCGGGGTGACCACCTCGGGCCGGGTCAGCGAGGACGGCGTCGTCGATGCCCCGAACCTCGGCTGGCACGGCGTGGACGTCGCGGCCCGCCTGCGCTACCAGTTCGCCGTGCCGGTCCTGGTCTCCGCGGCGGTGCCCGCCATCCTCGGCTCCGAGATCCAGGCCGGCGGTCTGCCCGGCCCCGGCGAGGGCACGCCCACCGAGCTCGCACTGTTCGCCGACGACTCCATCGGTGCGGCCGTCTCCGGGACCCACGGGGTGCACCAGGTGGACACTCTGCCCGTCACCGCCGGTGAGGTGCTCGACACCGCCGGGCTGCCCACCGAGGAGGCCCTGGCCAATGCCGGCGTGCTCCACCGCATCCGCGACCACGGCGTAGAGCTTGACAGCCTGCCCGCGGCGGTGGCCGCCAGCCAGCACAACGACGAAGTCAGGAAGCTGCTCGACGACCGGGCGGTACTGCTCGCCGACGTCGCGGTGCAGCTCGCCGAGGAGCACCGGCCGTCGACGATCGTCGTGGCCGGCTCCGCCTTCGTCGACGACCCGAAGGCCCCGAAGCTCTTCGCCTCCGCGGTGCGCTCCCGGCTGGGTTCCGCCGCCGAGGGCGTGGAACTGCGCCTGATCCCCACCCACCGCGAGATCGTGCGCGCCATCGCCCGCGCCGTGGCCCTCGACCCGCTGCTGCGCGAGCCACTGGCGCTGGTGCAGGAACCGGTGACGGCCCCGGCCGGGCGGGGGCGGTAGGGGCACGCGGTGGCCCGGCGTCAGTTGAACACGATCAACACGGCGTCGCCGCGCTCGGCGGCCTGCGCGTAGAAGTCCGACAGCTCCCCGAAGGCGCGGGCGATCTCACCCTCGGTTTCCTCACCGAGCAGCTGTTCCAGGGCCGGCGTGCCGGCCGCCTCGACCTCGGCGGGATCGGCGTCGGCAAGCACCTGCGCGAGCGCGGCGGTGTACTCCGGGTCCACCGCCCCCACCGGTGGGTCCTCACCCCACTCCTCGACGCCCGAGACCGACGAGGCACCCGGGCCGTCGGCCAGCCCGGCCTGCACTCCGACCCAGAACCTGTCGACGCCCAGGGCCGGGAGAGCGTTTGCGTTCAGCAGATCGAGGACAGCGTCCACCGGCTCCGGCAGCGCCTTGAGCTCCCCGTAGCGTTGTGCGGGAACGGACACGAAGTTCGGAATCAGCACGGTAATCCTCCTCAGGTCCGGCGACTTCGACGGGGACCAGCTGCGGAATTCCCCGCCTACCTCGGACAATAACACCGGCGGGGGCGTCAGCGGAAGGGGTTTGCCGGTGGTGCGCACGACCTAATGCCCCGGTGCCGCGTGCCGGTGCCGGCTGTCGAAGTCCTCGGCGACGGTCGCGGCCAGCTCCAGGTAGGACGCGCGGGTCTTCTTCGACAGCAGCTCCAGGTCGATCGTCGCCCCCTCCGACAGATGACGGTCGAAGGGAACCAGGTGCACCGCGCGCGCCCGAGACCGGAAGTGGCCCACCAGCTGCTCCATGTCGATCGTCGCCTGGCCGGGGTGGGCGGCGGAGATGACGACGACCGCGTTGGCCGCCAGCTGTTCGTAACCGTGCAGATTCAGCCAGTCCAGCGTCGCCGAGGCGGACTGTGCGCCGTCAAGCGCGGGTGAGGTGATCAGGACGAGGGTGTTGGCCAGATCCAGCACCCCGGACATCGCCGAGTGCATCAGGCCCGTGCCGCAGTCGGTGAGCATCACGTTGTAGTGGTGCTGCAGGATGTCGATGGCGTAGCGGTAGTCGTCCTCGCTGAAGGCCTCCGACACGGCCGGATCCCGCTCCGAGCCGATGACCTCCAGGCGGGACTTCGCCTGTGTGGTGAACCGGCGGACGCTGGTGTACCGGGAGGTGTCCTCCGCGGCGAGCAAATCCCGGATGGTGGCCGGCCCCGGCGCCGCGACCCGCTGGGCGAGGGTGCCCAGGTCCGGGTTGGCGTCGATGGCGATGACCCGGTCACCGCGCACGCTGGCAAAGACCCCGCCGAGCGCGACCGTGGTGGTTGTCTTGCCGACCCCGCCCTTCAGCGACATCACGGCAATGCGGTAGTCGCCGCGCAGCGGACGCCGGATCTTCTCCAGCAGACGCTCGTGCTCGAGCTCCTTCTCGGATTCGCCGGGGTTGACGTACCCGCCGGTGACGTCGTGGACGAGCCTGCGCCAACCCTTGCGCGGGGCGGGCTTGACCGGGTTGACCAGGTTCGACTGGTCCAGTGCGGGTGGTGGGGTCAGATCGTAGGGGCCGGGTTCCGGTTTCCGGCGCGGCGGGTGCGGTGGTGGTGGCGACGGGACCTGCACAGGCTCCACGGCCGAGGTTTCCGGTGCCGGTTCCTCGAGGTGGTGGCGACCGAGTGTCTCCACGTCCCCGGTCCGCGGCCACTCCGGAAGTTCCGGTTCAACGGCCGTGGTGGCCTCCCCTTCCTCCGCCACCACGGCGGCGTGCGGTACCCCCGCGTGTTCCCGCGCCTCCGCGCTCATCCTCAGCCACGGCGGCAGCTTTTCCCCGTACTCAGACCCCGAAGCCATCTTTCCCCCCAAGCAGTGTTCGGCGACAGCAGGCCCCAACGACTCCGCATCGTAGCCAGAACCCGTGCATCCCGCTGTCCGAGCAGCTACTCCCCTGCTCCGTCCCCGTCCCCGTCCGTCGACAGCAGCGAGTACATCGCCAGGTCGCGGTACGCCCCGTGCAGGTACTCCCGGTCACGGGCGATGCCCTCGAACTGGAAGCCGCAGCGTTCCGCGACGCGTCGCGAAGCGATGTTGTCCACCGCCGCCAGCAGCTCCACGCGGTGGCAGCCGTGGGTGAAGGCGTGGCGGGTGGCCAGGAGCAGTGCCTCCTTCGCCGCTCCCCGGCCGCGCGCCCACGGGGCGGTGCGGTAGCCGACGTCGACGTATCCCGCGTGGGGGTAGACCCCGCGCAGCTCGATGACGCCGGCCAGGGAATCCGGCTCGTCGAGCAGCTCGATGGCCCAGATCATCGCCCGGGAGGCGTCCTGCGCGCCACGGATGTAGTCGAGGGCGGTGTCGCGGGTGTACTCGTCCGGTAGCGGGGAATACCGGATGGTGTCCGGATCGGTGCTGGTGGCGACGAGATTGTCCGCGTCCGCCTCGCGTAGCGGGCGCAGCCGGATCCGCCCGCCCTCGAGGACGGTCACCGGCAGGGGCCACGTGGGGGAATCCATGCGCCCGAGCATAGGTGCGGGACCGGTCGGGGTGCCAAGGATCGCGGCCCCGGGGGCCGCCTGGAGTGGTAGGTTCGGCACCAACCGAACGAAACCGGGCGCCGGGACCCGTCCCCGAATACCCCTCAGGGAGGTCGACCCACCGTGAGCAGCCGACCCTCTCCCCCGCCGTCCGAGCGGATGGCGGCCGCCGAGGCCCTGGCGGCCCGCCTGGACCGGCCGATGGGTTTTCTCGGCGTGCTCTTCCTCTTCGTGGCCCTGGGTCAGCTGCTGGTCACCGAACCGGGCTGGACGCGGATCCTGGGCATCACCGGATGGGTGTTCTGGGCGATCTTCGTCGCCGAATTCCTGCTGCGCGCCTATCTCGCCGGTTTCCAGGCCGCGTTCTGGCGGCGCAACTGGTGGCAGGTCATCTTCCTGCTGGTCCCCTTCCTGCGGTTCTTCCGAGCATTGCGGGCGGTCCGCGCCCTGCGGGTGACGCGGGTGGCCCGGGTGGGCGGCATCGTCTCGGCCGGGGTGCGCGGGTCGCGGTCCGCCGGTCGACTCCTGTCCAACCGAATCGGGTGGCTGGTGTCCGTGACCGTCGTCGTCATCCTGGCCGCCAGTCAGCTGCTGTACGCCATGGAGTCGCAGACGGACTACACCACGGCCCTGTACGAGGCCGCCCTGGCCACCATCACCGGCAGCGGCATCACCACCGACGATCCGTTCTCCAAGGTGCTGCAGCTTATCCTGGCGGTGTACTCGGTCGCGGTGTTCGCCACCCTGGCCGGCTCGCTGGGCGCTTTCTTCCTGCATGGCGAGCCCGCGGCGACTCCCCCGGACATAGTAGAGGAGCACCCCGATCGGCGGCCGTGAATCCGATGCCGGCAGTCCGGTGTCCGGCGGTTCCGTCGGTCCAGGGTATTCCCCTCTCCCCGAATGCTTCACAGGTTCCCGCCCCCAGAACCGGCCCCGTCGCCGAAGCAGGCGATCTCCCTTGTCGCCCTGGCCGGTTGCACGGTGTTCCACGGACGGAAACGGCTGACGAGGGCCACGCCAGCCGTGGTGTCGTGTCCGCTCAGTTTTCGGCGGAAGCAGAGTGACTCCCGCCCCGGAAGTTGCCGGCGCTCGGCCCCTTCTCGTGGGGCAGAAGGCGATGACACGACGCCCCATCAGACAGACCCGCCGCGGGTCCCGGGGTCACGACACGGAGTCTCCCCCGAGACCCGGCACAGCTTGGGCCAGCTGTTCATCGAGTACCGGAACACCGCGACTGTCTCACAGGGCGCCGTTCTCCCACGGGCCGATGATGGCATCTGTGATGCAGGGAGTCTGCACATTGAAGAACAGAATCCAGCCCGCCCAGGCGGTGGCCCCCGCCAGCTCGCTGATGCTGGAAGGACTCACCGGGTCGCAGATCTGGCCCTCGGCGGTGACACGGCGCAGCGGATCGGTGGCACCCCGTATCTTGAGAAGTTGTTGCCTTCCGTCCATTAGGAGGGCGCCGATGACCTGGGGGGTCAGGAAGGACTCCCGGTTGTCGCCTGGTCTTTTCTGCCTTTGTGCAGTCCGATCTCGTAGGAGGTGAAGGCGATCAGAGTGACGGCCACCAGCGGAAGGACGAACCACGCCATGACGTCCGTGAACCCCTCCAGCGCGTCGTGTTCGGTGGCGGCGAGGACGACGTAGCCGGTGTACGCGAGGTACAGACCCACGAAAACGCCACCCTCCCAACGGGCCACCACGAAGCCCGTGAAGGCGACGGGCAGGAGGGCGACCGAGGCGGCCAGCATCACCGGGATGTCGAGTGCCACCGCGGCGCTGGACACCGGGATACCGCCAGAGGAGATCAGGGCCGGCAGCCCGAGCACCATTCCGATATTGAAGATGTTGCTGCCCACCACGTTGCCCACGGCCAGGTCGCGTTCACCCCGACGAACGGCGATGATGGAGGTCGCCAGTTCCGGCAGGGATGTGCCGATGGCCACGACGGTCAGACCGACCACCAGACTGCTGACCCCCAGGGTGGTGGCGATGTTCACCGCCCCCTCGACAAGCAGCGTGGCCCCACCCACCAGGAGCGCGATCCCGAGCACCACCAGCAGCAGGGACTTACCGACCGACCCGACAGGCGCTTTCTCTCCCTCGTCGGGGGCGCCTGCGTGGGTGGCACCTGCGGCAGACGAACCACCGGTGGGCTTCCCCGCGCCCACCCGTGACCGCGTTTCACGTCGGCTGCCGATGACCGTCAGCACGGTGTGCGCGACCACCACGCAGACCAGGATCAGCCCGTCGACCCCACTGATCACGCCATCAAGGGACATGAGGAGCAATCCCGCCGACATGGCGGCCATCAACGGAACATCGAACCTGAGCAGTCCACGCGTGACGAGCAGGGGGAGGACCAACGCGGAGATACCGAGAATGAACAGGATGTTGATGATGTTGCTGCCGACCACGTTTCCCACAGCCAGTCCGGGCTCATCGCGCAGGACCGAGCCCAGGGTGACCGCCAGTTCCGGCGCGGACGTGGCCGCTGAAACCACGGTGAGCCCGACCACCAGGGAGGAGATCCCCACGCGTCGGGCGAGCGCCGAGGCTCCCCGCACCAGAAACTCCCCGCCCAGGAGCAGTAACACCAGTCCGCCAATGATCCGGCCCACCTCAAGAAGCTCCATGGCCCCGCAGTGTACCGCGATCGAGGTCCCCATGAGAGGCACCGCGACCGGGGCCGATCACGGGGTGAATCTGTCGCAGCGCTCGTCCTTCAGGGCGTCCTGTGGATGTTCCCCCGGTGCAGGATCCGCTGAGCGGGCCATGCTGATTCTGCGGAATGGTCGGACGTGAACTACACGCGGACAGGGCGCTGAACCATGCTGAGCAGTCGCCGCGGGCCAATGAAGTTATCGCCGTCGACCTCGGTAGTCCACGCGTCGCGAGATCACCACCCGGTGTTTCGCCCGGACCGCGCAGTTCCGGCTCCGGCCCGTCAGCCGGCCGGGCACCCGGACGCCCACAAACCTAGAACCGCACCTCGTCCAACGTCAGCGCCTGATCCAGCGGAGCCTGCGCCCGCGAAACATCCACGTACCGCCCCGCGTGCGGGATGAACGCCGCCGATTCCTCCCCCGAGAGCTCGCGCCGCACCTTCCCCGGCACCCCGGCGACCAGTACCCCAGCGGGAACCGAAAAATCCTCGAGCACCACCGCACCCGCGGCGATCAGGGAACCGGATCCCACAACGGAGCGCGACAACAGCGCCGACTTCATCCCCACCAGCGCCCCGGAACCAACGGAGGCACCGTGCACCAGCGCCATGTGCCCCACGGTCACGTCGTCGCCCAGCACGCACGGGGCGTCCCGGTCCACGTGCAGCACCGAGTTGTCCTGGACATTCGTGCGCGCCCCCACCCGAATTCGGTTCACATCGCCACGCAGCACCGCCCCGTAGAACACCGAGGAATCGGGGCCGATCTCCACATCGCCGATCAGCACCGCGGTCGGCGCGATCCACGCGGAGGAATGAATCTTCGGCTTCTTCCCCTCGAACGACAGAATCAGTGGCCCGTTCATGCCTGCACCACCTCGAGCACCGACTGTGGCCCCTCGAAGAGCACCGCGCGCAGGCCGAACTCCTCGGCGGCCGCTACGTAATCGGGGCGGTCGTCGAAGAAGACGGTGTCCTTCGCGGAGGCCCCCATCGCGTCCACGCCCACGGCGAAGGCGCGGCGGTCGGGCTTGGCCACCCCGATGTCCCCCGACAGCGTGACGGCCTCGAGCTTCCCGAGCCACGAGAGGTTCTCCCGCGCCCGCTCCCCCAGTCCCGGCGGCATGTTGGCGAGCACCCCGCAGCGCCAGCCCTCGTCGATCAACCAGGTGACCAGCTCGACCATCTCGGTGTTCTCGTGCAGGGAGGCCTCCCAGTCGGCGACGATGGCCTCCGAGTAGTCGAAGGGGTCGAGATCGGCCCGGAGCTGGACCTGGCGCCAGAACCGTTCATCGCTGACGTCGGCGGCGTCGTAAGCGGGGCGCAGGTCCTCGTAAGTCTCCCAGATGTGGTCGTCGGTGCCGATGACCTGTTCCACGCGGCGCTTTCCGGCGACGGTCTTGGGTCTGAGCAGCACACCGTCGAGGTCGAACAGCAGACTGGTCATGGGGTCGATCTCCTCACGCGTGCGGAAGCAACGGTAATGCTCCCAGTTTAGCCAGGGGCTTGATCGCGCAATGGTGGTTTCCCGACCCGCGCACCTACACTGGCGGGCCATGATCGACTTCTCCGCCACTGCCGACCTCGTCGCCCCGCAGCTCCTGGGTTGCACACTGACCCACGCCGGGGTGACCGTCCGGTTGACGGAGGTCGAGGCCTACCTGGGTTCCGACGACCCCGCCGCCCACACCTACCGCGGCCGCACGGAGCGCAACGCGGCCATGTTCGGCCCGCCCGGGCGCATGTACGTCTACCTCTCTTACGGCATCCACAAGGCCGGCAACATCGTCTGCGCCCCGGAGGGCATGGGGCAGGGGTGCCTACTGCGCGCCGGCGAGGTGGTCGACGGGCTGGAGATCGCTTATCGACGCCGCGGTGACGTCCCGTTCGAGCGTCTCGCGCAGGGCCCGGGCAATCTGGGCCAGGCACTCGATCTGCAGCTTCCGGACAACGGCTCGCCCGTCACCGGCCCCGACTTCGTGCTCACCCCGCGGGAGAAAACCCCTGACTGGGTGACCGGGCCGCGGGTGGGAATCTCCAAGAACATGGACGCCCCGCTGCGGTTCTGGATCCCGGGGGAAAAGACCGTCTCCGCCCGGCGCGGACGGCCGAAGCAACGGAAGCCGAAGGCGTAGATCACCGGAAAGTCATTTCCCGGTCACGATCACTGAAACTACTGTAACTTCCGTCACACCTCTGTATCGTCGCAACCACACCAATCGACCGCGACAGTGCGATCCGAGGAGTGACACCATGAATATCCGGAACCTGACACCGACCACACGCCTGGGCACCCTGGCGGCGGCGGGCGCGCTCGCCCTGACGCTGACCGCCTGCGGGGATGAGGCCATGGACGGCTCCGCCCCGCCACCGGACACCACCACCCCCACCACGGACGGCGAGACCACCACGTCCCCGACCGGGGATGAGGGCGCTGCAGAAGACCACAACGATCAGGACGTGGAATTCCTGCAGGGAATGATCCCCCACCACGAGCAGGCCGTGGAGATGAGCGACATTCTCCTGGCCAAGGAGGGCGTCGACGCCGAGGTCGCCGAGCTCGCCCAGCAGATCAGGGATTCACAGCAGGCGGAGATCGAGCAGATGACCGGCTGGCTGGAGTCCTGGGGCGAACCCGTCGAGACAACGGCCGAGACCGCCACCCAGAACGGTGGCCAAGACAGCGAGAGGGGGGCCCTGACCCCCAGGGAGAGCCCGATCGACATCCCTGACCTACCCAGCGGGGAGGATCTGGAGGAGCTGCGCAACGCCTCCGGTGACGAAGCCTCGTCGATCTACCTCGAGCGCATGAACGACCACCACGAGGATGCCGTGGACATGGCCGAAGAGCAGGTCGACTCCGGCCAGCACGCGGAGGTGACCGACCTGGCCCGTTCGATCATCGAGAACCAGGAGGCCCAGATCGGGCAGATGGAACAGATCCAGGAACGCCTGGGGTCCTGACTTTCCCGGTCACGCTCCCGAGAGCCATTACAACGCCGCCCCCGTCCGACTCCGCCACCGGTCCCGAGAGACCCCCGGGCCGACGTCCAGCGTCGATGCATCGCCTCCGGCCCAGTACAGGCGGCCGGAGCCGAAGGCGTAGATCACCGAAAGGTAATTTTTCGGTCAAAATAATCGAAACTATGGTCACGACCAGCACTTATCGGTAACGTCACGAGTGCACCAAAAGATCGCGACGCTACAACCGTGTGACACCACGATCCGAGGAGTGACACCATGAAGATCCGAAATCTGACACCGGTGAAACGGGCGGGCACGCTGGCGGCAGCGGGCATGCTGGCCCTGACACTGGCGGCCTGCGGGGACGAGACCGTGGACGAATCCGTCCCGCCGCCCGGCACCACCCTTCCGGATCTCGGCGACGAGACCACCACCACCTCCCCAACCACCTCCCCGACCGAGGACGGGGCCGCCGAGGACGGCCACAACGAGCAGGACGTGGACTTCCTGCAGAGCATGATCCCCCACAACGAGCAGACCATCCAGATCACCGACGTCCTCCTGGGCAAAGAGGACATCGACCAGGAGCTCGCCGGCCTGGCCCAGCAGATCAGGGACACGCAGCAGGGGCAGGTCGACCAGATGACCGGCTGGCTGGAGAACTGGGGTGAACCCGTCCAGCCAACGACCGAAGAGGCGCCGGACGTGAACCTCGATGAGAACCTGGATGACATTCTCCCCTGGGAGGAGGACCTGGAGCAGTTGCGCGGGGCATCCGGCACCGACGCCTCCTCGATCTACATCGACATCATGACCGACCGCCACGAAGAAGCCGTGGACATGGCCGAGGAGCAGGTCGACTCCGGCCAGCACGCCGAGGTGACCGACCTGGCCCAGACGATCGTCGGCAACCGCGAGCAGCAGATCGAGCAGCTGGATCAGATCGGGCAACGTCTGGGGTCCTGACCACCCCGCATTGGGACAACTGGACTGCGCCGGCCGCAGCCAGCTGCTCCGGTCGTGGATGCGCCCGCTGGATTCCTGTTGTTTTTGACGACGCCCACTTCAAGAGGGCGCTTGAAAAGAAGCGCGATAGGCCGGGAGGCGTCAGAGAAGGTCCCTGAAATTTAACCAGGGGCCGGGCCGGATCGGGATCCGGGACGAGGACGAAAGCGCACCGTCGGGACACTCACGCCCCGACGTTCCCGGGACCCTGGCCTCGGTTCCGGTCAAAGAAATGCCGTCTCCGCGCACAAAAAGGCGCACCGGATTCGACCGGACATTCACCCACAGCATTCTCGACCGGTTCCCTTCTGAAACAGGGGCCAACAGCCACCACCCGCTGGCCGAGGCAGTGGCACACCCACACAAACGCTTATCGCGCCCTCGTGTGGGATGGCCGTGTCTCCGGGGATTCGTCCGGGCTGTTTCCCGTGAAACGCGCAGCCCACGGGAAGCGCTGGAAAGCAAGGGCATTCCATTCCATGAGAGAGCAGCTGATTCTGAGACCCGTCTGGCCACCGAAGGCCTCTTGAGGTTCCAGGGCAAACTCCAGCCGGACCGCCGAAGCCGCATGCATCCGGGGATAGTGCCCGGAACGCAGTAAGGGCTGGCCTACCCAGGCTCCGCGCCTGCAACGTCAAGCAGTGGCAGGACGTGAACCCCGAGCAGAACACGCCCGCACCCGCCCACCGGGCAACCGCAGTGTTCGCACGGCCCCGGTGCCGCTTTGGCCCGCTATCGCAGCAATAGACCGGGCAGTCTGCTCACTACTCACCATCCAGTGCGGCAGTTAAATTAATCACACCAAAGCCGTGAAGGGCATGAAATCCGGTGGTGGAGTGGTTACGTAGGAAGACAGAACAGTCCGGTTCCCGCAGCCTCCCCGCTCATGTCCGCCACGCCCACCCCGAAAGGAATGGGCGGGGCATGGACAGCTCAGTTCAGATCACAGTGAGGCGCGGGATCCTCCCACTGAACCAAAGGAGTTCACGTGTCCACGTCCACCCCCACCCGCTCACGGGTCGGCCTGCCGAAGTGGGCGACCGGCTTCGGTGCCCAGGTCATCGCCGGCCTGACCATCGGCCTGATTCTCGGATTCATCGCCCGCGCGTCCGACAGCGGCCTGCCCGACGATGAGACCGGCCTGCTGACCGGCCTGCTCATGGGCGTCGGAAATGCGTATGTCCAGCTGCTCAAGCTGATGATTCCGCCGCTGATCTTCGCCGCCGTGGTCACCTCGGTGGCCAACCTGCGCAAGGCCGCCAACGCCGCCCGCCTGGCGGTGTCCACGCTGGTGTGGTTCGCCGCCACCGCCTTCCTCTCCGTGCTGGCCGGTATCCTGGTCGCCCTGATCGTGCAGCCGGGTGTGGGCGCCTCCGTCGATCCGGGCAGCGCCGCCGAGCCCTCGAGCACGGGTTCGTGGCTGGGCTTCATTCAGTCCATCGTGCCGGCCAACATCCTGGGCCTGGGCGCCTCCACCACCTCCGACGGCGGGGTCAACCTCTCCTTCAATGTCCTGCAGCTGCTGGTCATCTCCCTGGCCATCGGCATCGCCGCGGTGAAGGCCGGCAAGGCCGCGGAGCCGTTCCTGGGCTTCACCGAGTCCTTCCTCAAGGTCATCCAGGTGGTGCTGTGGTGGATCATCCGCCTGGCACCGATCGGTACCGCCGCGCTCATCGGCAAGGCCGTGTCCACCTACGGC
Organism: Corynebacterium halotolerans YIM 70093 = DSM 44683; assembly: GCF_000341345.1. Lineage (NCBI taxonomy): Bacteria > Bacillati > Actinomycetota > Actinomycetes > Mycobacteriales > Corynebacteriaceae > Corynebacterium > Corynebacterium halotolerans. The sequence continues at coordinate 201,612 of NC_020302.1, read as the reverse complement.
TGGGAGGCGCTCGGTTCACTCGGCAAGTTCGTGCTGGCCATCTACCTCGGCCTGGCGCTGGTCATGGGCGTTATCTACCCGCTGACGCTGATGATCAACAAGATCCCGGTGTTCGGCTTCTACAGGCGGGTCTGGCCGGTGACCTCGCTCGGCTTCGTCACCCGCTCCTCCATGGGCGTCATGCCGGTGACCCAGCGCGTGGCCGAGCAGTCCATGGGCGTACCGCGCGAGTACGCCTCCTTCGCCGTCCCGCTGGGTGCGACGTCGAAGATGGACGGCTGCGCCGCGGTGTACCCGGCAGTCGCCGCGATCTTCGTCGCCCAGTTCTACGGCATCGAGCTGAATCTGACGCACTACCTGCTCATCATCTTCGTCTCGGTCATCGGTTCCGCCGCCACCGCCGGCACCACGGGCGCGACCGTCATGCTCACGCTCACCCTGTCCACCCTGGGTCTGCCGCTCGCCGGCGTGGGCCTGCTGCTGGCCACCGAGCCAATCATCGACATGGGCCGCACCGCCACGAACGTCACCGGCCAGGCGCTCGTCGCCGCGGTCGTCGCCAAGCGCTCGGACATCCTCGACGAGGAGATCTGGAACGCCGCGGAGAAGGGCAACACCGCCGTCGAGAACCCGGAGGACACCCCGGAACTCGCGGAAGAGGTCTCCGAGGACACGGCGGAGAACTCCTCCGGGGGCCGTGCCGACGCGCCGAGCCGGCACCGGGTCTGACCGTCTGCCTGACGGCAGACCTGTGACCGGAACGCGCGTTCCAGTGAAATAAGGGCGGCAGGTGCCGCCCTTATTTCATGTCACCAGGCGTCCCGCCGCATCAGCAGGGAGCAGGAGGCCGTGGTCAGCTCTCGGTGGGCGAATCCCACCAGTTGGTGAGGTTGAAGTTGGTCAACAGCACCGCACCGAAGACCAGGTGGAAGGCACGCGAACGGGGATCACGCCAGGCACCGACGACCAGCGGCAACACGATGTAGAGGGGCCCGCTGTACTTCTCGATCTCGCCGTGCACACGGAACGGCACCAGCCGGCGTAACGCGTACGGCTGGTCGGTCACCGCGTTCAGACCGACCTGGGCGAGCCCCATGACCTGGAAGACGGTCCGGACCCGGCGCGGGAGTCCCAGCAACCGGGGGACCCCGGCCCAGACGCCGAGCAACGCGTAGTCCACGAGACCGTGCGCGCGGGGCGTGACCGGCCGGGGAATGAGGGTTTTCTTCTCCGGGGGCATGGGGTCAACCACCTCTCCGACGACTCCCCTGCTCGAGGGATCGACTACTCGACGTATCGGGCGTGTCACCTCCGAGCATAGCGGCGTGTACGGCGTCTGTCCGGTGCCCTGATCCCGGGCTCAACAACGCACCGTACCGACGCCGCGTGACGGTTCCGTACCGGTTCCAGGAACGGGGTGTGAAGTGACCCGGTACGTGGCTACGCTCGGGGGCACGACCTGACTCCGAGAGAAAGGATCGACCATGAGCACCACCGCCGCAATGATCAAGGCCCACCCCAACCCCACCGAAGATCTGAAGGTCAACCACCTCGCCGAGGCGATCGACGCCTGCCTGGCCTGCGTCCAGACCTGCACCTCCTGCGCCGACGCCTGTCTGGGCGAGGACTCCGTCTCTGACCTGCGCGACTGCATCCGCACCGACCTCGACTGCGCCGACATCTGCGTCACCACGGCAACCGTGCTCAGCCGCCGTACCGGCAGCAATATCGAGGTGGTCAAGGAACTGCTCACCGCCTGCCGCAAGGCCTGCATCGCCTGTGCGGAGGACTGCGAGAGCCACGCCGACCACCACGAGCACTGCAAGATCTGCGCCGAGGCCTGCCGCCGTTGCGAGAAGGCCTGCACCGACCTGCTCGGTGTCATCGGCTGAGGAACCCGCGCTCCATAACGCACGTGACCCGCGCTCCCCTGAGGGAGGGCGGGTCATTTCCTTTTTCACCTTCCACCTGCACAGATCCGCGCGAACACCACACCTTGCGACAGCGGGTGAAAACCACGGGGCACCTCATATTGGACCTTCCGTGTGATCTCGTATACAAACATTGAGTGCGCTTTGTGACATATTGTTCACACAGCGCACATCAGCATGCGTACACGGTCCTGGAAAGGCGGACAAACATGAGGACGACGATCGGGCGTAAGAGCGGACTGCTCGCCCTGCTGGCGAGTTCGACCCTGGTGATCACGGGCTGCGCCGCAGCCGATTCCCAGGAAACCGCCGCCCGGACCACGGTCACCGAGACCGTCGCGGCCGAGGCCACGGAGGATGCCGCCTACAAACATGAGCCGAGCACCCACCCCGCCACCGAGGCACTCGCCGACGATGAGATGCGCGTGACGCTGTTGGGCACCGGCAGCCCGGTCCCCAATGACGAGCGGTACGGCATGTCCACCCTGGTCCAGGCCGGAGGTCTCAACCTGGTCTTCGACGCCGGCCGCGGTGGCCCGGTGCGCATGACCCAGGCCGGGGTCCCCATGGGTGAGATCGACGGGGTCTTCATCACCCACTTCCACTCCGACCACGTCAATGGCCTGGCTGATCTGTGGCTGACCGGCTTCGTCCCCGCCTTCGGCGGCCGCGAGGGCACCTTCGACGTCTACGGCCCCACCGGTGTCGAGGATCTCGTCGCGGGCCTGCGGCTCGCCCACGCCGACGACATCGACGTCCGCGTCGCCGACGGCGAGGTCGAGCGGGACACCACCGAGATCGTGGCCCACGAGTTCCCCGAGGAGGGCGTGATCTTCGACCGGAACGGTGTCACCGTCACCATGTTCGAGGTGCTGCACGACCCCGACGACGTCATCGACCCGGCCGTCGGCTTCCGCGTCGACTACGCCGGCAAATCCGTGCTGATCAGCGGTGACACCGTCCCGCACGAGAACGTCATCACGCACGGCACCGGCGTGGATCTGCTGATCCACGAGGTCGCCGAGTTCGAGGACACCACCGCCCTGCCTCAGGTGTACTCCCACCACACCAACCCGCGGCAGGCCGGGGAGATCTTCACCACCACCGCGCCGCGGATGGCCGTCTACAGCCACATCGTCAACGGCACCTCCTCCGAGGCGCCCGGCGTCAGCGAGGAGGAGCTGATCCGGCGTACCCGGGAGAACTACGACGGCCCGTTGACCGTCGGCGAGGATCTCATGAGCTTCCTGATCACCGAAGAGGAGATCGACATCTACGAGCCGTAGGTCTCCGGGTCGACCGGCCGGCGCGCCCTCGGCAGCGTGGCGACGACCAGCCGGTAGGAGTCGGTGACGAGCTCCTCGACCAGCTTCCGGCCGATGGAGTGCCCCGGCGCCACGGTGATCCAGTTCCTCTTGTTCATGTGGTAGCCGGGGCTGATGTCCTCGTACTGCCGACGCAGCGCCTCGGCGTCATCCGGTTCGGCCTTCACGACGATGACCCGCTGTCCGCGTTCGGAGTCGCGGACGCCGTACCCGGTGCTGTGCTCGGGCACGCTGGTCAACAGGAGGAACATCTTCCCGCGTACCTTGTAGACGCCGTACCCGGGCCCGAAGGGGTGCTCGAGCACGGCGCCCGGCAGACTCTCGGCCCGCTCCTGCGCGATCTCCTGCAGGGTTTGCCCATCCGTCACAGTGACCACCCTTCCTTCGTGTCGGCGAGCCCCTCACGCGCCGAGACTACCGCGGCAGCACCACCACGATCCGGTGCGTATGCGGGACCGCGGGCCCAGGGTGTTTCCCCCGCAACCCGTCCCCCTGCACCGGACCCCCGATCGGACATAACAGCTCGAAGCCATCTTCCGCCCCATAGAATCCGGGCATGGACAGATTCACCATTCGTCGTGAAACGGAGGCGGATATTTCCGTCATCCGGGAAGTCACCGGCAAAGCCTTCACGGGTCTCTCCCTCCGGGGCTACTCGGAGCAGGCGATCGTCGAGGCCCTCCGGGACGCGGACGCCCTCACACTTTCCCTCATCGCGGTGGACGGCCCGTTCGTGGTGGGGCACGTCGCGGCCTCGCCCGTGACCATCAGCGACGGCACGCAGGGCTGGGTCAGCCTCGGCCCCGTCAGCGTGGAGCCCAAGTTCCAGGGCCGGGGCATCGGCAGCGCCCTGGTCTCCCGGGCGCTCGACCAGCTGCGGGAAAGCGGCGTGGGCGGGGTCGTCGCGCTCGGCGAACCGGAGTTCTACCGCAAATTCGGCTTCACACAAGGTGAGGAGCTGGTGCACCCCGGATTCCCCGCCGAGAACTTCTTCGCCCGCCCGATCCGCGATTCCAGGATGCCCACCGGCGAGGTCAGCTACCACCCGGCGTTCCGACAGGCGGCGAAGAACGCTTAGCGACGTCACGCCGGCCTACCGCAGCGGCGCTTCCCGCCGCTCGTGCTCGTAGCGCCGCTTCTCCCCGGACTGGTGGGTTCCGCGCGCAATCGGCTCAGGTTCGACCGTTCCCGCAGGTCCGGCGCGCATGACCACCTCGATCCGGATCGTCGACGCGCAGTGGATCAGCAGCTCGGAACCGGAATCCAGGAGGAAGCGCAGACCGCTGTCGCGCCACCAGTCCCAGGCGATGGTCTCGGCTGGCTTCTCGACGGCCACCACCCGGTCCTGGACGCGCACGATTTCCGTGATTGTGCCCTCCAGTTCCTGGGGGTCCCCACCGGGGAACTCCCAGGTGAGCGGGTGGACGGTGAGCACGGATTCGACGCTCTCGAAGCCGGCGTCCGCGGCGTCGAAGTCCACGACCTCCTCGACGAACTCGAGGCTGACCCAGCCGGACTCGAGCTGCAGCCAGGCACCGAAGGCCCCGACGCCGTCGTCCAGCTCGAGGTCGGTGCCGTAGGCCAGCAGCCTCTCCCCCACCAGGGAGCGCAGGACCTCCAGACTGCCCGGTTCCAGAAATGTCTCGGTGGTCATGTGCTCTCCTCGCCGCGCCGTTGCCTGTGATGTTTCCCCTCACTCAACCGGCGGGCAACACCCGGGTCAAGCCACCCGGGCGGGATCGCCTCAGTCCTCCCCCACGTAGGCGATGGCGTCAATCTCCACGGTGGAACCGTAGGGCAGCCTCGACACCTCCAGGAAGGTCCTCGCCGGCCGGGCTTCGCTGAAGTGGTTGTGGAACTGCTGATTCGCCTCCTCCCGGAGAGTCAGGTCGGTGACGAAGTAGGTCAGCTTCACCACGTGCCGGAGTTCCCCGCCCGCGGTGGCCAGCCGCTCGGTCATCCGTTCCAGGGCGGCGTCGAGCGCCTCCCGCCGGCTGGCGACCGGTTGGTAATCGCGGTCGACGGACAGTGCTCCTGAGACGTAGATGTGGTTTCCCACGCGCTTGGCGGGGCTGTACGGGTGATCGGCCGTGTCAGTCACGGTATATCCGTCCTTTCACACATTGGATTAACCCCACATAAGCACATCGGCGGCGTTTCGGCTGTCCGCCTGCGTGCTGGCCTACCCCCGCGCCCAGCTCAGGAGGTCTGCGCCCGCTTCTCGGCGCCCTCGTCGGACAAGTCTCCGGCGGCGGATTCGACGTTCCACCGTATTCATGGCTCCGGCCCACGATAGAGCCCGGTAAAGGTTTATCCGTTCATCAGAGCTTCAGAGGTGAACGTTTACAGCTTGATTCATTCACAGAAATCTTCTTCTGGAGCGGATCCTGCTTTAAAATCCAGGCATGAGGACATGGCCGAACATCACCCACGAAACTCTGCCCTGGATTTCGCGCGCTCCCATGTCAGCGCGGGCCCAGCGCAAACAACCGGCCGAATACGATTCGGCGCTCGTGCCCGCCATCGCCGACGTCAGGGTCCATCTGGACTCCGGAACGGTCGCACTCGTCGACAAAGCAACTATCGCGGTCACCCGCTTCGACGCCACGCACGCCGCAACCCTCCTTCCGTTCACCCCGCTGCTGCTCCGGGGTGAGTCGGTGGCCTCATCCAGAATCGAACAGCTGACCTCGTCAGCCAGAAAGGTGCTGGAGGCCGAGCTCCTGGGCACCAGTCAGGGCAACGCGGCATTGATCGTCGCGGCAACCGCCCAGATGTCCGAGGCGATCACCACCTCGGAGATTCCCGACGAAGAGACGGTCCTGCACATGCACCGGCTCCTGATGGAGGGTTCCCAGCCAACGATCGCCGGCCGGTACCGGGAGGAACCCGTCTGGATTGGCGGCAGCGACACCCATCCGGTCGGCTCGCTCTACACCGCTCCGCATCCCAGGCTGCTGCCCGAGCTGATGACGGACCTCGTGGACTGGCTGCGGAGGGACGACATCCCCGTCCTCGCCCATGCCGCGATCGCCCATGCCCAGTTCGAGACAATTCACCCTTTCGTGGACGGTAACGGGCGAACCGGCCGGGCATTGATCCACACGCTGTTGCGTGCCCGCGGCCTGACCGTCAACGGTGCCCTGCCGCTGTCGGCGGGCATCCTCGAGGAGCCGGACACCTACTTCACCGCTCTCGACGCTTACCGAAACGGCGACATCGACACGATTGTCCGACTTGTGGCGCACGCCGCGCTCCGGGCCACCGAGCTGGGGGCGTGGCTGGGCACGGAGCTGGCCGAAGTGAGAGAAAGTTGGAACGCCCGGGTCCACGCCCGCAGCGACGCCGTCGATTGGCGGATTCTGGATATCCTGGTCCGCCAACCACTGGTCGACGTCGTCGGCCTCAGTGCGGAGCTGAATATCGCCGGGAGCAATATCCGCAAGGGACTTGAACGACTGGAAGCTGACGGCGTCCTCCTCAGTGCACAGGTGGAAAAGACGAGGCGCGCCTGGCGTGCACCAGAGGTATTGGAACTGCTCGACGAGTTCGCCGAGCGGGCCGGCCGGCGGGGAAAACCGACGCCCGGGCAGCGCTAACCCGCGCCCCCACCCGGCTCCGCGTTCCACGCGTACTCGATCATCTCCTCGAGCACCTCGAGGTCAACGTCCTCGGGCTTGTTGATGTACAGGCAGGCCTTGCCCGTCGTGTACTTGCCCAGTCGCGCCAGCTGCTCCGCGGACTCCGGCAGCCCCGTCAGTCCGTACAGGGAGATCTTCTCCTTCCGCGGCGAGAACCCGACCCGGAACGTGTCGCCCTCCCGGCCCGTGTCGTACCGGTAGTGCACCTGCCCGTATCCGATCATCGACGGCCCCCACATCACCGGTTCCTCGCCGGTGACGCGTCCGAAGATCTCCAGCAGCAGGCGACCGTGCTCCACCCGGCGCGGGGTGTCGAGCTCCTCGACGTACCGGGCCGCGCTCCGTTCCGTGGGCCTGGTCTTGATGTCCTCGGCGTACTCACCGGTGTGGCCGCTGGTAAAGGTGGCGTGGCGTGGCTCGGGATCCGGCACCTCGCCGGTCAGGCCCATTCCCTGCTCGAGCAGTGCCGCGTGGAGGCGCTCCAGACCGCGCTTGCCGACTCCGTGCAACGCCGCCAGGTCGGCATAGTCGACGCCGTCCAGGGACTCCAGGTCGGGGTATCCGGCGGCCCGCAGCGCTTCACGGGCGGGTCGGCCGACACCGGGAATGGATTCGTAGGCGGTGCTCATGGGCACGAGTGTAGCGAAGCCGCGGACACGGCAACCGCCCGTTCGAACCCGGCTGCGGCAGCCAACCGACCACTGCACCAGTATCCTCGCTGCCATGGCGATCGCAGACTTCGTGCGCAAGGCGGAACACAGCATCAACCGTGCGGGCCTGCGCCGCAAGACCGAAGCGGGATGGCGGCCGGCGATCACCGGCTTCCGTGGTTACGGCTCCCCGGAACGGATCCACGTCCTCGGCCGGGTGCTCATGGCCGACCCTCACGACCCACACGACCCGGCCAACAGAGAAAACGGTGACGGCCCGTCGCCGGCCATCCCCGGGAACCTGCCGGATATCCGCCGGCAGGCCCGCCACGTCTCGGAGGAGGCCCAGCGCGGCTGGCGGCAGTTCTTCACCGTCCAGGTCGGCGACCTCCCCGTCACCGTCCGCGCCGGCGCCCGGACCGTACACACCACCACCAACGCAGGCGGCTACATCGACGTCCTCGTCGAGGATCACGGCCTGGAGCCGGGCTGGCGGGAGGTCACCATCGAAGCGGAGGGTGCCGAGCCGCAGCAGGCCGAGGTGCTCGTCACCGCGCCCGGCGCGAAGATCGGCCTGATTTCCGATATCGATGACACCGTGCTGGTCACCTGGCTGCCGCGTGCCCTGCTGGCCGCCTGGAACTCCTGGGTCCGTCACACCGACCAGCGCAAGCCGGTACCGGGCATGAACGAGTTCTACCGTGAGCTGCTCCACGACCACCCGGATGCCCCGGTGTTCTACCTGTCCACCGGCGCCTGGAACACCTATGAAACGCTGGTCGACTTCCTGCGCAAACACGACCTGCCGAAGGGGCCGCTCCTGCTGACGGACTGGGGCCCGACGCCGACCGGCCTGTTCCGTTCCGGGCAGGAGCACAAGAAGGTGCAGCTGCGGAACCTGTTCATCGAGTACCCGGACATCCAGTGGATCCTGGTCGGCGACGACGGGCAGCACGATCCGCTCATCTACGGCGAGGCCGTCTTCGAACACCCCGACCGCATCATCGGCGTGGCGCTGCGCCAGCTCTCCCCCGGCGAGCACGTGCTCTCCCACGGCACGACGACCACGCTGACCGACCCCACCCAGCCGGCCGGTCGCGGCGCGCCCACCATCCTGGGCGCCAACGGTCATGAACTGCTGGAGAACTACCGTGCCACCCCGTTCCCCCGGCCGGGGGCGCCACGGTCGCAGGAGCCGGCCGAATAGCCACGCGAGAGGTTCCGCCCCCCACCGGCGCTTCCTGCCGGTACGCCAGGCCCCGCTGATCGACGCCGCGCGGCGCCCGCCGCCGGGCGCCCCCGGGAGCGGGGCGCCACACCCCCGTCACGTCGGGCCGCCGAATCCTGGGTACGATCGCGGCATGGCGATTCCCGAACTGGACCGTGCCCGCGTCGTCCGTTGGGCCGAGAATCAGGTACCGGAACACGTGCGCGACCAGGTGCGCGTGGAGGCGGAGGTCGACGGCCACCGCATCACCATCGTGGAGTCACACCCCTCCTTCCACGATGAGAACGAGTGGACGGGCACGCCGGTCGCCCGCCTGCGCTACACGGGCACCACCGGTGACTGGACCCTGTACTGGCGGGACCGGAACCTGAAGTTCCACCTCTACCGGGACTTCCCCGCCACCCCGCACGTGCAGGAGATCCTCGACTTCCTGGACAGCAGGGCCGACCCCATCTTCTGGGGATAGTCGGCGGACACCGCGAGGCGAAGTGGCGTCAGCCTATGAGCCCGCCGTCGCCAGCTTCTGCGCCCGTTGAAAGCTGACGTCGAGGATCTCACCGATGCCGCGGTAGGTGAGACCAGTGAGACCACTGTCGGAGAAGTCATGGGCAGCGTGGCGCATCGCCTCCGACGCCTTCTCCGGAAGTTGCTTCGACTTCCTGCTGAGCTCACGCGCGTCCGCGGCCGTTCCCGGGGTCGGTTTCCAGCTCGGGAAACAGGGCCGGGGCGTCGTGAACCATGGCGGGAATCTGGTCGAGCCGCCGAGCCTGGGGGATCAATCCCGCTACCTCGTCGACGGTGACCGCCCGCCATCCTTCAGGTGCGCACGGATCGTGCAGGCCGCCTTTTCATCCCCGATTGCTTGTAGATCGCTTCAGCGACAATATTGTCGATCTCCGCGTGACGGGGAATGGTGGTGTACCGCTCCCCCAGCCACAACCGCGGGTGATCGGAACCCTCCTTGAGGACAGTCCCCGGATCGTCACTTCTCGCATGACGTTTGAGGCGTCTCAGGATTTCTCTCCGCCTGGTCGAGAAATCAGTCAACCCCAGCGATGGTTCAGGTCAACAGGTATTGAATTTTGGTGCCGCGCGAGACCCACCCCCTCGGCGGCGCTCATCAATTGGATTCGGCAAGTGGACCGCCGGTTCCCGCCCAGGCCGTTGTTCCCACCAGTTCCTATTCCACGAACCGACCCCCAGGAACCGACCGAACACTCACTCCCGCCGGTGCAGCCCCTTCCTCCGCCCGTCAGCCTCTTCCCCCCCTGCCGGCCGCGTCCTTCCGCGCCGGCTGGCGTTTCCGGTTGAAACGCCGCTGGTAGCGCATCTGCTGGTACTTCCACCGTTCGGCCATGCTCGCCTTCGATTCCACCCGGTCCTTGGGGTCGAGGGGATCCTCCCCCAGGACGGGGTCGTCGCCGATCTGGTAGGCGTCGGTCCACACCTGGATCACCGCCCACGCCACCGCGGTCAGCGGTACCGCGAGGATGGCGCCGAAGATGCCGCCGACGATTGTGCCGACCGACAGCGCCAGCAGCACGACGACCGCGTGCAGGCTCAGCGTCCGTCCCATCACGACCGGCTGGAGCAGGTCGCCCTCGATCTGGTTGACCGCGATGACGATGGCGACGACGATCAGCGCGACCACGAGCCCGTTGGTCACCAGCGCCACCAGGGCGGCCAGCACACCCGCGATGGTGGCCCCGACGATTGGCAGGAAGCCGCCGACGAACACGATGACGGCCAGGGGCAGGGCCAGCGGCACCCCGAGCAGGGCCAGCGGGATGCCGATGAACACGGCGTCGACCGCGGCGATGATGGCGGTGCCGCGCACGTAGCCGCCGAGGATCTGGATGGTGCGATCCCCGGATTCCGCGAGCCGGGCGCGGGTCTCACCACGGAACCAGCGCAGCGTGAAGTTCCACATCTTCGGCCCGTCCTTCAGGAAGAAGAACAGGATGACGATCATGAGCACCGCGCCGGTGACGAATTCCGTGGCCGCGGTGATCCCGGTCAGGGCACTGTCCACGAAGGTGCCGCTGGTGACGAGCCCGGTGGCCCGTTGGAGCGCGGCGTCGACGGCCGCGGTGTCGACGGGCAGCGGGCCGGCCATGAGGAAGCGCTGCAACTCCTGCCAGCCCTCCACGGCGGAGGCGGACAACTCGTCCCATTCGCTCCGCACGGCGAAGACGATTCCGGTGACCACCCCACTCAGCAGAGCGAGGATGCCCACGAACGCCGCCCCGGTGGCCAGGAGGCTGGACCAGCCCTTGCGCGTCAGCCACTTCACCAGCGGGTAGACCGCGGACGCGAGAATCAGTGCCACGAGCGCGGCGATCACCACCACCGAGACGCGCAGCAGGAGCCACACCACGCCGACGAACACGGCGGCGACGAGCAGGATCTGGGCGCAACGGGAGGCCGTCTGCCCCAGCGTGTCGGACCAGGGCGCGGCGACCGGAACGGTCTCCTTCCCGGCGGAGGGGGAATCCTGCTGGGGACCGTTCGGAGGGGTCATCGCGGTCTCTCCTGGAGAAGGGTGGCACCCGCCGGGATGGCACGGGTGATTGTCAGAAGCTTTCCCGGCAGCACACCCGCCGGTGGTTCCGGTGGACTCCCCACCGGGCCCTAACCCGGATCAGCAGTGTCATCCGGTCCCACCTCGCCTTCCGTGCGGATGGTCGCCGAGGGGCAGAGCCGTTCCGCCCGCCGGGCACCGGGCCATTCCGACTCCGGGGGATGTTCGTTGATCAGGCTGACGAAGCCGCCGTGTTCATCCAGATTCCGGAAGACATTCGGCGCGATGTACCCGCAGTTGCCGGAGGCGATGCAGGTGTCGTAGTTGACGGTGACCTTCACGTCCCTTTCCTTTCCGGCCCGTGACCATGGGATGCGGTTGCCCGGGCTCAGCCCCGGTACCGGCGGACCAGCGGGCAGGTGTACAGGTTCCGGTTCCGCAGCCCGACCTGGTTGAGGTAGGCGATGATGGTGCCGTAGGCCCCGCGCAGGGTTGTCTCGGTGTAGTGGATGTCGTGGCGGGCGCAGTGCTCGCGGACGAGTTGCTGGAGCGCCGGGAGATTCGGGCGGGGTGTTTTGGGGAACAGGTGGTGTTCGACCTGGTACTGGAGTCCGCCCATGAGAAAGTGCACCAGTCGGCCGCCGCGGATATTGCGGGACATGCGCACCTGGCGGCGCAGGAAGTCGATCTTCGCGTCGTGGGGGACGGTCGGCATCCCGATGTGGTTGGTGGCGAACGCCCCTCCGAGCAGGAATCCGAACACGATCACCTGGACCACGATGAATGCCAGCGCCAGCCCGAAGGGCAGGACGAGGAACAGGAACACGGGGTAGCCGATCAGCCTGATGCCGATGAAGAGGATCTCGACCCACCGGTGCCTGATCTGCTTGGCCGTGAGGACATTCCTGGCGGAGGCGATGTGCAGGGAGAATCCCTCGAAGAGCAGCAGGGGAAGGAAATAGTAGCCCTGGTACCGGGTGAGCCGCGCCCACAGGCCGGTGCGCCGGTCCGCGTTCTCGGGGGTGAGCGCCACCACCTTCGAGGTCACGTCGGGATCAGAGCGTTCCTTATTGGGGTGGGCGTGGTGGCGACCGTGCTTGTCCACCCACCAGCCGTAGCTCAGGCCCGTGAACAGCCCGCCCAGGACGCGGGCGGTCCACTCGTTCCACCCACGACTGCGGAAGATCTCCTGGTGGGCGGCCTCATGGCTGAGGAATCCGAGCTGGGACATCACCACCCCCAGGAGCGCCGCGAGAATCAGCTGCCACCAACTGTCCCCGAGCAGGGCCACCGCGGTCAGGATGGCCACCGTGGACAGGGTCCAGAACAGAATCCTGGTCCAGTAGAAGCCGTACCGGCGCCGCATCAGACCGGCGTCATGGACTCTGGCGGACAGTTCGAGGAAGGATTCGACGTAGGGGTTGGCGCGCACCGGAACTCCTAACCCTGTGAACTGGGACACATTATATCGTCCAATTCAACCACGGAGTGCTGTGCCCGACAACCGGCCTCCTCCCGTTTCAGACTGTGGTGTCCCCGCCCCGGAGGTGGCGGGGGTGGGTCCGGTCCTCACGAGGTGGCAGCCGAAGGTTCCTGCGGTCCAGGCCGGCACCGCGGAGAAATCCGGGCCGCCCGTTGGGGGTCCCGGCGGTTCAGCGGGTCTCAGCTCCGCTCCTGAGGCACGCTCGTCGGTTGCGGTTGCCCGGGAGGTTGAATATGTGGAACCTCCCGGGAACGGGCACGTCTGGGCTGCAGCGCCGCCAGATTCGCCAGCACCAGCGCCGCCAGCACCGCGGCGCCCCCTGCCCACTGCAACGGGGAGAGCACCTCACCGTTGAGGAACACCCCGATCAGCGTCGCGGTGACAGGGCTGAGGATGCCCAGCATGGCGACGCTCACGGCGTCGAGAAGCGAGATCCCGCGGAACCAGAGCCCGTAGGCCACCGCCCCGTTGAGGGTGAACATGTAGACGAAACCCAGCAGGTTCGTGGTGCTCAGCTGTCCGGGCAGCCCCTCGATGAACAGGAGGAACGGCAGCAGGAACAGCCCGCCGAACATCAGCTGCCAACCGGTGACCGCGAGCCCCGGTACCCCCTCGGGGCGGCCGAAACGCTTGGTCAGCACCACACCCAGCGCCATGCACAGCGCGCCGGCCAACCCCACGGCGATACCCTGCACATTCAGCTGCACGCCGGGGCCGATGACCAGGGCCGCGACACCGGCGATCGCGACCGCCGCCGCGATGAGCTGGAGCCCACGGACCTGCGTCCCCAGCAGCGCCGGCGACAACGCGATCACCCACAGCGGAGCCGTGTTGGTGATCACCGCCGCCACCCCGCCGGGCAGCAGGAACGCCGCCCAGAACAGGAAGGCGAAGAACGCGCCGATATTCAGCACTCCCAGCACTATCGACTTCCACCACCACTGCCCGGTCGGCAGTACCCGGAACCAGGCGAGCAGGATCAGCCCGGCCGGGAAGGCGCGGAGGAAACCGGCGAGCAACGGGCGGTCGGCGGGGAGGAACTCGGTGGTCACGTAGTAGGTGGTGCCCCAGATCAACGGAGTGATCGCCGTGATGAGCAGGTTCATGACACCTCACCGTAGCCGCCACCGGGAGGCCGGGCCGGGGTTTTCGTCAAGGCCGCCCGACAACCCGGCGACCTGGCTTACCCTGGGGCGCAGATCTCCGTGCGAGACCCGCGGCCGGACCGTCGCGGCCCCACACCACCACAGCGATCAGTCAGGAGTTCCCCCATGACCACCACCGCCACCTCCGAGACCACCGCCAGCTTCGCCGACCAGCCGGTCGACCGCCAGTTCATCGCCGGACAGTGGCGGGAGGGCCGTTCCGAGCGCGTCCTGACCGACACGAATCCGTTTGACGACACCACGGTCGCCACGATCCGGCAGGCCTCGAAGGAGGACCTGGACGAGGCGTACCGGACGGCCGAGCAGGCCCAGCGAGAATGGGCCGCCACTGCCCCGAACAAGCGCGCGGGCGTGCTGCGCCGGGCCGCGGAAATCCTGCAGGAACGCCGCGGCGAGATCGTCGACTGGCTGGTCAGGGAGGGCGGTTCCACCGTCCTGAAGGCCAATATCGAGGTCTCCCTCGCGCTCGGCATCACCCGCGAGGCAGCCTCCTTCCCCTCCCGGGTCCACGGCCGACTCTTCGACTCCAACACCCCCAACCGCGAGATGCGCGTCTACAAGAAGCCGGTCGGAGTGGTCGGGGTGATCAGCCCGTGGAACTTCCCGCTGCACCTGTCCCAGCGCTCCGTCGCCCCCGCCCTGGCGCTGGGCAACGCCGTGGTGATCAAGCCCGCCAGCGACACCCCGGTCACCGGTGGCCTGCTGCTCGCCCGGATCTTCGAGGAGGCCGGCCTGCCCGCCGGAGTGCTGTCCGTCGTCGTCGGCGCCGGTTCGGAGATCGGCGATGACTTCGTCGCCCACCCGGTCCCGCGGCTGATCTCCTTCACCGGCTCCACCCCGGTGGGCAAGCACGTCGGTTCCCTCGCCACCGGCGGCGATCACCTGAAGAAGGTGGCCCTCGAGCTCGGCGGCAATGCCCCGCTGGTGGTGCTTGACGACGCCGACCTCGACGCCGCCGTGGAGCAGGCCGTCACCGGCACCTTCCTCCACTCCGGCCAGATCTGCATGGCGGTCAACCGCATCATCGTCCAGGCCCCCGTCTACGACGAGTTCGTCGACCGCTTCGCGGAGGCGGCGAAGAACGTCTCCTACGGCGACCCCGCGCAGGAGGGCACCCTGGTCGGCCCGGTGGTCAATGACTCCCAGCTCGACGGACTGAAGGACAAGATCAACTGGGCCCGGGAGGCCGGGGCGCGCGTCGTCCTCGACGGCGAGATCGAGGGCCGCGTGGTCCCGCCCCACGTCTTCGCCGACGTCACCCCCGACATGGAGATCGCCCGGGAGGAGATCTTCGGCCCCCTGGTCGCCGTCCTGCGCGCCGAGGACGAGGAGCATGCCCTCGCACTGGCCAACGACCACGAGTTCGGCCTCAGCAGCTCGGTGTTCACCCAGGATCTCGGCCGCGGGCTGCAGTTCGCGCAGCAGGTCCAGGCCGGCATGACCTTCATCAATGAGATGACCGTCCAGGACGAGGCCCACGTCGCCTTCGGCGGTGAGCGCAACTCCGGTCTCGGCCGCTTCAACGGCGAATGGGCCATCGAGGAGTTCACCACCGACCACACCATCGGAGTCACGCAGCTCTAGGCCCGTGACCCCGGGGTGGAGGTGCCCAGGGCACCGCCCCCGGGGTTGCGACCCGGCGGCCGCGGCCTTCAGGACCGCACGGGGCCGACCCAGACCTGCTGGGCGTTGACGAACTCGCGGATGCCGTGCGGCCCCAGTTCCCGACCGTAGCCGGAGCGCTTGACGCCGCCCGAGGGCAGCCGGGGATCGGTCTTGACGATCCCGTTGATCGAGACCTGGCCGGCCTCGATGCGCCGGGCCATGGCCTCACCGCGCTCAGTGGAGGTCCATACGCTCGCCCCCAGCCCGTACGGGGTGTCGTTGGCGATCTCCAGCGCGTCCTCGGCGTCGTCGGCGGCGACCACCACGGCGACCGGCCCGAAGGTTTCCTCCGTACAGGTGGTCATCCCGGGCTCGACATCGGTGAGCAGGGTGACGGGGTAGAAGTAGCCGTCGCCGTCCGGCAGCTCGCCTCCCAGCACACAGGTGGCGCCGGCCTCGATGCTCGAGGTGACCTGGCGGTGGAGGTTCTCGCGCAGCTCCTCCCGGGCGATTGGGCCGACCTGGGTGGATTCCTCGCGGGGGTCGCCGACCGTGAGGTCGCGCAGGTGTCCGGCCAGCAGGTCCACGAACTCGTCGTGCACGCTGCGTTCCACGACCACCCGTTTGGCGGCGATGCAGGACTGCCCGGCGTTGATGATCCGCGACAGTGCCGTGACCTCCGCGGCCTTCTCCAGGTCGGCGTCGGCCAGCACGATGCAGGGGTCGGAGCCGCCGAGCTCGAGGACCGCGGGCTTGATCTCGCTCGCCGC
Source organism: Corynebacterium halotolerans YIM 70093 = DSM 44683 (assembly GCF_000341345.1). Classification (NCBI taxonomy): domain Bacteria; kingdom Bacillati; phylum Actinomycetota; class Actinomycetes; order Mycobacteriales; family Corynebacteriaceae; genus Corynebacterium; species Corynebacterium halotolerans. The sequence goes on along the minus strand of NC_020302.1, from coordinate 185,292 downwards.
GGCCGCGGCCACCTTCGATCCGGCCCGGTCGGAGCCGGTGAAGGAGACCGCGCGGATCCTCGGGTCGCGGATCACCTGCTCCACGTCCTCGGTGGCGGCCGGCAGGGTCTGGAAGATGCCCTCGGGTGCGCCGACGGCCCGGAACGCCTCCTCGATCGCCGCCGCGCAGCCGGGCACGTGCGGATCGTGCTTCATCACGCAGGTGTTGCCGGCCATCAGGGCCGGGGCGCAGAAGCGGAACGCGAGCCAGAACGGGGCGTTCCACGGCAGGATCCCCAGGACCGGCCCCAGCGGCAGGTACTGCACATAGGACGAGGTGGCGTCGGAGGCGATGTGTTCGTCGGCCAGGTACGCCTCGGCGTGGTCGGCGTAGTGCTCGGCGGCCCACGCGGCCTTGCCCACCTCGCCGCGGGCCTCGCTGATGGGTTTGCCCATCTCCTCGGTCATCAGCGGCGCGAGTTCATCGGTGTGCTCGCGCAGGTGGGCGGCCACGGCCCGCAGCACCTCCGCGCGTTCGCCGAAGCCCGTGGTGCGCCAGGTTTCGAAGGCGTTCCGGGCCCGGTCGAGAATCGCGGTGATCTCGTCTGATGTTGCGGCGGGCATCTCGCGCGCCACCCGGCCGGTGGTGGGGTCGATGGCTTTCAGCATGGTCATGGCTGTGCTCCTCTCAGCCGCTCACAGCGGTTCGGGTGGCGTCGGTGGCAGGGGTTCTCCCGGCGGGATCCTCATGGACGACGAAGTCCTCGTCCAGGGTGAAGAAGGACTCGCAGCCGTCATCGGTGATGCGGACGGTGTCGGAGATGCCGACGGTCTTGTCCCCGTCGACCCCCCACATCCAGGGCAGGATGTGGAAGGTCATGCCCGGCTCAAGCGGGGTGGGATCTCCCGACATCAGCGAGAGGATGTAGCCCTCGTCCCAGCTCGGCGGGAAGGCGATCCCGATCGAGTAGCCCGCGCGGGTCACCAGGCGGGCGCCGACGTCGTTGCCGTCGATGATGCCGCGGGCCAGGTCGTCGACCTCCCCGACCGTCATGCCCGGTCGCAGCGTGCGGCGCAGTTCGGCGAGCGCGTACTTCATCGTCTCCTGGGCCCGGTACATGGAGTCGGTCAGGTGGCCATTGACCGCGGTGCGCATCATCGCGGTGTGGTAGCGGCGGTAGCAGCCGCCGACCTCAAGGAAGACGTGCTCCCCCGGTCTGATGGTGCGGCCCTCCCAGGTGCAGTGCCCGATCATCGAGCGCGGGCCGGAGGCCACATAGGGCATGACCGAGGGGAACTCGCCGCCGGCGCGGAACATGGCGGCGGAGATCGCGGCGGCGACGTCGTTCTCGGTGGCGCCGGCCACGGCCGTCTCCAGGCCCGCGGTCATCCCGGCCTCGGCCGCTGCCGCCGCCCGGCGCATCACCTCGATCTCCACATCGGACTTGCGGATGCGGCCCTCCTCGATGATTCCGAAGCAGTCGACGAGCCCGTTGCCGTAGGCGTCGTGCAGCCGGTCCTGCTGGTAGGCGGGGAAATAGTAGCTGTTGCGCTCGAATCCGACCCGGGCCCCGCCCAGACCCAGGTCCTTGAGCACCTTCACCAGTTCGCGGATGGCGTCGCCGTTGTCGGGGTACGGGCGGGACCGTTCGACCCAGGTGCGGTGGATGACGTTGGACTCCTCCAGCGCCCGGGTGACCATCACGGGTTCGTCGTCCAGCGGGACCACCAAGGCCTGGAAGAAGCTGTACCCGGTGGTCTGGTAGTCCGTCAGGTACATGAGGTTCTCCGGGTCGGAGATGACCACGGCGTCGAGCCTGCGCTCCGCCATCCGCCCGCGCAGCTCCCGCAGCCGCCGCTCGTACTCGTGGGCCGGGAATGTCATGTCATCGCGGTAGCGCATCAGGTCACCGCCTGGGCGGCGCGGATGGCCTGCTCGAACAGGTCGAGTCCCTCGGCCAGGTCGTCCTCGCCGATGGTCAGCGGCGGGATCAGCTTGATCACCTGCCCGCCCGTGCCACAGGGGCCGATCAGCAGGCCGCGGTCGAACGCCTCGGCCTGCACCTGCTTGGCGAAGGCGCCGTCGCCGGTGTCCAGCGCCTGCATCATCCCGCGTCCGCGGACCTCCCAGTCCCGGTCCGGATGGTCGGCGGCGATGCGCTCGAGGCGCTCGCGCATCACCTGCCCCTTGTCCCGCACCCCTGCCAGGAAGGCCTCGTCGGTGAAGTAGCCCAGCGCGACGGTGCCGGCGATGAACGACAGCCCCTGCCCGCGGAAGGTGCCGGTGTGCGCCCCGGGGGACCAGTTGTCGTCGACGGCCGGTTTGTTGAGGTTCATCGCGATCGGGGTGCCGAAGCCGCCGAGCCCCTTGGCGAGGGTGATGATGTCGGGATCCAGGTCCATGTCATCGAAGGAGAAGTAGCTGCCGGTACGGCCGATGCCGGCCTGGATGTCGTCGATGATGAACAGTGCCCCGACCTCGCGGGCGAGGTCCTGCACCTCGTGCAGCCACTCGCGGCTGGCCACGTTGACGCCGCCCTCCGCCTGGACCGGCTCGACGAGGAACGCGGCGGGCGGGGTGTTGCCGCTGGAGGTGTCGCGCAGCGACGCCGCGTACTCGGCGATGGCCGTGCGGCCGCCGGGCGCGGTCTCGAAAGGCAGGCGCACGACGTCGGTCAGGGGCACGCCCGCCCACTGGCGGAAGGCGTGGTTGGCGGTGGCGGCCAGGGAACCGAGGGTCATGCCGTGGAAGCCGTGGCTGAAGGCCACAATCTCGCGGCGCCCGGTGCTCAGGCGCGCCAGTTTCAGGGCGGCCTCGACGGCGTTGGATCCGGTGGGGCCCATGAACTGCAGACGGTGGTCCATGCCGCGGGGGGCGAGCACCACCTCGTGGAAACGTTGGATGAAGTCGCGTTTGGTGGTGGTGTAGGTGTCCAGGCTGTGGGCGACGCCGTCGGACTGGAGGAACTCGATCATCGCCTCCTTCATCCGCGGGTTGTTGTGCCCGAAATTCAGCACTCCGGCGCCGGAGAAGAAGTCGATGTACGAGGTGCCGTCCTCCGCGGTCTGGCGCGCGTTGGAGGCCGACGCGAACACCGTCGGAAAGTTGCGGCAGTAGCCGCGGATACTGGACTCGTGGTGCTCAAAAATGGTGGTGTCCATGGTGGAGGCCTAACTCTCGCGGGTGCGCGAGTGTCGGGGGTACGGACGTGGTGCTGGGGCTTGCCGTCAGACGACCTCGGTATTCAGTTGGGACCGGCCTGGGCCGGTGATTGTCACCCTAGTGGGTACGTGATTATTTGTGTTCCAAATCACTAAAAAATCGCCAGCCCCCATCTATCAGCCCCTGCCGCGCCACGGCGGCCGCGCCGGAGACGACCCGCGCACCAGACAAAGCCGAACCCCAGGGGTGAACCCAACTGATCCACCGAAAAACCCGGCCCCCTCCCCCATTTTCACCCTCGCCCCACGTAGTGGCTGCTCAGATTTTTATTCATGCAAAGCTAACCTTTGCAAAGTTATCCTCGCTGATCAGCAAAAAGTTCGCTAACCGCACAATCATTTCACCTAGAGAACAGCCGAGTGCCTGTATGTTATTCGTTTGTTCCATAAACCGACTGACGCGCAAGGCTGATCCTATGACCACTCTCGAAACCCAGACCGCCCGAGCACTGACCGACGAAGAGATCTTCGCCGCCCACGAGGGAGGCAAGCTCTCGATCGCCTCGGCACGCCCCCTGGGGACCATGCGCGACCTCTCGCTGGCGTACACCCCGGGAGTGGCCACCGTCTGCCAGGCGATCGCCGAGGAACCCGCCGTGGCCCGGACCCACACCGGAATCGGCGACACCGTCGCGATCATCTCCGACGGCAGCGCGGTGCTGGGACTCGGCGACATCGGCCCGCAGGCCTCCCTCCCGGTCATGGAGGGCAAGGCCCAGCTGTTCAGCTCCTTCGCCGGTCTGAAGGCGGTGCCGCTGGTGCTCGACGTCCGCGACGTCGACGAGCTCGTGGACACGATCGCGGCGCTGGCACCCTCCTTCGGCGGCATCAACCTCGAGGACATCTCCGCCCCGCGCTGCTTCGAGGTCGAGCGCAAGCTGATCGAACGGCTGAACATCCCCGTCATGCACGACGACCAGCACGGCACCGCCGTGGTCATCCTCGCCGCCCTGCGCAACGCCGTCGCGCTGCTGCAGCGGGAGCTCGCCGAGCTGCGCATCGTGATCTCCGGCGCCGGCGCCGCGGGCGTGGCTGCCGTGGACATGCTTCTCGACGCCGGCGCCCGCGACATTGTGGTCCTCGACTCCCGCGGCGTCATCCACGCCGACCGCGGCGATCTCACCCCGGTCAAGCAGGAGCTGGCGGCCAAGACCAACCCGCGCGGGGTCACCGGCGGCGTCAACGAGGCCTTCACCGGCGCCGACACCTTCATCGGCGTCTCCGGCGGCAGCATCGGCGAGGAGGCACTGAAGCTGATGGCACCGGAGCCGATCCTGTTCACCCTGGCCAACCCGACCCCGGAGATCGACCCCGGGCTGTCCCGCCGCTACGGTGCCATCGTGGCCACCGGCCGCAGCGACCTGCCGAACCAGATCAACAATGTCCTGGCCTTCCCGGGCATCTTCCACGGCGCCCTCGCGGCGAACGCCACGGCGATCACCCCGGAGATGAAGCTGGCGGCCTCCCGCGCCATCGCGGAGATCGCCGCAGAAGATCTCGACGCCGGGCGGATCGTGCCCTCCCCGCTGGATCCGCGGGTGGCCCCGGCGGTCAGTGCTGCGGTGCAGGCGGCCGCACAGGGGTAAAGCTCCGAGGCCCTACAGCTCCTCCAGCCGCAGCGGATAGGTCCCCGGTCCGAACTGTGGCGCATCAACGTCCAGTCCCTGCCAGATCTCCGCCAGCTCCTGCGCCCAGTCGAGATCCAGCCACGGATCCGCTGCTGCCGCCTTCTCCGGGCCCTGGGCCAGGATCTCGCGGATCAGCTCGTAACCGCCGGGACCCCCGACGTCCTCCGGTGGGCAGGCCTTGCTCGCGCGCACAATATGGGAACCGGCCTGCCGGGTCACGATCTTGCGTGGCTTCAGCCGCATGATCCAGCCGTCACCGTAGTCGTACGCCAGCCGTACGGTCGGCCCGCCCGGCGTGAGCACCTGCCCCAGCTCCACATCCTTGGCCCAGAGGTAGTCAAGGACGGGTTCGAATTCCGGGAGGTCCGGGTACAGCGCGAACCTGTCGTTGCTGTTGCGGGCACCGGGCTTGGGCAGGGAGAAGTCGTACAGGTGGCTCAGCTCCCACCCGAACAAGACGATGATCAACTGCATGGCGCGGTCACCGTCGAGGGCGACCGGCAGCTGCATCACCCGACTGACGCGGGGTTTGACGCCGTCGAGGGCGATCTCGAACTCGATGTGGTCGACCTCGCCGGCCAGATCGTGGTTGTCCGGGCTGGTCCGCCGTCCCGGCAGCACGGAATCGTCCAGCTGCTCGGCCTGGGAGAACAGCGGCATGAAGCCCTGCGGCGGTTTCCGGCTCCCGCCGCCGGTGGTGGCCGGGGGTGTGGGGTCCTCCTCGGCGTCGTCGGGGCCCACGAACATCTCCCGGAACTGCCGAATCTGCCGATTCACCTCATCGGAGAAGCCGGTTTCATCGAATTGGGCGTCCACGGCGGGGTCACCGATGACGAAGCCGTCCTCCGGGAGGTCGTCCTCCAGCGGGGAACCCCAGGGGTTGACGGCGGACATCACGGCGTCGAGAAGCCTCTTGACGGCCGGATCGTCGGTGTAGGAGTCGAAGCGGAAGTCCGCGGGACCCGGTTCCAGGGAGAAGCGGGCGTCCGGACGGGGTTTGAGGATCTGCTCCGGGACCGGGTACCCGGTGGCGAAGTCCTGGGCGATACGCCCGGAGGTGATGTCGGCCATGAAGAGCTCGACGATCAGCGCGCGGTCCCGGTCAAGCGTCTGTTCCGGCTGATCACCGGGGAGGTTCTCCGACACCGTGAGCCGTTGGCCGTCCACCTGAACCAGTCCGACGTCGTGGAGCGTGTCCAGGGCTTCCGGTAGACCGGGGACGTCATCGGCGCTGCGCAGCTCCCGGTTCCCGAAGATCGGAGCGGGCACCTGCGCCCACTGTTCCGCGAAGAAGGCGCTGTCGCCCACCACTTTCCGGGTGTCGGGCAGCGAGAGCCGGCCGTTTTTCAGGACCTTCGCCGGGCCGCGCTGCTCCAGGACGTTCAGCAGCTCCAGTGCGGCCACCGGCAACGGGGAGCGGGACGCGTAGGTCTCCAGCAATCCGAACCAGGGGAACACCAGATCCTCGCCGGACAGGCGGAAATAGTTGTGGATCCGTTCGCGGACGTTGAACTCGCGGGGCAGGAGCACCTCCGCGACCTCGGAATCGCGCAGCAGGGCCATCTGCAGGTGCGGCGGAACCGGTTCCCCGGCCCTGGCCCAGGTGACCGCCTCATAGACCGGCACCGACACGTCCCCGCTCAACAGCGGGAGACTCTCATCGACCGGGCTGAAGGGCCCGGCGGCAGCGTCGAGTTCAGTGTCGGCGGGTGTACGAGTCTGCAGGATGAACCGCCACCCCTTGGCGGGGACGAGGTCGAGCCTAAGTTCAGCACCGCTCTGTTCGGCGCCGTGCAGCACCTCGGAGAACTCCATGCCGGTGACGTCCCAGAGGCTGTCACTGTCGAAGTGGTACTCACCTCGTGCGGCGTAACGGGATGAACCGGCGGGTCTCCGCAGTTCCAGCACCGTCGTCGGCGAGGGGGTGAATCCCATCCCCACCGCGAGCAGGTCGACCACCTGCATAGCCGGCAGACTGGAATCAACGAGGAACTCCCGCGCCAACGGTTCACTCAGCGCCGTGGACTCCAGGCGGAGCAGCGTCCAGTTCCGGTTGGATCGTCGGGCAGAAAGATCAATCACGGAGTCAGTCACGGTTTCACGGTACCGGGGCTGAGCCGATGTGGGGAGAATTGAGCCCGCAGACTTTTGATGATGGGGGTGCCTCCCGCTCCTGCAGTCGAACTGCCGCATCAGCTTCGACCGTCTGCCACAGTCGCCCCGGTCTCTACCAGCTGTGGAGCGGGCCAGGGAGCTCTTTCGTCATTTCGGGAGGTTCTCCCACCGGGTAACCGAGTCCGCTGAGAATCTCTGCCGCCAGCTGATGATTCTGCCTGATGACCGCCCCCTCCTGCTTCATCCGGTACTTTTCACGTCCTTCTTCAACGTGATCCAGCCAATCCGCCTCGCCGAGAAAACCGAGTTCTTCAATGGCCAACTGGACTACATCTTCAAGGCAGAGACGGTACCGGTGCCCTCCCATCGGGTAGTGGAGGTCGGCCTGGTGAAACGCTTTGTCCACCTGCTTATTCCGTTGGAGAAGCAATGCAAGTGGCACCGAGTCGGAGTGAAAGTGGATATGGGAAACCGGCTTGTTCCTGGCCTCACGCTCGTACTCAAAGCGGACGACCGGGAGTACTTTTCTTTTCTGCACATACCGGATCTGGAAGCTGCTCTCCTGAATCGCCAGTTCGGTACGAGATCGGTTCAGGGACATCTTGTATCGGATGACCAGTTCTCCCGGCTTCGAGGGCGAGCCGGCAGAGCTCAGTCTGAGGCTAATGGAAACAGAGGCGCGAAAAGTCTCTCCATTGACCACAGGGAACTCAACATCGGCGTGGTCAGGAAAACACGCCTCCAGAAGATGAAGAATCTCCTCCACGAAGGAAGTCACCTCGCGGGAAAATTCTTCCGGGGTCAAGCCGCTTCATCCCCGATAACGTAGCTGAGACTCATGTACTCGTTGAGAATGGCCTCATCATTCAGGTCAAGGAAGTCGATCGACTGGAGCGCAAGGAGATCCTGGATGGTGCGGGGAGCAAGTTTCGCCAGAAGCTCATCTCGGCGCGCTTTCAGCTCAGCAGTGCTCTGGGGACGGAACAGCGGTGCCGACATCAGTCCTCCTCTCGTCACCGATTCATCAGGTCGCTTCTGATCATAATTCAAGAATTCTCTGGGCGACACAGCTGGTACCGGGATGGTCTCCTGCCCCGTCGGTGCACCTCTCTCAGAGTGGAGCGTGGAAATAAGAACGGCAAGAAACCTCGGGGCCGCGAGCACGCCGTCGAAGAAACAGCTCCTCAGCGCACATCGCCCCCTCTACCCCAGCAGCACCACATCCAGCCTTCTCGGACCATGCACCCCTTCGACCCGCTCGAGCTCGATATCGGAGGTCGCCGACGGCCCGGAGATCATCGTGATCGGGGCGGTCGGCTCCACCTGGGCCAGCGCCTCGGGGATGAGTTCGACGACCGAGTCCACGGGCACCACGCAGATGTGGTGGTCCGGGACCAGGCTGATGGCGCGACGCCCCTCGTCGGGGCGGCCGGTGAGGAAGATGGTGCCGGTCTCCGCGCAGGAGACGGTGGATGAGGTGAGCACGGCGTCGACCGCGTTGAGTTCGCGCACGCTGAGGATCGCCCCGTCGCGCTCATCGCGGGGCTCGACGATCGCGCGGCGCGCGGCGGTGTCCGCCGGTAGCCAGGCGGCGTCCAGCCCCTCGGGGACCACATAGCGGGCGGACTCCCCCAGCAGGGCGGCGATGCGGCCGGGCAGGGTGTCGACGGTCTCGTGGTAGACCGCGGCCTTGTAGTCGACCAGCCGGTCCTCGAGCATCGCCAGGACCTCGTCGGCGGCGCGTTGCGAGGCCCGCCGGTAGGTGCGTGCGACCTCGGGCACGGCTGGGGCGTCGTTCAGCGCGCTGCGCAGTCGGCCCAGGATCTCTGCTTTGGCGTCGGTGCTCACTTGTTCTCCTCCTGGGTCGTTCGCGCCCCGCCGTCCCGGTCCACGCGCTGTTCGGTCTCCCCCGAATGCTCGGCCCACCAGTTGCGGAAGGACTGGCGGGGCGGGGCCGGCAGGTCGCGCTCGTCGGTCCAGCCGCCGGCCATGCCGGGCAGCCAGCCGATGGCGCGGTCCCGCCCGGCCACCACGCGTCCCAGGGGCAGGGCGCGTTCGGCCAGGGACATCCGGCGTCCCGAGGACATCACGAACGACGCCCCCTTCATCATCACGTCCATCTCGGAGGGTACCTGCGGCAGCCTGTCCCGGAGCTTGCCCAGCCGACCGGGGCCGGACTGCCCGGATTCGGAATTCCCGGAGTCGTACGAGCCATGATCCTCCCCCGGTGCCGGCTCGGCGTCCGCAGTGGGGCGTTGGCCGTGTTTGGTGCGCACGTCCTCGTCGCGCAGGTGCACCAGGATCTCGGGGATGTTGATCTTCACCGGGCAGACGTCGTAGCAGGCACCGCACAGCGAGGACGCGTACGGCAGCGAGGCGTTCTCCGCGGAGGTGATGCCCGTCAGCTGCGGGGAGAGGATCGCACCGATCGGGCCGGGGTAGGTGGAGCCGTAGGCATGCCCGCCGGTCTGCTCGTAGACGGGGCAGACGTTCAGGCACGCCGAGCAGCGGATGCAGTGCAGGGCGGAGCGGCCGTCCGGATCGTCGAGCACGGCCGAGCGGCCGTTGTCCAGCAGCACGACGTGCATGTTCTGCGGACCGTCGCCGGGGGTCACCCCGGTCCACATGGAGGTGTAGGGGTTCATCCGCTCGCCGGTGGACGAGCGCGGCAGCAGCTGGAGGAAGACCTCGAGGTCGGCGAAGGTGGGCACGAGCTTCTCGATGCCCATCACGGTGATCAGCGTGTCCGGCAGGGTCAGGCACATCCGCCCATTGCCCTCGGACTCCACGACCGTGAGCGTGCCGGTCTCGGCGATGCCGAAATTCGCGCCCGAGACGGCCACGGAGGTGGACAGGAACTTCTCCCGCAGGTGCCTGCGCGCCGCCTCAGCGAGGTCACGGGGCTCGGAGGTCAGCGATTCGTCGGCCTCCGGCATCTCCTGCAGGAAAATGTCGCGGATCTCGTTGCGGTTGCGGTGGATGGCCGGGACCAGGATATGGGAGGGTTTGTCGTGCCCGAGCTGGACGATCAGCTCCGCCAGGTCGGTCTCGGTGGCGGTGATGCCGAGCTCGTTCAGGTGGTGCTCCAGGTCGATCTCCTGGGTGGCCATCGACTTGATCTTGATGACCTCCTCCGAGCCGGTGGCCTGGACCAGCTCGCCGACGATGCGGTTGGCCTCCGCGGCGTCGCGCGCCCAGTGAACAGTGCCGCCGCGGGCGGTGAAGTTGCGCTCGAACTCCTCGAGCAGTTCCGGCAGGTTCGCCATCACCTGCTGTTTGAGCGCGGAACCGGCGTCGCGTAGTTCCGCCCAGTCCGGCAGCTCACCGACCACCCGGCCCCGCTTGCCGCGGATGGTGTGGGTGGCGTGGCGGATATTCGCCCGCATCTGGTCATTGCCCAGCTGGGTCTTGGCGGCCTCGGGGAAGGCGATGTCGGCGTGCAGGTTTCCCTGGCCGTAGGCGGGGCGGACGGTCGGCATGCCCAGTGGTGTGTGGGTCATCGGGTACCTCCTCGAGTGGTGGCGGGAATGGACAACTCCACAGGGCCGGAGATGTCGAGCGGGTTCTCGCGGGTGGCGGCCAGAATCTCGGCGAAGTGCACGGTCTTCACCCCGGTACCGCGGCGGGACATGGCCCCGCCCAGGTGCATGAGGCAGGAGGCGTCGCCGCCGGTGCACAGTCCCGCGCCGGTGGCGACGATATTGTCGATCTTCTCCTCGGCCATCGCCGCAGAAACCTCCGGCACCTTGAACGAGAAGGTGCCGCCGAAGCCGCAGCACTCCTCGGCGTCGGGAAGCTCGGTGAACTGCACGCCCTCGACCGAGCGGAGCAGGTCCTTCTGCCGGTCGCCCAGGCGCAGCAGGCGCATGCCGTGGCAGGAGGGGTGGTAGGTGACGGTGTGCGGGAACCAGGAGCCGAGCTGTTCGGCGGCGTCGGTCACGCCGAGAACGTCCGTGAGCAGCTGGGACAGCTCGTAGGTGTTGTCGGCGACGGCCTCGGCCTGCTGCGCCAGGGCCTCGTCGCCCCCGGCGCGGGCGACCATCGGCTGCTGGTGGCCCAGGGAGGCGACACAGGAGCCCGACGGGGCGACGGCGACGTCGTAGTCGGCAGCCGAGAAGGCCTTCACGTGGTTGCGGACAACCGGCAGGGCGTCGTCCAGGTAGCCGCTGTTGACGTGCATCTGGGAACAGCAGCCCTGGCCGGGCGGGAAGATGACCTCGTGCCCGAGCCGTTCGAGCACGCGCACGGTGGCCAGGGCGACCCGCGGGTACATCGCGTCCACGATGCACGTGGCGAACAGAGCGATTCTCATGGGACCTCCGGTAAACGGGAGAGGGAGCGGAGCCGGTGCGTGGCCCCTGTGGTCAGACCATCGTAGGACGGTGAGCGACGTCACGCAATCGCGGGAAAAGATGCCCGAATTCATTGCAAGTGTGACCTGAACCATATATTCTGCTGTGGCCTGACCATAATGGTCAGGCCACAGCTCCGGCGGCCCGTCGGAATTCCCCTGTCGCCCACCCCAGGAGACCCGCGTGAGCACCTATACCGCGCTGACCGACGCCGTCGGGGGCAGCCTCGCCCTCTCAGCCCTCGTCGGCACCCTGCCCCTGATCACCTTCTTCGTCATGCTGCTGGCGGTGAAGGCGCGGGCCTTCGTCGCCGGCCTCACCTCCCTGGCCGTGGCGCTCGTCGTGGCCATCTTCGCCTTCGGCATGCCGTGGGAGCTGGCATTCCTCTCCGCCAGCCAGGGCGCCGTGTTCGGTCTGTTCCCCATCGTCTGGATCGTGGTCATGGCGCTGTGGTTCTACCAGGTCACGGTGCTCAGCGGCCGCTTCGAGGACATGCGCACCATCTTCGACACCATCGGCGGCGGCGACCTGCGCATCCAGGCGATCCTCATCGCCTTCTGCTTCGGCGGCCTGCTCGAGGCGCTGGCCGGCTTCGGCGCACCGGTGGCCATCACCGCCACCATGATTCTGGCCCTGGGGCTCAAGCCGCTGAAGACCGCCACCGTGGTGCTCATCGCCAACACGGCCCCGGTGGCCTTCGGCGCCATCGCCATCCCGATCACCACCGCCGGCGCGCTCACCGACCTGGACCCCGCCCACATCGGCGCCATCGTCGGCCACCAGGCCCCCTTCTTCGCCCTGATGGTGCCGTTCATCCTGCTGCTGATCATCGACGGCGTGCGTGGTTTGAAGGAGGCATGGCCCGCCGCCCTGGCCATCGGCGCCTCCTTCGCCGTCGCTCAGTGGTGGTCCGCCACGTTCTTCTCCTATGAGCTCACCGACGTCGTCGCCTCCCTGGTCGGCCTGGGCGCGGCCGTCGTCCTGCTGCGGTTCTGGCGGCCGAAGGGCGCCGACGACCTGCGCAACCGCCTCGGCGTCGACAAGCCGCCGGCCCCCGAGGCCCTGACGCCCGTCCGGGTCTGGATGGCCGTGCTGCCCTATATCCTCGTGGTCGCCGTCTTCGGCGTGGCCAAGCTGTGGCGGATCGGTGCGGACATCCCCGCCGCGCTGGCCGCCACCGACATCGCGATCCCCTGGCCGGGTCTCGACGGCCGCCTGCTCGGTGAGGACGGCGAGCCGATCTCCGGCACGGTCTACAACTTCCAGTGGCTGTCCAGCCCCGGCACCCTGCTACTGCTCACCGGCATCCTCGTGGCGGTCATCTACTCGGTGTTCAACGGTAATGGCCGCTTCCCGCTGACCATCGGCAACGCCCTGGCCGAGATCGGGCGCTCATTCTACAAGATGCGGTTCTCCGCCCTGACCATCGTGAGCGTGCTGGCCCTGGCCTACGTCATGAACTTCTCCGGGCAGACCATCGCCATCGGTACCTGGGTCGCCGGCCTCGGCGCGATCTTCGCCTTCCTCTCCCCCGTCCTCGGCTGGCTGGGTACCGCGGTGACCGGTTCCGACACCTCCGCCAACGCGCTGTTCTCCAACCTGCAGAAGACCGCCGCCCTGGAGACCGGGCTGGACCCCTACCTGATGACCGCCGCCAATACCTCCGGCGGCGTGGTGGGCAAGATGATCTCCCCGCAGTCCCTGGCGATCGCCGCCACCGCCGTGAGCATGGAGGGCAGGGAGTCCGCTATCTTCCGCTCCGTTGTCGGTTGGTCCGTCGGTCTGCTCCTGCTGTTGTGCACCCTGGTGTTCCTGCAGTCCAACGTGCTGTCCGGGATGCTGCCGAGCCTGTGATGACCGCGCGCTGTCCGGCTCCTCGCCGTCCGGGCGGTGCCGCAGGGCTCCCTACACTGGACGGGACCGGCCCGAGCCCCAGGAGAGACCCATGACCCCCGCCCCCCGCACGTACACGATCGTCCTCGACTGGCTCGAGGAACAACTGCGGACCGGGGAGATCTCCGTGGGAGACAAACTGCCCAGCGAAAGGTTACTGGCAGAAAAGTTTGAGATTTCCCGGGCCTCCGTCCGCGAGGCGATCCGCATTCTTGACGCCATGGGACTGGTCCGCTCCTCCACCGGTTCCGGCCCCGCGGCCGGCGCGGTGGTGATCTCCGACCCCTCCGCCGCCCTGGCCTGGGCCCTGCGGATGCACGTGGCCACGAAGTCCCTGCCCGTGCGCGACCTGGTGCAGACCCGCCTGCTGCTGGAGACGCAGTCGGCCCTGGAGGCGGCTGGGGCACCGGACTCGCCGGAACGTGCAGAGATTCTGAAGAGGGCCGAGGAGCTGGTGTCGGCGATGGACGATCCGGACCTGCCGGCCGATGACTTCCACGCCCACGACGCCCAGTTCCACATCCTGCTGACCTCACTGGCCAGCAACGTGGTGGTGGAGACAATCATGAGCTCACTGCGCCAGGCCACCATCAGCTACGTGCAGGAGACGGTGGCCGGGCTGGACGACTGGTCGGAGGTGAGCCGGATTTTGCAGGACCAGCACCGCGGGATTCTGGATGCTGTGCGCGAGCGTCGGGGTGGGGACGCTGCCGAGGCGCTGCGGGAGCACATCGTGTGGTTTTTTGGGCTCAGTGATCAGAGTTAGATGCTGTCGCCGAGTACCGCTGGTCCACGGCCTGCTTATCCACGCGGCAGGAGACGGCGGGTGCGGCACAGTTAACGACATCGCTTCCGGCTCTTCACCTTCCCGGCGCTGAGTACTGTGTCATTTGCGGAAGTTCCCGGATGATCGACGGCACCGCCCGCTCCGGAATCGTCATTTCGCGGCGGGGAGCCGGGCCGGACCATGAAAGGCGGAGGAAATGGACCTGCGGCAACTGCGCTATTTCCTGGCGGTGGTGGACCACGGCGGCGTCCGCCGGGCGGCCGATGCACTGTTCGTAGCGCAGCCTTCCATTTCGCAGGTCATCCGCGGATTGGAGAAGGACCTGGGCACACCCCTGTTCCACCGCCTGGGACGTCGACTGGTGCTCACGCCGACCGGGGAGGCGCTCATCCCACCGGCCCGGGAGGTGCTCCAACGGGTGGAACTTGCCCGCTCAGTAGTGGACGCCGTCGGCGGGCTCAAGGGCGGACAATTGGTGATCAGTTCCACCTCCTCTCAGGCGGCCAGCCCACTGGCGCCGCTGATCGGCCGTTTCCTGCAGCAATACCCGGGGATCCACGTCACCGTCCGGGCGGCGACCCACCGCAGTGATGTCGTGTCGGCCCTACGGGTCGGCGACGCAGAGCTGGGCCTGATCGCCCGGCCGACGAATGAAGCAGAACCGGCGGAATTGGCCGTCCATCCGGTGGAGATCCAGCACTACCTCTGTGTGGCCCGCGACGCTGCCGACCTCCCCGTCGGATCCGGTCCTCTGCGCCCGGAAGAGCTGGCGGGGGCGCGCCTGATCGTCGGGCAGCCGGGGACCGGCATGCGTCGAGCGGCCGATATCGTCCTCTCCGTCGCCGAGGGCAGCTGCGCGATGGTGGAGATCGAACACCGCGAATCGCTACTTCCCCTGGTGCTGTCCGGGGCAGGTGTGGCTGTGGTGGCCGAGGCGTTCCGGGAGCAGGCGGAAGCCTGCGGTCTGGCGGTGCGGGCCTTGGACATCCCGGAGGTTCTGGCCGTGGAGCTGCTGCACCGGCCAGGCACCCTGAGCCCAGCCGCCCAAGCCTTCCTGGACGTGGCCAACGCCGACTCCGCGGGGTGAATGCGCCGAAGCCGATACCTCAGACCTATCAGGATGCCCGCTTTTTGGTCTTGGACATATCAGCCCTCGCGCAGTGTGATGGGAGTCATGACATATCGCTACCGCATCGCCCTGATCCCCGGAGACGGCATCGGCACTGAGGTCCTGCCGCCCGCCTGCGCCGTCCTCGATGCCATCGGCCGCCGCCACGGCATCGAGTTCTCCTACGACGAGTTCGACTGGTCCTGCCAGCGCTACGCGGCCGAAGGCGCCATGATGCCCGCCGACGGGCTCGACCGGATCCGCCACCACGACGCGATCCTCCTCGGTGCCGTCGGATGGCACGGGGTGCCCGACCACGTCTCCCTGTGGGGTCTGCTCATCCCCATCCGCCGGGAGTTCCGCCAGTACATCAACCTGCGCCCGATCAAAGTCCTCGACGGAGTGCCCAGCCCTCTGCGCCCTGAGGTGATCGGCGAGGGAGTGGATATGGTCATCGTGCGCGAGAACAATGAGGGCGAGTACTCGGAGATCGGCGGGCGCGTCCACCGCGGCGCCGCCGAGGAGATCGCCGTCCAGGAATCCGTGTTCACCCGCACCGGCGTCACGCGCGTGCTGGACTACGCCTTCAACCTCGCGGCCGCGCGCAGCGGGAAGCTGGTGTCGGCGACCAAGTCCAACGGCATCATCCACACCATGACCTTCTGGGACGAGATGGTCGCCGAACGGGCCGGCCAGCACGCGGGCGTGGAATGGCGGCAGGAGCACATCGACGCCCTGGCTGCCAAGATGGTGATGAATCCAGCCAGCTTCGACGTCATCGTCGGCTCCAATCTCTTTGGTGACATCCTCAGTGACCTGGCTGCCGGTGTCGCCGGCAGCATCGGCGTCGCCCCATCGGCGAACCTCAACCCCGAGCGGGAGTTCCCCTCAATGTTCGAGCCGGTCCATGGCTCCGCCCCCGACATCGCCGGGCAGGGTGTGGCCAATCCCCTGGGTGCCATCTGGTCCACCTCCATGATGCTGGACCACCTCGGGCACCCCGAGGCCGGCGCCGAGGTGCTCGACGCGGCATTCGGCGCTTTGACCAAGACCCGCACCCGCGATCTCGGGGGCACAGCAGGCACGGAAGAGTTCACCCATGCGGTCCTCGCCCGACTCGATGCCCGCGTCGGTATCGCCTGACCCCGCACACCTCCTTTTTGAGCTGAGTAAACCCACACCCAACCCCTGCCACCCACTTCAGAGCCCGGCGACTTTCTGTCCCGGGCTCTTGTGCTGATCAGGTACATCACCGGCCCCGCGGGGGTGGAGGTGAGCCACCCCCAGAGAATGGAAAGCCATGCTGGAAAAGAGATCCAGGACATATTCCGGCAATCCATTGACTCACATTGTGAGCTATTGCTAGCGTCGTGAGTCACAAGCACAGTGACTCGTACCACATGATCAGAAAGATTGTGCAGTACGTCCTAGCGGAAGGCGAGCCTCTCATGGCCGACTGGCAAATACTCTCGATCACCGCGGCGGTGATCCTGGCAATCGTTCTAATGATCGTGAAACTCCGCATCAACCCAGTCGTCTCGCTGGTGATCGGAGCCATAACCCTAGGCCTGGCCACTGGAATGGGGCCAGCGGAAACCACCGAGACAGCCATGAAGGGCTTCGGCGACATCATGTTCGAGGTCGGTCTGCTGATCGCCTGGGGTGTGCTGATGGGCTCCATTCTCAATGAGACCGGGGCAATCCGGAGACTGGTCGACGGCCTTCTGCGGGTCTTCGGTCCGAAAGGAGTCCCCTACGCCCTGGGGCTGACCATCGGCACGCTGCTGCAGTCGATCTTCCTGGACGTGCTCCTGGTCATGAGTGCGCCCCTTGCCCGACGCATGGCCCCGCACCTGGGCAAATACGGCACCGCGAAGATGGCCACCGCCCTGGCCATCAGCCTCGAGTGTGGCATCGTGCTGATGGTGCCGGGTGTCGCCACCGTGGCCCTGGCCGGCCTGCTCGGTGTGCCGCTAGGCAAGATGTTGATCTTCGGGACGATCGTCATCATCCCCACCATCGTGATCTCCATCGCGATCATGAACTTCCTGCTCACCCACGGCCTGTGGAAGGTCGACCAGGACCAGCAGGCTCCGACGGACGGGGATGAGTCCCAGACCCCGGAGGCCGATGACAACGGCGGCACAGGCGGCACCGGTGGACAGCAGCCGGGCACCGATGGTGTCGGCGGCTCCGGTGGCTCCGGCGGAGGAGCACCGGTCGTCGGCGGTCCGGACAACGAGCTCATCGACGGCCACGGCAGCCGCGTAGCCCTGCTGCCCCACCAGGTGCAGCAGCGCACCGTGCGTGAGTCCACGGAGCCGAACCTCGTCCTGCTGTTCACACCGATGCTGCTCGCCCTGGTGCTGATCGCCACCGGAGCCATCCTGGAGATGGCCGGCATGCTCCACCCGGTGGTGGAACTGCTGGCATCCCCGGTGGTCGCCCTGCTGATCGGCCTGCTGGGCACCAGCATGGTCGCCCGGCACACGATCGGCCACGATCGCGTGGAAAAGGCCGTGGTCGACGGCTTCCGGGAGTCGGGACAGATTCTCATTCTCACCGGTGCCGGCGGCTCCCTGGCCGCCGTCGTCGCGGCCAGCGGCATGGGCGACATCCTGGGCAACTACTTCACCGCCAACTCCTTCGCCCCTCTCATCACGGTGTGGGCCATCGCCGCGGTGCTGCACATCGCCGTCGGCTCGGTGTCGATCTCCGCGATCACCGCCGCGGGTCTGCTGGCACCGGTCGCCTCCCAGATCGGACTGGACCCCGTGCTGATCGCCCTGGCCGCCGGCGCCGGCTCCCTCTTCCTGGTCCACGTCACCTCCAACACCTTCTGGCTGCTGCAGTCGATGCTCGGACAGACCACCAAGGGCACGCTGAAATCCTGCTCCTTCGGCGTCTCCGTGGCCTCGGTGGTGGCACTGGGCTGCACGTTGGTGCTCGGCATCTTCATCTGACTCTGTTCCCGGCCGGGCGGGAACCGGACCGGGAACTACCCCCCGATCTCCCACACATCATCAACAAGAGGACAAGCTCATCATGACTGACAACACCCCCCAGCCCCTGGCCGGTGTCCGGGTTCTGGAACTGGGCAACTACATCGCCGCCCCCACCGCCGGTCGTCTGCTGGCCGACTTCGGCGCCGAGGTGATCAAGATCGAACGTCCCGGCACCGGCGACGAGCTGCGCAACTGGCGCCTGTACAAGGGCACCACATCGATGCTCTTCCGCACCATCAACCGCAACAAGAAGTCCGTTGTCCTGGATCTGCGCTCCCAGGCAGGCCGGGAGGCCGTCAAATCGCTCGTCGCCGAATGCGACGTGCTGCTGGAGAACTTCCGCCCCGGCACCCTGGAGAAGTGGGGTCTGGGCCCGGAGGTGCTCAACGAGATCAATCCCGATCTGGTGATCAGCCGAATCTCCGCCTTCGGTCAGACAGGTCCCCTGTCCCACCGCCCCGGCTTCGCGGCCGTCGCCGAGGCCTACAGCGGCTTCCGCAACCTGGTCGGCGACCCGGACCGGGCGCCTGTACGGGTGGGTGTGTCCATCGGGGACTCCATCGCCGGCCTCTACGCCGCTTTCGGCGCGGTGATGAGCCTCTATCAGCGGGAGGCGCTCAAGCCCACCGGCCAGGGCCCCGTCCCGCTTCCGGAGCGGATGATCGACGTCGCTCTGCACGAGGCGATGTTCTCCATGATGGAATCACTCATCCCCGACTACCAGGCCTACGACGTCACCCGTGAACGCGTGGGCGGACGGATGCAGGGTATCGCCCCGACCAACGCCTATATCTGCGCGGATGGCGCCAGCATCGTCGTCGCTGGCAACGGCGACTCCATCTACCAACGCTACATGGAGACCATCGGCCGACCCGACCTCGCCACCGACCCAGGCCTGCAGACCAACGCCGCCCGCTGGGAGCGCCGTGAGGAACTCGACGCCGCCATCAGCGCCTGGGCTGCTCTCCGGACCTCCGCCGAGGCCCTCGAGATCCTGGGCGAGGCCGGCGTTCCGGCCGGTCCGATCTACACTGCCGCCGACATCAGCGAGGACCCGCAGTACAACGCCCGGAACATGATCCAGAAATTCGACGTCTCCACCGGCGAGGAGGAACTGGCCGATGTCGGCTTCCCGGGCATCGTGCCCGTGATCGGGGAACAGTCCCTGCCCATCCACCACCTCGGCCCAGACCTGGGCGAACACAACCACGAAATCCTCTCCGGGCTGCTCCAGCTCAGTGAGGAAGAGATCGCCGAAGCCACCGCCAAGGAGAGCGTGCACGCATGAGCAACCACACCTTCGAGCCCCGCGCCGAGCTTCGCGACGTCACCCTCCGGGACGGACTGCAGCTGACCGGCAAGGTTCTGTCCACCGAGAAGAAGGTCGAGATCGTCCGGGAGCTGCTGCGGCTGGGCGTCCCGGGCATCGAGCTGGGGTCCATGGCCCGCCCCGACCTGGTCCCGCCGATGGCCAACACCCTGGAGGTGGTCGCCGCGCTGACTCCGGAGGAGCTCGAGAAGTGCTGGATCTGGGTGGCCACCCCGCGCCACATCACCCGGGCCGCGGAGGCCGGGGCCCGGAACTTCCAGTACTGCCTGTCAGTGACCGATGCCCACAACCAGGCCAATATCGGGCGCACCACCGACGCCAGCCTGGACGCACTCCCTGAGGCCGTACAGATCACAGAGAGCGTCGCTGGCCGAATTCAACTGTGCCTGGCCACCTCCTTCACCTGTCCCTTCGAAGGAGCCGTGGACCCCGAGCGGGTGCTCGCCATCGCCAATGACGCCCGCGCGGCGGGCACCGAGGACATCGTCATCTGCGACACCCTCGGCCAGGCCGTCCCCACCCAGGTCACTGAACTGATCTCCCGTGTCCGACAGGAGACACCGGAACGACGCATCGTCTTCCACGGCCACGACACCTGGGGGCTGGGCGTGGCCAACACCCTGGCCGCCATCTCCGCCGGCGCAGACGTGGTCGACGGCGCCCTGGGCGGACTCGGCGGTTGCCCCTTCGCCCCCGGCGCGAGCGGCAACACCTCCAGCGAGGATCTTCTCTTCGCCACCCAGCCTGAGTGGCTCAGCCCGGAGAAGTTCGGGCACCTGGTGCAGCTCTCGGAGGATCTTCTGGTTGAACTGGGCGAGCCCAACCGCTCCAAGGCAGCCCAAGGTGCCCGTTCCAAGGCCGAGGCCTTCGAGTGGGTCACCACCTCCCCGGCCTACGTGAAAGTGAGCTGACCATGGACGCGCGATTCCTCGTCACCACCCCCATCCCCGGCCCCGGTCTCCCCCTGCTCGAGGAAAAGGGCTCCGTCACCGTCCTTCCGGAGCCGCCGAGCTATTCCCGGCTGCGGGAGCTGTGCTCCTCCGGGGACTACGACGTCGTGCTCACCCAGCTGCGTGACACCGTCGACGCCGATCTGTTGGCCGAGGCCCAGGTGAAGGGCGTGTCCAACTTCGCCGTCGGGTACAACAACATCGACGTCAAGGCTGCCACCTCTCACGGCATCCTGGTGGGTAACACTCCTGGGGTCCTGACTGACGCCACCGCCGACGTCGCGATGGCGCTGATCCTCGGTACCAGCCGCCGTGTCATTGAGGCTGACCGCATGGTCCGCGAAGGACGGTTCCGCGGCTGGGAGCCGGAACTGCTGCTCGGTCGCGATATCTCGGGGTCGGTGCTGGGTCTGGCCGGCTTCGGACGGATCGCCCGGGCCGTCGCCCGGCGGGCCCTGGGTTTCGGCATGGAGGTGCTGTTCTCCCCGCGCCCGCCCGGCGATCGGCCGGTGGGCCGCGAGGAGCTCGGGGAATTCGCCGACAGGGTGCAGCAGGTCCCCTGGGATGAGCTGGTTACCCGGAGCGACTTCCTCTCCCTGCACGTGCCACTGACCGAGCAGACCCATCATCTGGTGGATGCCGACGTGTTCAAGCTCATGAAGCCTGGCGCGATCCTCATCAACACCGCCCGAGGTCCCGTGGTGGACGAGAAGGCACTGGTTGCTGCGTTGCGTGATGGCGAGATCGCGGCAGCGGGGCTGGACGTGTACGAGGATGAACCCCGCCTCGCTGAGGGCCTGACGGAGTTGCCGAACACAATGCTGCTGCCCCATGTCGGTTCCGCCACTGTCCCGGTCCGGGCCGAGATGTCCCGCCTGAGCGCCCTGAATGCCGTGGCGATGGTGACCAGTCAGGAGCCCCCGCACCTGGTCAACCCGGAGGTGCTGAAGTGAGGATTCTGATCACCCCGGACAGCTTCAAGGGCACCTATTCCTCACCTGAGGTGGCGGCCGCCGTCGGCACCGGGGTTGCCGCGGCCGGTGCCACCCCGGTGCCCCTGCCCGTGGCCGACGGCGGTGAAGGAACATTCACCGCACTCTGCCAGACCCTCCGCGCGCAGATCGTGGAAGTCCCCTCCCGGAACCCGTGGGGAGTTCCCCTGACCGCTGGCATCGGGATGACCCCGGACGGCACGGCCATCGTCGAGCTCGCCCAGGCCAGCGGGATCACCGTGCCCCACGACGGCCCCCGGGATCCCGTGGCCGCCAGCACCTACGGCACCGGAATGCTCATCAGCGCCGCGGTGCATTACGGTGCCCGGAAAATCCTGGTCGCCGCCGGCGGCTCCGCCACCACGGACGGCGGCGCCGGGGCCGTGCAAGCGATCGAGGACGGCGGAGGACTGGGTGATGCGAGCATCGTCGTGCTCTCCGACGTCACCACCACCTTCACGGATGCGGCAAAGATCTTCGGGCCCCAGAAGGGTGCGGATCCCGCCATGGTCGAGCTGCTAACCGCACGACTGCAGGAACAGGCCCGCGAGTTCCCCCAGGATCCCACCGGGGTGGCGCGCACCGGCGCGGCCGGCGGTTTCTCCGGTGGCCTGTGGGCCCACTACGGAGCCGAACTCGTCTCGGGTGCGGACTACATCCTGGACGCTATCGCTTTCGATACCCGCCTACGGGAGGCCGACGCCGTCGTCGTCGGCGAGGGGCGCCTCGACTCCCAGACCGGGGAGGGCAAGATCATCGAGGCCATCCTGCGCCGGGTCCGGCGGGATGAACGCGAGTTGCCGGTCATCGCCATCGTCGGATCCGTCTCCGAGGACCTGGGTGCCTACGCGGAAAATTTCGCGCAGATCATCGTCGCCACTGACGACGCAGCCATGGCCCGTGCCGGTCGGACTCTGGTAGGCACCCTGCAGAGTTGGGCGGCATCCTCGCCGACAGCCGGCGGGGTCACCATCTAGGAATCCGCCTCGTCGGGGAAACGTCCCCCGATCAGGCGTGTCATCCGCTCGGCCGTGGACAGCAGATCCTCGACCCATCCTGCGCAGACCTCGTACGGCATGCGCAGGGTGGGTCCACTGATCGTCACGGCCCCCACCAGAGTGCCGGTGGAATCGAAGACGGGCGCGGACATGCCCGCGCCGGCGTCGTCACGCTGCCCAATAGTGATGGAGAAACCATTTCGTCGGGTGCCATGCACTTCAGATTCCAGCTCCTCAGAACTGGTGATGGTGAACTCGGTCAGTGGTGGCAGAGGCGCACTTAGGACCTGCTTCAGCAGCTCGGGATTCCAGGCGAGGAGGACCTGGCCGGCCGATCCGGCGTGCAACGGCAGAATGGCCCCCACGTGCATCGCACGGCGCAGGGCGTGACGGGTCTCCGCCATCGCCACACACACGCGGTATTCCCGCTCCGACTGGAAGAAGCACACCGTCTCGCCGGTGTGATCCCGCAGAGCCTTCAACAACGGCGCGAACAAATCCAGCATCGCCACTCCGCGTGTGGCAGGCGCCGCCCAATAGGCCATCTTCATGCCTATCCGGAAAGAGTCGTCCTCCCGATCCAGGAAGCCCTGAGCCACCAGGTTCGTCACCAGACGCTGCACCGTAGAAGTCGGCATCCCCGTCGCCTCCCGGATTTCCCCCAACGTCAACGTGGGACGCGTCAGGGTGAAAGCATCCAGGATGGCGCTGATCTTCCCCAGAACCAGCAGTGGCTTCTGGGGAGCCGGGGACTTTTTCTCGTTGGATGCCATAAGGAAACGTTAGCTCACCGGTGCCATTGCCGATAAAGCTCCGACTTAGCGTCTCGGTGCTGGGGTTCCCCTCGGCATCACCTACCTGCACACCGGAGAAGGCTGGCTGTACCTGTGCGCCGTGCGCGAGGGTTGCTCACGACGGGCGGTGGGCTGGGCGATGGATTCCACCCAGGTCACGGACCTGGCGGAACGGGCCCTACGGATGGCCCACACCCTGCGCGGTGAGGCCCCGGACGGGCTGGTGTTCCACGCTGACCGGGAAACCCAGTTCACCAGTGGTCAGCTCTACCAGGTGTGCCAGGAGCTGGGGATCGATCAGCCGATGGGGCGTACCAGAGTGTGCTTCGACAACGCGATGGCCGAATCCTTCTGGTCGACGTTGAAGGCCGAGTTCTACGACCGCCGGAAATGGAAGACCCGCAACGCGGCCCGCCAAGCCGTCGCCCGGTGGATCGAGACCTTCTACAACCGCCGGCGCCGGCACTCCCCGATCGGCAACCAACCCCCAGTCGACTTCGAGAACGCCTACCACCAGGCAGCAACCGCTGCCGACGAGAATGCAGCTTAACTAACTGTCCACGATTTGCGGGCAACCCCAGCCGGGAAGGACTCTGGTGCTTGTAGCCAACCTCCGCCAAATCCCGACCCTTCAACCGCGAAACTCCTCGGACCCCGCTACCCCTCCCTCAGATCACCCCAGCTCTCACGCGGCCCGTAGAGCTTCTCGAGGAGCTCCAGGCCCCTCTGGGCCCACTGGATCTCCATCTCCGCCTGGGCCACGCGTCCTTCGTAGGCGAAGCGCTTGAAAGCGATGGTCGCGGCCCGCTTTTCCTCCGGGGTCCCCTGCAGGCGGCGGACCAGGTTCGGGCTGGTACCGGCGTCGATCCGGTTGATCTCATCCTGCGCCTGTGCGCGTTGATTCTCGAAGTGGGAGAGGTGTTCGCTCAGGTTGTTCTCCGCCGCCTGAGGCGTGGACATCTCGAAGTAGGCCGCCTTCAACCGGGCAGGATCGCGGTCCGGCGTGTAGGCCATCGGTTCGTCCTGCCACTGCCGCAGCGCCTCCAGGCCGGCCTCGTTGATGGAGTACTCCGTCTTGGTGACGCCCTTCGAACCCCAGGGGACCTCGCGGGAGTCCAGGAGCCCTTCGCTCTCCAGCTTCCGCAACTCAGGATAGATCTGGGAATTTGCCGCGTGCCAGAGGAACCCCACGGACGAGGCGAACCTCTTCGCCACGTCGTACCCGGTCATCGGGCCAGAAGACAACAGGGCCAGCAGCGCATTCCTAAGAGTCACGCACTCTTTCTACCCTGCCTGACCAGCAATCCCAAGCCGTTTGAAATTGCCGGAGCGTGCGCGCCCCCCGAAGGACACCGCCCCAAGGGGGAGGAAATCGGGGGCATTTCGCCTTACCCCTTGCCTTGAGACACATAGCGGTTTAGATTGTGACTCACCACACTAACTATCTAACAGTTTAGATAGTTCCCTAGATAGACGACGAGTGGAGCCTCATGACTATCGCCACATCCCCCTCAACCACCACCGCCAAGATTCTGCCGCACCCCCTCAATGCCTGGTACGTCGCGGCGTGGGACCACGAAGTCACCTCCAAGGGCATCACCTCCCGCACCATCGCGAATAAGCCGCTGGCGCTCTACCGCACCCAGGACGGCCGCGCCGTGGCCCTCGCAGACGCCTGCTGGCACCGCCTCGCCCCGCTGTCCAAGGGCAAGCTGACCGGGCGGGACGGCATCCAGTGCCCCTACCACGGCCTGGTGTACAACTCGGCCGGCCGGTGCATGTCCATGCCCGCCCAGGAGACGCTGAACCCCTCAGCCGCCGTGCCGTCGTACCCGGTCGTCGAGCAGCACCGCTACATCTGGGTCTGGCTGGGCGATCCCACCCTCGCCGACCCGACGCTGGTGCCGGACATGCACCAGATGGACCACCCGGACTGGACCGGTGACGGCAAGACCATCGCCGCCGCCTGCAACTATCAGCTGGTGCTCGACAACCTGATGGACCTGACCCACGAGGAGTTCGTCCACGCCTCGACCATCGGACAGGATGAGCTCAGCGAGTCCGACTTCGAGGTCACTCACACCGAGGATTCCGTCACCGTCTCGCGCTGGATGCACGACATCGATGCCCCGCCGTTCTGGCAGAAGAACATGAATGACAAGTTCCCCGGCTTCGAGGGCAAGGTCGACCGCTGGCAGATCATCCACTACTACTACCCCTCCACGATCTGCATCGACGTCGGCGTGGCCAAGGCCGGCACCGGCGCTCCCGAAGGAGACCGCAGCCAGGGCGTCAACGGCTACGTCATGAACACCATCACCCCGGAGTCCGACCGCTCCTCCCACTACTTCTGGTCCTTCCAGCGCAACTACCGGCTGGACAGCCAGCTGATCACCACTCAGCTGCGCGAGGGAGTCCACGGTGTCTTCGGTGAGGACGAGGACATGCTCACCGCCCAGCAGGATGCCATTGACGCCAACCCGGACCACGAGTTCTACAGCCTCAACATCGACGCCGGCGGCATGTGGGTCCGCCGCATCCTGGAAAAGGCGCTCGCCGCGGAGGGGCGCCTCGACATCCCCACCACCTTCGCCCCGAAGAAGGAGGCGTAGCTCATGGCCACCTCAAATTCCATCGTCTGGCAGGACGCCGAAGTCATCGCCAGCACGGAGATCGCCGACCGGATCCGGCGCATCACCCTGCGTCCGAGTACGCCACAGCGGGTCCGTCCGGGCGAGCACCTCAAAGTCGTGGTCGACATCGACGGCGTCGAGGCGACCCGCTCCTACTCCATCGTCGACGCCACGGAGGACGGCAGCGAGCTGTCCCTGAGCGTGTTCCATACCCCGCACTCCCGGGGCGGGTCCACCTACATGCATTCCCTGGGCGTCGGTACGCGGCTGCGCATCGCCGGTCCCCTGCAGGACTTTCCGCTGCGGGTGGGCGCCCCGGATTACGTCCTGGTGGCCGGCGGCATCGGCATCACCGCGATCCGCGGCATGGCGTCCCTGCTCCGCCGGCTCGGTGCCAACTATGTCATCCACTACGCGGCCCGGTCACCGGAAGCCATGGCCTACCGGGAGGAACTGGCAGCCGAGCACGGCGAGCGGCTGCACATCTACTTCGATTCCGAGGGCACGCTGCTCGACATCCCGGGGATCATCGCCGGGGCCACCCCGGACACCGAGCTCTACATGTGCGGGCCCATCCGCCTGATGGACGCCATCCGCCGGGCCTGGCACGCCAGCGATCTGGACCCGACCAACCTGCGATTCGAGACCTTCGGCAACAGCGGCTGGTTCCAGCCGGAACAGTTCTCCGTCACCATCCCACGCCTGGGGGTCTCCACGGAGATCGGCCAGAACGAATCCATCCTCGAGGCCCTGGAAAAGGTCGGCGTGGAGATGATGTCGGACTGCCGACGCGGTGAATGCGGGTTGTGCCAGGTCAAGGTCCTGGAGGCCGAGGGGCAGATCGACCACCGCGACGTCTTCTTCTCTGATAAGCAGAAGACGGCCTCCACCAAGCTCTGCGCCTGTGTGTCCCGGGTTGCTTCTGGGGTTGCTTCCCCGGAATCGGTCCCGCCCGGCCGCAGCGTCCAACTCACCATTGACGTGCCCTGAAAGGCAGCCCCATGGACATCAGAAAAGCCATCGACACCACTCCCATGAGTGGTTTCCAGTGGTACATTGTCGCGCTGGCGACCTTCCTCAATGCGCTGGACGGCTATGACGTCCTCGCCCTGGCCTTCACCGCCAATTCCGTGTCCGAGGAATTCGGGCTCAACGGCAGCCAACTCGGACTACTGCTCAGTTCCGGCCTGGTCGGCATGGCCTTGGGTTCCCTGATACTCGGCCCCTTCGCCGACCGGCTCGGCCGCCGCCGCATCCTCATCGTTGCGCTGATCATCAACCTCACCGGACTCGCCCTGTCCGCCACCGCGGGTTCCGCCATCGAACTCAGCATCTGGCGGGTGGTCACCGGCATCGGCATCGGCGGCATCCTAGCCACGGTCACCGTCATCACCAGCGAGTACTCGAACAACAAGAACCGTGGCATGGCGGTGAGCATCTACACCGCCGGATACGGCCTCGGCGCCACGCTCGGTGGTCTGCTCGCCGCCCAGCTGATCCCGGCCTTCGGCTGGCGCTCGGTCTTCGCAGCCGGTGCCGCGGCCACCCTGGCGGCTCTCGTGCTGGTCATCCTCAGCATCCCGGAATCGGTGGACTACCTCCGGGTGAAGCGCCCCGCTGACGCGGAGGCGAAGGCCCAGCAGATCGCCCGCCGGATCGGAAAGCTCGGCACCACCGGACTCGGTGCGCCGGAGGCCGGTTCCGAGGCCGGCCAGGTCAAGCTCTCGAGCCTGCTGTCGGGCCCGTTCAAGATGACCACCTACAAGCTCTGGGCAGCCTTCTTCTTCATCATGTTCGGCTTCTACTTCGCCAACTCCTGGACACCCAAGCTGCTGGTGGAAACGGGTATGTCCGAGAATCAGGGCATCATCGGCGGCCTGGCGCTCACCCTCGGCGGCACCTTCGGTTCCCTGCTGTACGGGCTGGTGACCACCAGGTTCAATGCCCGCCACACGCTCATGGTGTTCACCGTGCTCTCCGCCGTCACCCTGGTGGTGTTCATCACCACCACCTCCATCCCGACGCTGGCCTTCTTCAGCGGCGTGCTGGTCGGCATGCTCATCAACGGCTGCGTGGCCGGCCTGTACACCGTCACCCCGGCCTCCTACCCGTCCGCCCTGCGAACCACGGGCGTCGGCTGGGGCATCGGGGTGGGCCGCTTCGGAGCGATCTTCGCCCCCATCACCGTCGGCGCCCTGCTCGACGCCGGCTGGACCCCGGTCTACCTCTACGCGGGTGTGGCTGTCGTCGTTGTCTTCGCCGCCGTGGCGCTGATCGGCATCCGCCCCTACCTCGGAACGGAGAACTCCGCGTCCACCACCCGAGGAGCAGATGCGGCCGAGGAGGACACCGTACCGGCGCCGCTCTCCTGATACTGCACCGTTCCCGCTCACCAGCACCCCAACAGCTGACATCACGGAAGGGCACCGTCCCTTCCGTGATGTCAGCTTTTCTCTGTCCCCCACCCCCATCCGCACTGGTGATCATCGCCCAGCGGGGCCGGCAATTTCCGGAAACCGCCTGGATGGCCGGAGTGAACCACATAGACTGACACATCGGGTCACGACCATCACACCGAAAGAGCCACCACCATGCGTTATGAGTCCGCGGTCGATTTCGCCGCCATTGAAGCGATCGACATGCACGTGCACTACGAGACCGACACCTGCGGGCACCATGCCATGCCCCAGGAGTACATCGACGCCTCCGCGGCCTATTTCAAGGGCGGCGAGCGGATTCCGTCGGCCGACGCGATCGCCGAGCTCTACCGCGGCCTGAACATGGCGGCGGTGATGTTCACCGTGGATGCCCGCACTCAGCTCGGCCACCTGCCGAATTCAATCGATGACCTCGTCGCGGCCGCCCACAAGAACAACGACGTGTTGATCCCCTTCGGCAGTGTGGACCCGCGCACCGGTGAGGACGCCATCGTCGAGGCCGTGCGCCAGGTGGAGGAACTGGGCGTGTGGGGTATGAAGTTCCATCCTTCCCTGCAGGGCTTCGACCCTTCTGATCCGCAGTACCTGCCGTTGTGGCGCAAGGTCGCCGAGCTCGGCGTCCCGGCACTTTTCCATACCGGCCAGAACGGCATCGGCGCGGGAATGCCCGGCGGCGGCGGCATCAAGCTGCGCTACTCCAACCCCCTGCTGCTCGACGATATCGCTGCGGAAGTTCCGGACCTGAAGATCATCATGGCCCACCCTTCCGTACCGTGGCAGGACGAGGCCAATTCAATCGCGATCCACAAGCCGAATGTCTACATCGATCTCTCCGGTTGGCGTCCAAAGTACTTCCCGGAGTCACTGGTGCGGTTCGCCTCCAACATGCTGGCAGACAAGCTGCTGTTCGCCACCGATTATCCGCTGCTGACTCCGGAGAAGTGGCTGACCGATTTCGAGGAGCTTCCGGTCAAGGACGAGGTACGGCCGCGGATCTTCAAGGACAATGCACTCAAGGCCCTCGGTGTGAAGTAGGGAATGGAAGGGGCGGCCGACCATGGCGTCGCGGGATGAGGTGCCATCGGGGGAGCCACCGGCGCCCGTCGAATCAGTTGACCGTGCCCTCAGGCTGCTGATCTACCTGCGGGACCACGACTCGATCTCAGTGAAGGAGGCCGCCGAGCACCTCGGCATCGCGGCATCGACGGCGCACCGCCTACTGTCCACACTCACGCGACGTGATTTCACGGTCCAGGACTTCTCGCGGCGCTACCGGATGGGGGCGGTGCTATCGAGCACCGCCCCAGACTGGGTGACGGAGCCTGCACTTCGCGACGTCGCCCTCCAGCCACTGACGGAACTGCAGGCAAGGGTGAAGGATACCGTGCAGGTCATGATGCTGCACGGGGGCAACATTCGCTTCATCGAAGGAGTCGAACCGGATGCCATTCTGCGAGTGATCAGGCGGGTCGATGATGAGATGCCCGCCTTTGTCTCTGCCGGGGGAAAGGCGATTCTCGGGCAGTTGTCCAACCAGGAGGTGGAGGAGATCTACCGCAGGGGTTTGGCAGAGTGGCCCACCCGCCGGGTACACACCATGAAGATGCTGAAGCGGATGCTGACGCAGGTTCGACGGGTCGGCTACGGCCTGAGCATGGAAGAGACCGAGCAGGGGGTGGTCGGCGTGGGGGTCGCCGTTATCGGGCCCGATGCCCGGCCGGTGGCCGCTCTGACCGTCGCGATCCCGAGCGTGCGTTTCCAACGGGAGCGGATACCTGAGTATGTGGCGGCCCTTCGGGATGCTGCCCAGCAAGTCCAGGATGAGCTGTTCGGAGACTTCACCGTCGCACGTTCCTGATTACGGAATCCGCGCCCGAGAACCATTATTCCGGCAGGTCAACTCCGCAAATAGAGGCGGAAAACCACGAACAATACACACCTGAACAGGTGTAGTGGGCGGTCGCCAATTCCTTCATGAGGAACTTGGAGCCAATGTACTGACAGTGTGACCTGGACCTCAATATGCTTCCGGTCACACCAGATACCTAGGGCGGCAGCAGTCACACATCGCCCGTAACGGAAGGGTTCCAATGACACTCACGGCGCAACACTCCATCCGAGGACCGGAGCAGGTCCTCGCTGAAGTCCGGCAGGGTCGGATGTCGAAGTTTCAGATCACCGCGGTTTCCATTGCCCTGATGCTCGTGATCCTGGATGGCTTCGAGGTCGGCATCATGGCGTTTGCCGCACCGCAGATCCAGGAGCAGATGGGCATCAGCCCGGACGTTCTGGGCTATGTCCTGAGCGCGAGCCTCTTCGGTATGGCCATCGGCTCGATCTTCCTGACCCCGTTGGCGGATCGCTTCGGCCGTCGCCCCCTCACCCTGGCGATGCTGGTGTTGATTGTCGCCGGCATGGTGCTGACCATCACGGCACCGACCGCCGGAATGCTGATCCTGTGGCGGGTGGTGACCGGCCTCGGTATCGGCGGCATGATGGCCAATCTCAACGCGCTGGTGGCGGAGTACTCCTCGGATGCACGTCGCACCACCGCCATCGCCATCTACGCGGCGGGGTACCCAATCGGTGCCACAATCGCCGGTGCCATCGCCGGTCCGCTCATCCCCGCGTTCGGGTGGCACGCCATGTTCATCGCCGGCACCATCCT
Organism: Corynebacterium halotolerans YIM 70093 = DSM 44683; assembly: GCF_000341345.1. Lineage (NCBI taxonomy): Bacteria > Bacillati > Actinomycetota > Actinomycetes > Mycobacteriales > Corynebacteriaceae > Corynebacterium > Corynebacterium halotolerans. Next base: position 154,400 of record NC_020302.1, on the reverse strand, counting down.
GGCTGCCATCGCGTTGCTGACCAGTTGGGCCCTGCTGCCGGAGTCACTCGACTACCTGTTGGGACGGCGCCCCGCCAACGCCCTCAATCGGGTCAACCAGATCCTCGGCAAGATGCACCTGGCGCCTCTGAGCGAACTGCCGGACCGGGACCCCACTGAAGAGAACCCCGCGGAGAACAAGGGAACCATCCGCGAGGTGCTCACTCCGCCGACGCTGCGTCTGACGATCGCCCTGTGGGTCGGTTACGGCCTGCTCGTGGCCTCCTACTACTTCGCCAACACCTGGATCCCGACGATCCTGACCAACGTCAGTGGGGACCCGCAGCTGGGCATCACCATGGGCATCGGCGCCAACCTCGGTGGCGTGCTGGGTTGCTTCATCTTCGCCGCATTGGCCATCCGCTTCAGCGGTCGCCACCTGCTGTTCCTGACGCTGTTCGCCGCCGCCGGCTCCTACCTGCTCTTCGGCCTGATCTTCGACATCGTGCCGGTCGCCATCGCCGTCGGATTCCTCCTCGGTGTGCTGACGACCGGAGCGATCGCCGGGTTCTACGCCGTGGCCCCCACCGTCTACTCCGCCCGCTCCCGGGCAACCGGAATCGGCTGGATGATCGGCTTGGGCCGCCTGGTCTCAGTCGTCGCACCGATCATCGTCGGTTACATCCTGGCCGGCGGAATGGCGCCGGAGCGGGTCTTCATCGCCTTCGCCGTGCCCCTCGTCATTGCCGGTGTGGCCGCGCTGTCCCTGTTGATGGGCCGGCGGAACGCCGCCATGGCCGACTAAGTCGGGTTTGGACCCCACATTCTGACCACTTAATCCGCTTCCGCTCAAGCGCAGATATTCCCCGGAGGAAACCCCATGTCCACTGCCATCGTCACCGAATCAACGCCTCAGCAACACGCCCCCGTTACCTGGCGGCCGACCGAGGAAGAGCTCCGCAACTGCGAGATGAGCCGGTTCGCCCGGTGGTCAGAACGACGCTTTGATCGTCAGCTGCCGGACTTCCGGGCGCTGTGGCACTGGTCGGTCACGGAGACCACGGAATTCTGGCGGGCGATCCCGGAGTACTTCGACGTCCTCGGCAACGGTTTCGCCGACAGTTCCGTGCTGACGGATGACACCATGCCTTTCGCCACCTGGTTCCCGGGTGTAAGTCTCAATTTCGCCGAGAACGTGCTTCGCCACGCGTCCGACCCTGCCCTGCGCGATAACCCCGCCATCATGCAGGTGGAGGAGGACGGCCGTCGCACGGCGATCCGCTGGGCCGAACTCGAGTCCCAGGTCGCTTCATTGGCACGCACCCTGAAAGACCTGGGCGTTGAACCCGGCGATCGCGTGGCGGCGGTGCTGCCGAATATCCCGGAAGCCGTGATCGGCCTCCTGGCGGCAGCCTCCATCGGCGCGGTGTGGACCATCAACTCCCCAGATCTCTCCGCAGAGGCCAGTGTGCGGCGGGTCCGACAGCTGGAACCGAAGGTCCTGTTCGCCTGCGACGGCTACGTCTTCGGCGGTAAGGAACTGGAGCGGCGTTCCCACACGGCCGAGGTCGAGGAGAACCTCCCCTCACTGATGGCCACCGTCCTGGTCCGTACGCTGGAGCCGCATCGCGTGGCCGGCGAGATGGTCGGACATGCCCACAAAGACCGCCAACGGGTGGCCTTCGATGAAGCCGTCAGCACGCCAACTCCTCCGCGTTATGAGCGGGTGTCCTTCAACGCCCCGTTGTGGGTCCTGTTCTCCTCCGGCACCACCGGGGAACCGAAGGGGATCGTGCACGGCCACGGCGGGATGGTGCTGGACAGCCTCAAGGGCATTTCGCTGCACCAGGACATGGGACCGGGTGACGTCTACTATGTCGCCGCCAACACCTCCTGGATGGTGTGGAACACGCTGGTACAGAACCTGCTGGTTGGCGCGGCCATCGTCACCTATGCCGGTTCCCCGAAGGTGACCGGTAAGGACCACCACTTCCAGATCATCTCGGATCTGAAGGTGACCCAGTTCGCCACCGGCGCGGCGTACCTGTCCATGGTGGAGAAGTCCGGCCTGGACCCCCGGCGCGGGCGTGACCTCTCGGCGCTACGCTCCATCCTGTCGACTGGTTCCCCACTGCCGCCGAGTACCTGGCTCTGGGTCCACGAGGCGATCAAACATGATGTGCACTTGGGCTCGGATTCCGGCGGCACCGATATCTGCGGCGGTTTCCTTGGCTCCAACCCGATGGAACCGGTGCACTTGGGGTTCCTGCAGGGTCCACTGCTCGGCGTCGCCGCAGCAGCTCACGATGATGATGGTCGGCCGTTGATCAATGAGGTCGGTGCCATGGCGGTCACCCGCCCGCTGCCCTCGATGCCGCTGTTCCTCTGGGGCGATGAGACCGGCGAGCGCTACCAGTCGTCCTACTTCACGGCGGAGCCCGGGGTGTGGATGCACGGCGACTGGGTCACCCGCACCGAACAGGGCGAATTCATGGTTCACGGTCGCGCCGACGCCACCCTGAACCGGCAGGGCGTGCGCATCGGACCGTCGGATATCTATGACGCGCTGCAGGAGATCGATGAGCTCGAGGACTGCCTCGTGCTCGGCGTCGAGGAGGAAGACGGTGGCTACTGGATGCCGCTGTTCGTCGTCCTCGCCGACGGTGCCGTGCTGGACGACGCCTTGCGGGATCGTATCCGGCAGACCCTGCGCGACCGGGCGAGTGCCCGCCACGTTCCGGACGAGATCATCGAGACACCGGCGATCCCGGTGACCCACACGATGAAACGGCTGGAGGTGCCCCTCAAGCGGATGTTCAGTTCCCGCCCCGGTGGAAAGCCCGTCAACCGCGACTCGGTGAAAAACCCCGAGGCCCTGGACTGGTTCCGGGCCTTTGCAGCCGCCCGTCGTTCCGGTCAGGCGGCCTAGGATCTACCGGAATCGACAGCACGAAGATAGGGAGCGGAAAAGCCATGACTCAGCGAGTTCTGATCACAGCCGGTGCCAGCGGAATTGGATGGGCCATCGCCCAGGCCTTCCTGGCGCAGGGAAGCCAGGTCCACGTCTTTGACGTCGATCAGGGTGCCGTGGACAACGTCCTGGGCGGCCGGGAGAACCTCAGCGGCAGCGTCGGCGATGTCACCTCTGAGGAGGATGTCGTCCGGCTCGTCCGCGCTCTCCGGGAGAAGTGGGGTGGGCTCGACGTCCTGGTCAGCAACGCCGGCATCGCCGGCCCCACTGCCCCAGTGGAGGACTACGAGCCCGCGGCCTGGAGGTCCGTGGTCGACGTCAATCTCAACGGCTCCTTCAATGTGGTTCATCAGATCGTGCCCTTGTTGAAGGACAGCGGTGGTGGTTCCATCCTGGTCATGTCCTCACTCGCCGGTCGCTTCGGGTATCCGAACCGTATCGCCTACTCCACCACCAAGTGGGGCCTGATCGGATTCACCAAGACCCTGTCCCTGGAGCTCGGGCCGCACGGCATCACGGTCAACTCGATCCACCCCGGCGCGGTACAGGGAGAACGCCTGGACCGGGTGTTCGAGGGGCGGGCTGAGCTTTCGGGACGAAGTATCGAGGAGGAGAAGGCCGCGGGAATGGAGAACCAGGCGATCAAGTCCTTCACGGATCCGGCGGATATCGGGGCGCTCGCGGTGTTCCTCAGCGGCCCGCACGCCCGGACGATCTCAGGACAGCAGTTCCCCATCGACGGTGACTCCAAGGCGGCGCAGTAGACCTGCCGGTGCCCCGGCGCAGTAGCCCCAGGACGTCGATAAAAACTCAGCCAGCCCGGACCCTGATCACCACCCCGCGGTAGCCTCCCGCAGCTTCGCGTAACGGTCAAGGGTGTCCTGATTGCGCTCTCGGGCCACCGCACCGGTGCCGGGGACCGGCCACTGCGGGGGCTGCTCCGCCCCGGACAGCACCCAGGCTGCCTGGCGGGCGGCCCCGAGGGCGACGTACTCGGCCGGGTCCGGCACCACGACGTCGACACCGAAGATCTCCGGCGCAATTGTGCGCACCGCCTCCGACTGGGCTCCCCCGCCGATCATCAGCACGCGCTCGGCCTCGACCCCGGTGGCGTCATTGACAGCGCCGACGGCATCCCGCAGGGAGCACAACAGGCCCTCGACGGTGGCGCGGGCGAAGTCCTCCCGCGTGGTGGCGCTGCTCAGGCCGACCAGGACGCCGGTGGCGCTCGGGCGGTTGGGAGTGCGCTCACCGTCTAGGTAGGGCTGGAGCACGAGCCCACCGGCGCCGGGTTCCCCGGCCAGGGCGAGGGCGTCGAACTCATCCCACTCCACGCCGAGGATGCGGCGTCCCAGCTCCAGCACGCGCGCCCCGTTGAGGGTGCAGGCCAGCGGCAGATAGGCGCCGGTGGCGTCGGCGAAGCCGGTGACCAGACCCGCCGGGTCGTGCACGCTGTCCGGCACTGCCGCCGAGGCGACGCCGGAGGTGCCGATGGACACGCTGACGTCGCCGGGGCGCAGGCCCAGGCCCAGGGCCGCGGCCATGTTGTCCCCGGTGCCCGGCGCGATGGCCGCACCCCCGGGTGCCCCGGCCAGGGTGCCGACCTGTTCGTTCGGCTCTGCCAGTTCCGGCAGTTCGACGGCGCGGCCGAGGGCCTGTTCCGCGAGTTCCGGCAGCCAGCGGCGCTGACGCGTGCTGTAGTAGCCGGTGCCGGAGGCGTCGCCGTGGTCGGTGGTCCTGCGCCGGCGGCCACCCAGGTGCCAGGTGAGGTAGTCGTGCGGAAGCAGCACGCTTGCGGTGCGGGCGGCATTCTCCGGTTCGTGGTCGCGCAGCCACCGCAGTTTGGTGGCGGTGATGGAGGCGACGTGCAGGCTGCCGGTCTGCTCCACGCAGGCGGCCGGTCCGCCGAGTTCCTCGATGAGCTGTTCGGCGGCGGTGGCCGAGCGGGTGTCGTTCCACAGCAGCGCGGGCCGGACCACCTCCCCGTGCTCGTCGAGGGCGACCATGCCGTGCTGCTGGCCGGCGACGGAGACGGCGTCGGCACGCTCGATCAGCCCTGCGGTGGCGGTGTCCATGGCCGTGAGCCAGGCGGCGGGGTCGACCTCGGTGCCGGTGGGGTGGCAGGCGCGCTGCTGGCCGACGACCTCGCCGGTCGCGGCGTCGACGAGCACGGCCTTGCAGGACTGTGTGGAGCTGTCGATCCCCAGTACGAGCGTCATGGGCGGTCTTCCTTTTCGTCCGTTGTGGTGTCGGGGTGTTCGTCGTATCCCGTGCCGTCCGGCCCCACGACGTGGACGTGGGCCGGGGACTGCGCCAGCAGTTCCCGCTGGGTGGGGCTGACCCGCCAGTCGACGACGATGTGGTCGAACTCCTCGAGCGGGGCGACCCGGAAGACGCCGGGGGCGTCGAATTTGCTGGAGTCGAGCACGAGCACGCGGGTCGCCCCGATTCCGATGAGGGTGCGTTTCGTGTCCGCGGCCTCCATGTCGGGGTGGAACAGTGCGGCCCCTCCCCCGGTGACGGCGCGCACCGAGGTGGTGGACACGAACGAGATGTCGGCCGACAGGCGGGAGAGCTGTTCCGAGGTGGTCGCCCCGAGGAACGAGTCAGTTTCCGCGAAGTAGAGCCCCCCGCAGCCGATCATCCGGATCCCGGTCATCCCGGCACGGTTGCGATGATCGCTCATTGCCTTCAGCGAGTGGGTGATCAGGGCCGAGGGGCTGCTCTCGGGAAGCCCCTCCACCAGGGGTTCCAATGTAGTGGAATCGTCGACGGCGACGACCGTTCCCTCCGGGATCAGCCGGGCGGCGGCGGCACACAGCGCTTCCTTGATGTCACGGTGGAGCTGGCGCCGCTGCCCCACCCCGAGTTCGCTCATCGAGGGCGAGACGGAGCGGGCGCCACCCCGGATCCGTTCCAGCAGGTGTTCGGTGGCCAGCGCTTCCAGGTCACGATGGATGGTCATCGCGCTGACATCGAAGTGCTCCGCCAGCTGCTCCACTCGGGCGGAACCGTGGCGGGTGACGAAGGCCACGATTCGTTCGCGCCGGCGCTCCTGAGTGGTGGCGGGGATTACTCGGGTCATGGGGCGAATTTAGCACGCCGCCGCAGCGAAAACCACGGGTAATTAACATAAAAATGTTAGTTCTTGCTTTTTTCTAACACTATGGCGTTAGATTGGTGTGGTCAGCGTGAGGCAGCGCACATCTGCCCACGGATACATCCCCGCCCACAGGGAGTTAACCCATGGCATTGCACACGACCTCCGCCGTCGGCCCAGCAGCCGACACCCCGCCCCCGGCACCGCGCGCCGGCGCCGGCGGACTGGTCGAGCGACTCGGCATCCCCCGTCCCCTGATCTTCGGCTTCGTCGGCCTGACCATCTTCATGATCGGCGACGGCGTGGAGACCAATATCCTCGAACCCTTCCTGAGTTCGGAGCATGGCTTCAGCGTCTCGCTGGCCGGCACCCTGGTCACCGTCTACGGCGTCGCCGTGGCCATCGCCGCCTTCTTCGCCGCCGCGCTCTCCGACCTGTGGGGCCCGCGCAAGGTGATGATGCTCGGCGCCGCCGTCTGGGTGACCTTCGAGCTGGCGTTCCTCTGCGTCGCCCTGACCACCGACTTGACCTGGTTGATCTTCCTCACCTATGGCCTGCGCGGCTTCGGCTACCCCTTCTTCGCCTACGGCTTCCTCGTGTGGATCACCGCCACCGCCCCGGCCCAGCAGCTGGGCACCGGCGTCGGCTGGTTCTACGTGGCATTCTCCGCCGGCCTGCCCACCCTCGGCGCCCTGACCGCCACCGTGTCCATGCAGTTTTTCGACCTGACCTTCTATCAGACGCTGTGGGTCTCCCTCGGCCTGGTGCTCATCGGCTCGCTGATCGCGTTGCTCGGCGTGAAAGAGCGCCGGGGCCGGTTCCCACTGGTCTCAAACCCGGAGGCGGTGAGCCAGACGCTCGGTCAGGGATTCCGGCTACTGCGCCACGACCGCCGCGCCCGCTTCGTCACCTATATCCGCACCATCAACTCCATCCCGACGTACGCGATGGCGGTGTTCTTCCCCTCCTTCTTCACCGATGACCTGGGCTGGCAGCTGGGCTGGTTCCTCATCCTGACCACCGTCATCTACGCGGTGAACCTGCCCTTCAATCCCTTCTACGGCAAGCTCGGCGATAAGTTCGGCTGGGCGCGCACCGTGTTCTGGGCCGGAGCCGTCGCCTGCGCCGTCACGCTCGCGATGGTCTACTTCATCCCGATCGTCGCCCTGTGGCTGGGTGCCTCCGACACCGTGGCCTTCGCGATCACCCTGGTCGCCGGCGCACTCTTCGGCGTCTCCCTGGCCGGCTACGTCCCGCTCTCGGCACTCGCGGTCTCCCTCGATCCGAAGCACCCCGGTGCCGCGATGGCCACCTACAACCTGGGCGTCGGCGGCGCGGTCGCCGTCGGCCCGCTGCTCGTGGCCGTCCTGCACCCGCTCATCGGCGCCACCGGGCTGGTCCTGGTGATGGTCGCCCTCTACTTCCTGTCCGGCTGGATGTCGCTGCAGCTCAAGGGCACCCAGCCCGGCTTCGACGGCGTTCCGGCCATCGACGGCGACGCCAAGATCGACGACCTCACCGACGCCGAGTCCACCCGCCACTGACCCACGCCCCCTCCAGGAGAGAAACCATGTCCCCGCTCCAGCTCAACAACACCAACCTCGGCACCATCACCGAGGTCTCCGGCACCGCCGTCCCCCACTACGACCGCTCCCGCATCACCCCCGGCATCGTCCACTTCGGTGTCGGCGGGTTCCACCGCGCCCACCAGGCCATGTACCTGGACCGCCTGATGCAGTCCGGCGAGGCGCTCGACTGGGGCATCATCGGCATGGGCGTCATGCCGGGCGATGTCCGCATGCGCGACGCCCTCGCTGGCCAGGACCACCTCTACACGCTGAGCACCAAGGTCGCCGACGGCCATGTCGAACAGCGCGTCATCGGCAGCATCATCGACTACATCTTCACCCCCGACGATCCCACGGCCGCCGTGGCAACGCTCGCCGACCCCCGGATCCGCATCGTCAGCCTCACCGTCACCGAGGGCGGCTACAACATCGACCCCGCCACCGGCGAGTTCGACCACGGCAACGGGCACATCGCCCACGACCGTGCCGAGCTCCGGGCCGGGCGGCACGATTCGCTGCGCACCTTCTTCGGACTGATCACCGCCGCCCTGCAAACCCGCCGCACCGCCGGAATGGCCCCGTTCACCGTGATGAGCTGCGACAATATCCAGGGCAACGGCGACCTCGCCGAGCACTACTTCCTCGCCTTCGCCGAGTCCGTGGACCCCGCCCTGGCCGAGTGGATGCGCCGTGAGGTCGCCTTCCCGAACTCCATGGTCGACCGCATCACCCCGGAGACCACCGACGACGACCGCGCCGAGATCGCCGCCACCGGCTACATCGACGCCTGGCCGGTGGTGGCCGAGGACTTCACCCAGTGGGTGCTCGAGGACCGCTTCGTGGCCGGGCGCCCCGCCTTCGAGCGGGTCGGCGTCGAGGTCGTCGATGACGTGGTGCCCTATGAGCTGATGAAGCTGCGCCTGCTCAACGCCTCCCACCAGGGCCTGTGCTACTTCGGGCATCTGGCCGGCCACCACATGGTCCACGGCGTCCTGGCTGACGAACGCTTCCGCCGATTCCTGCTGGCCTACATGGAACGCGAGGCCACCCCGACGCTGCGCCCACTGCCCGGCGTCGACCTGGACGCCTACCGCCACAAGCTCATCGAGCGCTTCGGCAACGCCGCGGTCAAGGACACCGTGCCGCGGCTGTGCGCCGAGTCCAGCGACCGCATCCCGAAGTGGCTGCTGCCGGTCGTGCGCGAGAACCTCGCCAACGGCGGAGACGTCACCCTCTCCGCCGCGATCGTCGCCTCCTGGGCCCGCTACGCCGAGGGCGTGGATGAACAGGGCCGGTCGATCACGGTGGTCGACCGCCTGGCCGGGCGGCTGCAGGAGAATGCCTCCCATAACCGCGTGGACATTCTCGCGTTCCTGCGCGACCGGGAACTCTTCGGTGATCTGGCGGACCTGCCCGCCTTCACCGAGCCCTACGCGCGGGTGCTGCGGTCACTGCACGAGAAGGGTGCGGAGGCCACGCTGGACGAGATTCTTGCCGAGGTGGGTCAGCCCGTGGGAACGGTGGTCTGACGGGCGAATGCCTCCACGACTGAGTGGGCGCAGAGATGACGCAAAAAACTGACTTTTCCAGAGTGGGTAACGAATCCTGAAGGCAGGACACATGGGCAGGGCAATTATATAGAGACCCGAACCCGTACATGCTGCGTCATTCTGGTTATCACGCACAGGTCAGCCATCCCTTTGAAAACCGGAGCTCACTAATCTGCACGCTGTCCACAGGCCATCTGCCAGGCTCGGAGACATGTGGGCAGCAGACCCGCTGGAGCCACAATTCGGCGAAACCGCCCCGGACACTTCTGTGCCCGGGGCGGTTCCTCTCCCCTTCGTGTGGGGCCGCTTTCCAACGCCAGGGTCTCCACTGTCGTCGCGCTACTGCGCTCTACTGAGCATTGGTGGTCTGCAGTTCTCGGTGACTGAGCCGGAGGACCGAATCCTGCTGCTCGTGCTGCTGCCTAGCGGTGTCAGCATTGAGATGCAGCACGGTTTCCAAGGCGTCGCGAAGCGCTGCGGTGGGATCTGACACCAGGCGTGCCTCGCGGTAACCGACGTGGTTGTCGGGCCGGACCAGCAGGCAGCCGTCGTCCTCGATCTCCCGGAGTCGGGCCCAGTCGCCGTAGGTGTCGGTGTAGTCCTGGTCGGGGCCGATCTTGTAGGCGGGGAGCTCGAAACCCAATTCCTGCGACAGTTGCCTGGCGGCATCCACCCATGCTTGTCCATTGGTTCCGGTCAAGATGGTGAAGCGACCATCCCCGCAGATGTCCAGGGTGGAGACCTTCGGTGCAGCCGGGCTCGGGGTGTTCAGCCAGGCGTGCGGCAGACGCGCACCCGGGTGGGTAGTCGGCTGATAGTGCAGCTGCGGATCCCGATCGGGCTCAGGCCAGTCGGTCCCGTCAGAGACCACTGCGGCGGATTCGTAGCGTTGCCCCAGCTCCACCCCGAGCGCGTTGAACTCGTAGTTCTTGATCTCCAGGGCCTTATGCAGCGCCTGGCGGCGGCGCTCGCCCTCCGCAGTCGGCTGCTTGCGCACATCCATCGCCGCCTGCATGGTGTCCGCGTCATCCGCCGGGTCGATGCCGAGCGCATCCAGCACGTGATCGAACTCGGCGATGGACTTATTCGCGCGCCGCACAATCTGGCGGGCGACGGGGACGCGTTCGTCCTGGTAGGACTGAATGAGCTCCTCACCGGCCTTGCCCTTGAGGATATGGGCGATTTTCCACGCCAGATTGTAGGAATCCTGGATGGAGGTGTTCGACCCCAGGCCGTTGCCCGGCGGGTGGCGGTGAACGGCATCGCCGACACAGAGCACACGCCCCTTCATGTTCTCCGTGGCGTAGATGTCGTTGACCGTCCACAGCGACCAGTGATGGACCTTGATGTCCAGATCGGGAATGCCGACGAGGTTGCGGACGATCTCGGCGGCCTTGGCCTCGTCCATCTCCGGCGGCGGTTGATTGATGTCGTAACCCCAGGTGACCAGCCACTCGTTCCAGGGCCGGACCATGCGCACCAGGCCCAGGCCGATGCCACCGACGGAGGCACCCGGCTGGAGCACCCAGTACAGGGAGGACTGGCGGTCCTGGCAGTACTCGGTCAGGTCCATGTCGCAGTGGATGTTCATGGACCCGGAGACTCCCATCTGCCCGTCCATCGGCAGCTGGAGGTCGGCGGCGATCTGGGAGCGGCCACCGTCCGCGCCGATGAGGTACTTCGAGTGCACGGTGTAGGTCTGACCGGTCAGCCGGTCACGGACCACGGTGTGCACCCCCTCGGCGTCCTGGGCGTGGGAGACGTACTCGGTCTTCCAGCGGAAGACCGCCCCGCGGGCCATGGCGTTGCGCACCAGGATCGGCTCGAAGTGGGTCTGGGGAAGGTCGCAGTTCAGCGAGGGGGAGGCTGCAATGTACTCGCCCTCCCGGTCCGGGCCGGTGCCCCAGGAGCGGACGCGTCCGAACTCTTCGCCGTTGATGGCGGTGCAGAAGACGGTCTCGCCGATCATGTGGTGCGGGACTTCTTCGGCCTTGACCTGGTCCTCGATGCCCATGTCGCGCATGATCTCCACGGTGCGCTGGTTGGTGATGTGCGCTCGAGGGGTGTTGGCGGTGTTGGAGTACTTGCTGGCCACGACACAGTCGATGCCGTAGGTGGACAGGAAGAGGGCTGCCGAGGAGCCGGCGGGCCCCGAGCCCATGATAAAGACGTCAGTGCTGAAATCAGCGGAAGTGTTGACGGCCATGATGATCAGTTCTCCTCATACACGGGGTTTGCGGGGGCGAGCACGATATCGAAGCGAGTCTTGGTCCAGGTCTGGTCCCCCAGGTCGCGCTCATTCGGGGTCGGGGTACCGGCCGGTTGCTGCTCGAAGCGCTTGATCAACGAGTCCTTGACCCCGAATACGGAGTCGCCGATCTCCAGCTGGGGGTCGCCGTCGACGAAGATGTGGGTGACCAGGGTGCGCAGGTTCTCGGCGGTGACCATGAAATGCAGGTGCGCCGCGCGCACCGGGGACCGGCCCACTGCGGTGAGCATCCGACCGACCGGCCCGTCGTGCGGGATCGGGTACGGCACCGGTGTCAGGCCCCAGAACCGGTACTCGCCCTGGTCATTGGTGTACAGATGAGCACGGGCGGCGGTGCGGTCGTCGCCGTACTGGACGTCGTAAAAGCCGTCCTCGTCGCATTCCCACACTTCGATCCGCGCGTTCGGAACGGGGTTGCCGTCGGTGTCGGTGACTGTGCCCTCGATCCACGCCGGCTGGCCCGTCGCACCGTTGGCGATGTCTCCCCCGAGCGGGACCTCGGGTGCCTCGTCGACGAAGAAGGGGCCGAAGACAGTCGCCTCGGTGGCGTCCTCATATGCCTCGTTATTGACCGCGATGGTCTGCATCGATGCACCCAGGGTGTCCGACAGCAGGACGAACTCCTGGCGCTTGTCATCGGTGATGTGGCCTACCTGGGTGAGGAACTCGATCGCGGTGTTCCACTCCTCCTCGGTCAGGCGCACGTCCCGGATGAACTCGTGCAGGTGCACCGTCAGGCGCTGCATGAGGAACTTCAGGCGAGGATTATCGCAGTCGTCGAAGGAGGCGACGACGCGGTCGACGAGATCGTCCTCGACACGGCGCTGAGCAGCGGAGATCTCGGTGTGATGGGTCGTGGTTTCGGTGGCGGTGGGCATGAGTGCTTCTCCTAGTGCGGGACGACGGCCATATGCTCGCCGCTGAAAGCGGTGGCCAAAAGGGCGGTGAGGTTGGCAGAGGTCAGCGGTACTGGGTTGTTTGTCGGCGCTGCGGCAAGAATCCGGTCAACGGCTTCCGGTATCCCGTCTTCCGGCATGCCAAGGTCAGCCAGTGAATGTGGTGCGCCCACGTCGTGGGACAGCCGGTCGAGTTCGTTGACTGCGTCCTCACCTCCCAATGCAGTGGCCAGGGCATCAGCTGCGTTCGGTACAGCCGGTAGGTTGAGAGCCATCACGTGGCGCAGGACCACCGCGTGGGTCTCGGCGTGCGGTAGGTTGAAGGTGCCGCCGAGCACATGGCAGATTTTGTGGTGCAGGCCCGAGCCCGCGGAGGCGAAGGCCACGCCGGAGAGGTAGCAGCCGTAGAGTGCCTGCTCCCGGGCGTGCTGTTCATCCCCGCTGGCCAACTTCCTCAATGCGGGCGCCAGTGCCCGGACTGATTCAAGTGCCAGTGCCCGGTTGATCGGGTCCGACTTCGGCGCCCACAGGGAGTCCACGGCGTGCGCCATGGCGTTAAGCCCGGAAGCGATTGCCATGCCGCGGGGCAGGGTGGCCACCAGGTCAGCGTCGTAGACGACGACCGTGGGCAGCACGACCGGGTCGACGCCGGTGGTCTTGGTGCGCTCCTCGGTGATCCCCCACACCGGCGTGGCCTCCGAGGCGGCGTAGGTCGTCGGCACCGCGATGATCGGCAACGAGGTCTCCAATGCCACCGCCTTCGCCAAACCAGTGGCTGACCCCCCACCGATGCAGATCAACCCGTCCGCCCCGGCTTTCCGGGCGGCAGCGGTCGCGGCGTCGGCGACCTCCCGCGGCACGTGCTGCACCGCATTCTGCCAATGCAGGGCTGGCGGTAGAGCTACGGCCAGCCTCTCGGCCACCTGATGGGTGCCCTCCGTGGAGATGAGCATCGGCCTACTCACCCTCAACCGTTCTGCCTCGCCCAACACCCTGTCAACCACTCGCCCGGTGTCCAGGATGACCCTTTGTGCGAGAGTGTCATGGGTAAACGCGCGAATTCCCATGTTCTGGTCCTTTCCTGACGACCCAACTCGAAATGAATGAGAATCTTTTAGATTGAACTGCCAGTATTTCGTCATGCAGCGAGTTTTTGTTCTTTCCTGGCTTTCAACTGCTGGAGTGCCCCGTTGACCAAAGTCTGCTGAGCCACTCGGACACGTCTTCGCAAAGCGGAGCGCTCATTTGGGAAGGCCGCGCTAAGCCTGATGATCGGGGTAGGTCTGCGGACCTACCCCGATCATCAGTCGTTCAGCTCATCTTGCTTACCGGCTGTCGAGCCACTCGAGAACAGGACGGATCGTTTCTTCCGAGTTCTGCTCTTGCATGATGGCGTGTCCATTCCCGGAGATCCCGAACTCAGGCAGGTGAGCGCGCGTTGCTTGCGCTCCGCCGTGATTCAGGTACTCCACGATGTCATCGGCGAAGTCGGCGAATGCAGAACTTCCACCGGTGACGACGAGGACGTCGGTGCCAGTGAGTCCCGGCATACGACGGGACTCGGGCGGAGCTTGTTCCACTTCTGCCGGGCTGTTCAACGACGGCTCATACGTCACCGGAGTCGCTGTCAGACCCCAGTCAAGACGGCCCATACCCGGAAACTCGACGAAAGCCGGTCCCATTGGTTCGATCGCGACGATCGCGGTGACGAGGTCAGGGCGACGATCCGCCGTAACCCAGCCGACGGGACCGCCGGCCGAATGGGTGACCAGAATCGCGGGACCGATCAGGTCAAGCAGGCGGGCGAGCCGGTCCGCATCAAGATCCTGAGAGTATCCGAGATCCTCAGGGAGCGGACCAAAGGCAGCGACCAGCTGGTCGAAGTGCGGGTCTCCCGGTTCCCTCCCCCACGGCCATGCAGTCTGCTCCTCCGCGCGTTCCGGGGGAACGAACAGGCCTTGCGCCGGGCCGTAACCGAAGGGCGGACCCATCGGCCCGACGGCGGCCGGGTGATAGGGCGAACGACCATGGCCCGCCCGGTCCACAACGTAGACGGGGTAGCTGGCCTCCACGAAGTGGTGCGCCCACCCGGGACGCCCGTCCACGGTGCTCAACCAGTCCGTGCCCTGGCCGCCACCACCGTGGATCAGCACGAGCGGGGGCCGTGTGGTCTCCTGATCCTTGACCTCCCACTCCACATAGAGCGGTGCACGCTGGGCCGGTCCGGCATCGGTCTCCACAATTTCGCCGGGAATCCAGAATCGACCGCGGTGGCTGGTCACCTGGGGGGTGGTGACACTGCAGTGCGGTGCCTGCATCGTGATCATTTCTCTACCTCGTTCACTGTGCTGGTCTCGGAAAGTTGGTGCCAGGTGCGATTGCAGTAGACGAGGGGGACCCGCCCGTGGGTCGATGTGCACTGACTCTCAACAATCTCGACGGCAGCCAGCGTGGAACCGTTGACGTCAATGGTCCCGGTGATCCTGCCGCGCATCCACACATGGGCATCGCGAAGGTAGGGCTCACCGGTGGATAGCCTGCCCCACAGCGACGTGTCGGCGAAGCGGTCGATCCCACTGGTGGCGAATAATTGGGCAATCTCGATCTGCTCCTTGCTCAGGAGATGCACTACCACGTGCTCAGAATTGCGGATTCCCGGCGTCGCCGAGGAGACGGCGGACAGCGAGAAGGCGATCACCGGCGGATCCATGGACACAGAACTCACACTCGTCGCTGTGAGCCCAACAGGTCCGTCGCCGGGATCCGCAGTGACGACAGCGACGCCGGCGGGATGGTTACGGAAGGCGTTCTTGAGGTCCTGGGCAACGTCGGTCGGATTGGTCGCAGGCATTGTGTCACCGAAATTCATTGTGCGGGTGAACTGAATATCGGGTTTGTTCTCGACTGCAGCGTTGCTCACTTCCCTGTCTCCTTATCTGGCTCGATCAACTTGATAAACGCCCAGAATGCGCCCGGGGCAAGACCGGCGAGGTACTTTCCGCAGGCCTGGAGGACAACCGGGCCGCTCGTCACGTGGCCGGTTCCGACGTTGAGGTCACGGAAGAGGCGCTGCAAATCACCGCGCCGAGCCATCGCCGTGGCCGACCAGTAGTGGACGATTTCACCGACCTCATGAACAGCCCAGGTCGTATTGTTGAGCATCAGTCGGGTCAGGGTCTCCTGTTCCATGGAGAGCAGCTCCCCTGCGTCCAGGGTGGCCTCGTTGTCCGCCCAGACGTCCATCACCCACGCCCGGGCCGAACGCATCCGGGCTTCAGCACGAGCGTATTCAGCATGGAAGTGGTCGGTGTCGACTGAAGTTCCAGATGATCCGTGCTTCTTCTGAGCGAGGTCCTTCATCTCGTCGAGGAGCCTGCGCCCGACACCGAGCGCCCAGCCCGTATGGCAGATGCCGGACATGTTCGCCAATCCCAGGCGGTAGAGAGCTCCGCCGGCGAGAGGTGCTGTGGTCGTGGGCTCATAGACGTAGGTGTCGGGGACGAACAGATCCTCGCAGGAGTAGTCGATGCTGCCGGTAGCTCGCAGTCCCATGACATCCCAGTTGAAGTACAGCTCAGCCTGATCCTTCGGGAAGGTCACGACAATTGGACGGTCATTCTCCGCGTCATAAGCCGCGGAGTGGACGTGGGTGGCGTGCAGCATTCCGGAGCCGAAAGACCAGCGTCCGCTGACGCGATAACCACCCTCGACCCTCATCGCCTTTCCCGACCGAGTGCCCTGCCCTGCAATGAGCGGATAATTGCCGTCGGCGAACAGCTCATCCTGTGCTTCGGGGGGCAGGTAAGCGCCCGTGGTACCCGTGATCATCTGCAACGCCATGAGTACCCATCCTGTCGAGGGGTCGGCGTAGGACACCTTCTCGAGCACCTGGATGGTCTGGCGGGGCGTGAGCTCATAGCCGCCGAGCGCCTCCGGGACGCCGATACGGAACGCTCCGACCTCATGCAGGGCGGCGACCGTTTCGTCGGTGAGTTTTCCGATTTCCTCGTTCTTCTCCGCGTTCTCCTTGATCAGCGGAATAAACGTCTCGATCCTGTCCATGAGAGCGGCGAACTCCGCGCCTTCGTTCAGCCGGACGTCTTCGTACGTGTTGGTCTTGATTGCAGTGGTCATTTTCTGTTCCCTTTCCGAGTGTGCATTCGTGCACGCTGGTCATTTGTCTGCGTTTTTAGGGACGGGGGTAGTGACCTGCTTAAGGAGTTCACGGATACGGTCGACCGCGTCATCGTTGATGTGGTGTTCGGTGTCCTCGTAAACCGTCAACGTGACTTTTGCACCGGCGGCGGTAAGTTCTTCCGCAGTTTCCTCGCTTCGATGCAGGGGAACCCAGGCGTCCTCGCGCGCGGTGAGCACTGCGGCCGGAGTACCAGCGAATCCCGGTTCCGAGTGGAACGTCCGGTGGTCTGGACCGAGGTAACCACCCGTATGCAGGACGATTCCGTCCACTGCTGGCCGCGCGGTGAGAAGGTACTCGGCCAGAAGGCAGGCACCCTGTGAGAAGCCGAGGGCAACGACCGGGGCAGGGCTGCCCAACAGTTCTCCGAGGTGCCTCTCCACCGTCTTCAGCGCGTCCCCGAGGAATGGTTCGTTCTCCTCGAAGGAGGCCATGAACCCCGCTGGGTACCAGGAGTTTTCCGGGGCGGCGGGCATCACCCAGCGAAGCTGATCCAGTTGACCCACCCGGTCGGCCAACTCACGGATAAAAGCCGGTGATTGGCCACGTCCGTGCACCCCATAGATAACGAGTGCCGCATCTGCCGCCGCAGCACCATATGTCTCGGGTTCGGACACGGTGTTGTCTGTCGCTTTCGGAGTTTCCTGCACGAAGTGGCCGGTCATCTGCTGAGCTCACTCCTCGATACTGGCGTCGGTGGTGATCGTTTCGAGCCGGGACATGATCGATTCGCGTTCGGACTCGAACTGGGGCGGCAGCATGAAGCGCTTTCCAAGCTCCTCCGGAGACTCGTCGCAGTCCCAGCCGCCGTCCGCGTGAGTTACCGCGAGCTCGAAGAGAGCCCCACCGGGCGAGCGAACGTAATGGGACTTGAAGTAGGTGCGGT
Organism: Corynebacterium halotolerans YIM 70093 = DSM 44683; assembly: GCF_000341345.1. NCBI lineage: Bacteria > Bacillati > Actinomycetota > Actinomycetes > Mycobacteriales > Corynebacteriaceae > Corynebacterium > Corynebacterium halotolerans. The sequence continues at coordinate 136,986 of NC_020302.1, read as the reverse complement.
CCTTGAGCTCTGAGATGTCGGTGTAGCCGGCACCTTCGATGTCGAACCTCACCTTCTCCTGGTTCTCCAGGGTGTCGAGGTTCCACGCGAAATGGTGATAAGTTCCCGCCCCATAACGCCAGGTTCCCTGTGGGTCGGTGCGATTACCGGTGAGCTCGATCCAGTTGCCGTAGGAGTCGCTACCTGCGCGGAAGCGAGCGCGGTCCCCTTCCTCGGTGATCTCTCCCTGGGAGAAAAACGCCTCGTTTCCGAAATCGACCATGCGATCCTGGTCGAAGACATGGATGCCGACTCCGTGGATGCCGTGAATCGCAGCCTCCGACGGGACGCCATGCCCGGTGTAGCCCTGGCGGGGATCACCATCCGTACCGACGAGCTGATACTCGATGCCGCTCGGATGACGGAAGGAGACGCGACGCTCACCGAAGATTTCGGACTGCTCCGCATCCACGTTGTGGTCTGCCAGGCGCTTGGCCCAGTAGTCCAGGGAGGTCGACGGGACTGCCAGCAGAACCTCGCGGGCCTGGTTCGTGCCCTGCTGCCCGTACAAACCCGCCTGCGCCCAAGGAAAAGTAGTGATGACGCTTGAGGGATCCCCGTTCGCGTTCGAGTAGTAGAGGTGGTAGACGGGGGTCGAACCATCGTAGAGAACGGTCTTCTTGATGAACCGCATACCGAGAAGCCGGGTGTGGAAATCGACGTCTTCCTGTGCTCCGGCAACAGACAAGGTCACATGGTGTGACCCGAGAAGATAAGTCATTGCTGTCTCCTGTTCCTTGTTCAGCATTGCCGCCGATCAGTGGCGTGAGACACACATTAAGAGAGCGTCGAAAGAGATCTGTATCACTAGAGGGAACAGCAATCTCAATTCCGCGCACTACTGTGATTTGCGCTTCATAAGCGCTATTTTGTGACACACGTTGCACCCTGCCCTTCCTGTGCGTAGATTGATAAAAATCAGCCTCGGCTCATTTCCAGAGCTCTCACCCCTCGCCGAGCGAGGCCCATAAAGAAGACCCGGGGCACGTGAACTGGAGGGTGTCTCCAATTCCTGAAAAGAGGTGCAACCCCAATGTTGAAAGGGCCAGAAACACCTGAAAACACCCCAGGCCCAAGCAAAGCCATGGACAAGTTGGCATGGGAGGTCCTCGTGCAGAGGACGGTGATGCCTTTCGGTATCGACATGCCGAATTCGCAGGGCTTTGAAGGGCGAATCAGATCGGCGGCTTTTCTGGATACAAGCCTGTTTTCCATGACGTCTGGGCCACATGCAGCGGAGCGGACACAACAGCACATTCAGGAACAGAAGGATGCCTTCTGTGTCGTCAGCTTTCAACTGGCGGGAACGCTCCACCTCACACAGTTCGGTCGACGTGCGAAGGTCGAAACCGGACAATTCACCACCTACACCTCAGACGCTCCCGTGAAGATCGAAGGCTCCAAGGGCTATCGCTCATTGAGCGTGAAAATCCCATTGACCCGGTTCCGCAGCTCGCCGGAGGAGCTCCACCAACTCAGCGCCATCCGCTACAACGCGGAGCAGGGACTCGCTCCAGCAGTACAGTCCTTCCTGAAGCACCTCAAGGCCGGTGACGGCTCCATTGGACAGCCAGCGAGGGCGGGCATCTCGCATCACGTTGTAGGGATGATCGAGCAGATGCTTCGCGATCAGAGGACCAATAGCGAACCTTCAGAAACTTCAGCAGATGAATTGCGGGAGCGGTGCCTGGCCTTCATTGAGTCCAACCTGCAGAACCCAGAGCTCAATCCACAACTCATTGCGGAATCCGCCTTCATCTCGACGCGGTATCTCCACCAGCTGTTCTCACAGACCGAGATGACCGTCGCCCGTTACGTACGCCAGCGCCGGCTCGAGCGGGTTCGCGAAGACCTGGCCTCCCCACTTCATGCCGGACAACCTATTGAACAGATCATTCTCCGCTGGGGCATACAGAACGTCTCCTACTTCGGACAGGTCTTCAAGAAATCCGAGGGATGCACTCCGGCGGAGTTTCGACGACGAACGCTGGGACAATAAGCGCGCCTTCACCCGGAAAGCAATCTGCCCCTACCCCGCACAGGGACACCCCTTTCCCACCCCATGCAGCACGAAAAGCAGATCATCCCATTCAGCGCCCGTTCCCTGAGCAGGTAATAATTACTCATACGCCAGTTATCTTGATCGAGACGTAATAGGTATTTCCCTCCATATAAGTGACCTTCATAACATGACTCAGACCACAAAGTGTTGGGTTGTATGCGGGAGAACTCTCACATGACCCGCCTTTTCACATTGTCTTGCGATGGAGGCCAATCATGGACCAACTACTTCGTATGATCGGCAGGATTCCGGGCGCTCTCATGGTCGTGCCCCTTTTCCTCGGCGCGATGATCAACACCTTCTCCCCCGGGATCCTGGAGATCGGCAGTTTCACCACCGCGCTCTTCAAGGAGGGCACCACGGTCCTGATCGCGCTGTTCTTCATCTCGGTCGGCTCCCAGATCAATTTCAAGACCGCACTCCCCTCCATCGAGAAGGGCGCGGTGCTGATGCTCTCCAAGTTCGGCGTCGCCGTCGCCGTGGGTCTGTGCGTCGCGTTCCTCACCCCGGACGGCAATCTCTGGGGCCTGCTGCCGCTGGCGGTCATCGCGGCGATGTCCAACTCGAGCGGCTCCCTCTTCGTTGCCCTGACCTCCCAGTTCGGCTCGAAGACGGATAAGGGTTCGATCTCCGTGCTCTCGGTGAACGACGGCCCCTTCCTGACCATGATCGCGCTCGGGGCCGCGGGCCTGGCCGACTTCCCGCTGATGACCCTGCTGGCGGCGATCTTCCCGATGATCCTCGGCTTCCTGCTGGGCAACCTCTCCGAGATCGCCCGCAACTTCCTCGCCCCCGGCGAGAAGCTCATCATCCCCTTCGCCGGCTTCGCCATCGGCGCAGGCATCGACTTCGGGGAACTGCTGCGTTCCGGACTGATCGGTGTCCTGCTCGGCCTGATGACCCTGGTGTTCTCCGGCACCGCCACCATCCTGGCCGTGTACCTGTGGCACCGGATCCGTCGCCACCCGAAGAGCACCCGCAATGTCGTGGCGGGTGCGGCCGAGTCCGCGGTCGCCGGAAACGCCATCGCCACCCCGGCGGCCATCGCGGCCATCGATCCGGCACTGCAGGCGATACAGGCGGAGGCGACCGCCCAGATCGCCACGGCCGTGGTCGTCACAACATTTATCACCCCGTTCCTCGTCGCGTATGTCGCCCGCAAACAGAAGAAGTTCGGCGTCGCTCCTGCGGCAGAGGACGCACTGTTCGAGGGCAAGCTGGAAAAGCAGTCCGAGCCCGCGACCGAGGACTCCCCCACCACGCACCTCTCCCCTGACCGGGAACTCGCTGTAGAGCGGGACTGAGATTCGCAGGTAGAGACTGGGCGGCGCATCACGCTCCGTTCAGTCCTTGCGCGTGATCACCCGCCGGATCACCTCACTGAACTTCCCGATCAGCGGATCCGTGGTCCCTTCAAGCACGCTGACGGCCAGTCCGATGGGTGGGATTCCCGTCAACGGTCGGAAGCGGACCGGGAGCCGGGACGCCGACACCGAGCCCGCCGGCACGACCGCGATTCCGGCCCCGGCACCGACCAGTGTCAACAGCGTTGAGGTTCGGTCGGCCTGATGCACGACGTGGGGAAGAAAGCCTGTCTCACTGGCCGCCGCATAGAGGCTGATCGCGGCTGCGGCATTCGCCGGATAGGACACGAAGTCCCGGTCACGGAGGCCGGCGATATCGAGCGGGCCGGCCTCGGCAGCGAGCGGATCGTTCTCCGGAAGCGCCACCTGGAAAGGATCGCGCCGCAGCTCTTCCACCATGATTTCCGACGAAGTCACCGGCGGGCGAATGACCGCCAGGTCGAGTGCCCCCTGCTTCAGCCGTTCCTCAATCTGAGGTGTGAGCAGCTCCCCTTCGACGACAACGCGTACGTCCGGAAGCTCCTCTCGGGCGTACGCCATGATTTCGGGCATGATGTGGTAGCTGGCTGTCCCCACGAATCCTATTCTGATGATTCCCCTTGCTCCTGCGGCGATCTCCCGGGCCTCAGAGACAGTCTGGTCGACCTCTGCGAACAGGTGTTGAACCTTGTGAGCCAGATACTCCCCTGCCGGCGTGAGTTCCACCCGACGGGTGGTGCGCCGGAACAGAGGAAAACCCAGTTCAGCCTCCAGAGCCTTCACCTGCTGGGAAAGCGGCGGCTGCGCCATATGAAGGCGCTGGGCGGCCCTCGTGAAATTCAGCTCCTCAGCGACCGCGAGGAAGTACTTCAACTGCCGTAATTCCATGCCGACGCCCGTTCCTCTCACTGCTGCCCGCCTTGGGCCACTCCTCATCCTGCCCCGTGCGGAGCCGAAACACCCCACCACGCGAGAAAGGCCGCGCCCCCGGATTAGGGACGCGGCCTCAGTGCTCACCTGGAGGTCAGTTCGATATCAACCCCATGGTCTCCGGCAGCCACAGGGAGATCTGCGGGACGAACACCACGACGAACAGGGCGATGATGATCGCCACCAGGAACGGCCACAGCTTGGCGATCACGGTTTCAATCCGCAGACCCGCGACCTGGGCACCGACGAACAGCACGTTGCCCACCGGCGGGGTGATCACACCGACGGACAGGTTCATCACGACCATCGCACCGAAGTGGACGGGGTCCACCCCCAGCTCGGTGACCACCGGCAGGAAGATCGGGACGAAGATCAGGATCGCCGGTGTCGGGTCCATGAACGTGCCGATCAGCAGCAGGATGAACATCATGATCAGCAGGATCACGACCTTGGAGTCGGACACCGCCAGCAGGCCGTCGGCGATCAGCTGCGGGATCCGGGCGAAGGCCATCACCCACGACAGCGCCGAGGACACCGCCACCAGCAGCATCACGATCGACGTCGTGCGGGTCGCCCGCAGCAGAATCTGCGGCAGGTCGCGGACCCCGATGGAGCGGTAGAGGAAGCCGAGGATCAGGCAGTAGACCACGGCGATGGCCGCGGATTCGGTCGGGGTGAACCAGCCGAAGAGGATGCCGCCGATGACGATGACGATCATCAGCAGGGACGGCAGCGCCCGCCACAGGGTCAGCAGCGCCAGGGGCAGCGAGGGACGCTCGGTGGTGCGCCTGTAGTTCTCCCGGTGCGCGAGCAGCGTGCCGACGACCAGACAGGCGATCACCCACAGCAGGCCGGGGCCGACGCCGGCCATGAACAGCGCGGCGATCGAGGTCGAGGACACCAGGGAGTAGACGATGAAGGTGTTCGACGGCGGGATGAGCATGCCCGCGGGTGCGGAGGCGACGTTCACGGCCGCCGAGTAGGAACGGGAGTAGCCGTCCTCGCGCATGCGGGGGGTCATGACCGTGCCGACGGCCGAGGCGGCGGCGACCGCCGCGCCGGAGACGGCACCGAACATGGCGTTGGCGACGACGTTGGTGTTGGCCATGGAGGCGGGCATGCGCCCGACGAGGACCTTCGCGGCGTCGATGAGTCTGGCGGCGATGCCGCCCGAGTTCATCAGCGCGCCCGCCAGCACGAAGAACGGGATGGCCAGGAGACTGAAGGAGTTCGTGCCGGTGAACATGCGTTGGGTCACGGCCTGGGCGGCGTTCTCGGGGCCGAGGACGGCCATCGCCGCCAACAGCGAGGGCACGCCGATGGCCACGGCGATGGGCACCGAGGCGACGATGAGGATGATGATGCCGATCAGCAGGATCAGCGCGGCGACTGCGGCAGGTGACAGCATTATTTGCGGCCTCCTTCGTCGAGGACGACCTGGCTGGTGTCTTCCGCGTCCTCCAGGTTCACGGGTTCCTCAGGTTCTTCGATGTCCGGATAGGGCGGTTCCTTTCCGGTCGCTATCGAGATCAGGTCGATGAGTGCGAAGATCGCGATGAACACGCCGGCGATCGGGATGATGACGTACACCCAGCCGATGTTGAGCGGCAGGGCCGTGAGGTTCTGGCTCCAGGCGATCGAGGCCGCGAGGTAGCCGCCCCAGACCATCGCGACGAGCGCGAAGAAGATGATGACCACCTGGACGAACACCGCCAGCGCCTTCTGTACTGCCGACGGGAACTTGCGGGCGACGAAATCGACGGCGATGTGGCCGCGCTCGCCGAAGAGGAAGGCCGAGCCGATGAAGGACAGCCAGACGAACAGGATCTTCGACAGTTCCTCGGACCAGGTGGACGGGTCATTGAGGACCTGACGGGTGAACACCTGCCACACGGTCACGCACACGAGCACCGCGAAGAGGATGACGCTGAGGACACCCAGGAGCCGGGAGAGCACGAACTTGGTGGTGGTCACTGGTCACTCCCCTGCTCCGGATCGGCGGCGCGGACCTGCTCGAAGAGGTCGCGCTGGAATTCCGTGGTGAGGAACTCGTCCCGGATGGGGGCCAGCGCCTCGTTGAAGGCCTCGCGGTCGACCTCGTGGAAGGTGGCGCCGGCGGCCTTGGCGGCCTCAATGGCCTGATCGGTCTCCTCCTGCCACAGATCGGTGTGCTCGACCATGGTCTTGTCCCACTCCTCGAGGAAGATCTCACGGTCCTCCTCGGACATCGCCTCGAGCAGGTCGTGGCGCATGACCATGTAGTCCAGACCCACCAGGTGCTGGGTGTCGCTCCAGAAGGGTGCGACCTCGTGGTGGTTCTGGGTGACGTAGCTGACCTCGTTGTTCTCCGCGCCGTCGAGCACGCCCGACTGGATGGCGGTGTAGACCTCGCCGTAGGACAGCGGGGTAGCCGAGCCGCCCATGAGCTCGATCATGCGGATGTGCATGTCGGACTCCTGGACGCGGATCTTCCGGCCGTCCATGTCCGCCGGCGTGAGCACCGGGGAATCCTTGGTGTAGATGCTGCGGGTGCCCTGGGTGAACCCGCCGATGACGGAGATGTTGTCGCTGTCCTCCAGGCCGCCTCAGTGCGGTGCGCGACGGTTGCTCGCGACGCGTGCTCGGATGGGCGATGGATTCCACGCAGACCACCGACCTCGTGGAGCGTGCCCTGCGCATGGCCCACACTCTACGCGGGGACGTCCCCGAGGGCCTGGTGTTCCACGCGGATTATGCCGAGGTTTGTGTTAAGCCGAGGAATTGTGTTCTGGCCTGTGCTGGCACGGATCGGTGAGGGATTCCTCGGCTTAACGTTGCCGGGTTATCGGAGGCTGTAGAGGGCTGTGAGCGTGTCCTCGGTGAGGCGGGCCGGGGCATCGGTGGTGGGTGTGGCGGCGGTGATGGCGTCGCGCATCATGTCCAGGGTCGCGAATGCGTAGAACGCTTGGGTGGTCGAGGCGTTCTCGTGTCCGAGCAGACGCATGATGATCGGCAGGGGAATGCCCTGTTGGTAGAGGTCCATGGCCTTGGTCTTGCGCAGCATGTGGCAGTGGATGTTCGTTGGCACGGAGGGGCAGTGGTCGCGTGCGGATTCGGCGGCCTTCTTCAGGACGGCGGATACGGTGTCTGTCGATAGGCGGGTCGGCTGCCCGTGGTGCAGGCTGTAGAAGAGGGGTCTGGTTGCTGGCAGCTGTGCCGGGTTCGGGTGGAACTCGGCGAGATAGACGTGCAGGTGCTCGATCGTTTTCTCGCTCAGGGGCACCACGCGGGTCTTGTTGCGTTTGCCGGTCAGTGTGACGTGTCCGGGGGTGGTCAGGGACAGATTCTGCAGGGTCAGGGCGGTGATTTCTCCGACGCGGGCGGCGGTGTCGTAGAGGAGGATGAGCAGCATCCGGTTCCGGCGAGATTTGCTGGTTTTCCCGGTGTGCGCGGCAAGAACTGCTCGTGTTTCGTCGTCGGTGAGGTACTCGATCGGTGCCTTGGCGGTGGGTGGGGTCTTCAGCGTCTGCGCGGCCTGGTGAACGGCGATGAGGGTGAGGTCCTCGGCCGCGGCGTAGGACAAGAACGCCTTGATCGCGGATAGGCGGAGCGTGATCGTGCGTGGAGCGTAGCCACGATCGGTGTTCATCCAGGTCAGCCAGGCTTTCAGGTGTGATCGATCGAAGTGGTCGAAGGTGACGTGGGCGCGTTCAACATGTTCGTGGTCGGTCAGGAAGACGAGGAAGCACTCGAGGCTGATCCGGTAGGCTTCGATCGTCTTCACCGACAGCCCTCGGACGTTGGGCAGATAGGCGTGAAGGAAGTCCCGGGCGAAGACCCACACGTTCGCCTGATCGGTGGCGGGGTCGCGTTTCATTCGAAACCGACCTCCGGCAGCAGTGACTGACTCTGGCTGGCCGTGATGTCGGCGTAAGCGTTCATGAAGTCCGGGGAGGTGTGGACGTAGTAGTAGGTCGAATCGAAGGTCGCGTGTCCCATGTAGCGGGCCAGGTACGGCAGCATCGCGGTGATGTCGGTGCCGTTGGTCATCCAGCGTTCGAGGTTGGCGTAGGCGAAGTGGTGGCGAAAGTCGTAGGGCCGGGGCTGTCTGCCGTCGGTGGGCCTGGCCAGTCCGGCGTGGTCCCAGATCCGGTTGAATATCACCCCTACGGTTGCTGGGGTGACCGATTTACCGGTCGACGAGACGAAGAACGGGGTTCGTGGGCCGAGGTGGGCCCGCGAGGTCGTATCGCAGGCGGTCAGGACGTCGATGACGTCGGCGGTCAGGGGCAGTCGGCGGCTGCGGTGGCCCTTGGATCCGATGATGTCGATGTGACCGCCGGCCAGGTCGACCTGGTCGGTCAGCAGGTGGCGGGCTTCGATCGTCCGGAGTCCGGCCGAGTGCATGAGCGTGAAGAACGCGGCTGCCTGCCACGCCCAGGGCGAGGCGGCTTCGAGACGGGCCGCGGCGATGAAGAACCGGTCGATCTCATCCTGCGTGAGCAGGTAGGGATGGGCACGGGTGAACGAGGATTTCCACTGATCGGACAAGATGTAGGCACCCGGTTGGGTGTGGGTGTGCAGCCACCGTCCGAAGTCGCGGATATAGGACATCCACGACCGGTACGTGCTGGAGCGTTGCAGCTCGTCGATGACCCATCCTTCGACGGTGGCACGGTCGAAAACGGTCCGGCCCAGCCGGGTGCAGTAGGCGTCGAACCGCCGCAGGTACACGATCCGGGAGGCTCCGTAGAATCCCATCTTCTCCTTGAATGCCAGGTACCCGTCGAGATCGGCGGCGAAGGCGCTGGTGAACTCGTGTTCGGCGGTCATGGCCGGGCTCCTGCCGGAACTGGCAGCACGCAGTCGAGGAGACGCTGCTGATCAACACTCATGTACACGTTCGTCGATTCCTGGCTGGCGTGGCCGAGCACGGCGGCGATCGTCGGCAGCGGGACCGACGCCCGCAGCAGTCGTGAGGCGGCGTTGTGCCGCAGAAACCGTGTTCCGGCTTTCACATCGGTGATTCCGGCCTTCCGGAACGTTTCGGCGGTGATTCTGTAGACGGATGCATGATCGGCGAGCTGGGTGTGTGGGGCCAGACTGCGCAGGAACACGTGATCATCATTCGAGTCGGGCCGCTGCGTCAGTAGGTAGTCGGCCAGCGGGTTAACCAGCAGTCCCGGCAACGGCAGAGTCACAGGGTTGCTCGTCTTCTGCTGAACGAGCGAGATGGTCTGGGCCCGCCAATCAATATCGGTCAAGCGCAGGTTGATGATGTCGCAGGCCCGCAGCCCGGTCATCAGCGCCAGCAGCGTGATCGCCGCATCCCGGCGGCTGACCGTGTCCGCAGACGCGCATGCGGTGACAAGCCGTTGTGCATCGTCATCGGACAGGACGGGAATAATCGTGTGTGAGCGGCGGGCGCCGACGAGACCGATCGCGTCGACGAGGTCCCCACGGCCGGTGAACTTCACGAAGGGGCGGAAGTTCGCCACCTGCCAGAACAAGGACGACGGAGCCCACCCGTGATCGAGCAGGGATGCGAAGAACCCGGGAACGGTAGCCGGGGTCGCGTCGTCAAGACAGGAAATCCCGCAGTCTTCGAGATACCCGAGATAGCTGCGGGTGATTCGTCCATAGGCTTCCCGGGTCGCGGGCGCCAGCCCACGACCGGACATGTCGGCTTCCCACATGGCGTTGAGCATGGTGAAGGCGTCTGCTTCCGGCTGCCGGCCACCCCCACCGCGCTGACGCGGGGATAAATCCACTTCGCCGGTGCGCAGGTAAGAGTCGCACACATTGACAGCCCGGCTGTAGGCGAACCGCCTCTGGGCGCTGAACCTGCCGGTGCGCGGGCTTGTCGTCAGCGCCGCGAACTCGGCACCCAACGCGGATGTATAGATCCCGCCACGGGCGTCGATGAAGTCTTCGAGGAGCCTGATGGTCTTCAGGTACTGGCCGATCGTTGATTCCTTGTACCCGGCTGCCCGCAACGCTGCGGTGACGACCACGCCGAGCTGGGTGACGGTCGTATCCATGACCGTTTCCTTTCCATAGACGGATGGATACGGCGAACACTACGACGACCGAAACGTTAAGCCGAGGAATCCCTCACCGATCCGTGCCAGCACAGGCCAGAACACAATTCCTCGGCTTAACACAAACCTCGGCATAATCAGCGTTAAGCCGAATTCGGCTTAACGCGGACCGGGGAACCCAGTTCACCAGTGATCAGCTCTACCAGGTGTGCCAGGAGTTGGGGATTGATCAGTCGATGGGGCGCACGGGAGTCTGCTTCGATAACGCGATGGCCGAATCCTTCTGGTCAACGTTGAAGACCGAGTTCTACGACCGACGGAAGTGGAAGACCCGGGATGAGGCCCGCCAGGCCGTCGCCCGGTGGATCGAGATCTTCTACAACCGGCGGCGCCGGCACTCCTCGATCGGCAACCAACCCCCGGTCGACTTCGAGAACGCCTACCACCAGGCAGCGACCGCTGCCGCGGAGAATGCAGCTTAACTAACTGTCCACGATTTGCGGGCAACCCCAGGCATGGCGGGGGGGGAAATGGGGGTGCAGTGCAGGTCAGTGGGTAACCCTGTTTCACCTTCGAGCGGACCGGCTGGAGGAGGTGGTGATCGCCCTTCCCAAGCACTCGTTTTTCAGATTGGACAATATGCTTCGAGCACTCTTTCTCCCCTAATCCAGGCAGCAGAACGAAAGAGAATCAGCACCCCTGATCAGTTAAAAGGCGACGATCAACCGGCAGTGGTCTGGCCAAGAGCGAACGCAATGCACTGCGCACCTGGGTCGGCAGGGGCCGCGCCTTCATCTTGACGAGTCCGATTTCCCGGGTAGCAGGAGTGCCGTTCGGGCGCAGGATGCGGACGGTGGCGATGGTGGGATCCGCGCTGGCCATAATGTCCGGAAGAATGCACAGTCCCAGTCCAGAAGCAACGTACATTCGCAGTGTGTGGGGACTGTCGGACTCGACAGTGATGGACGGCGAGATCCCCGCCTCAGTGCAGAGTTCATCGGCGAGATCCCGAGTGGTGTACTTGGCATCCATCGCAACGAAGCTCTCGCCTGCCACCTCATCCAGCATCACCGCCTCCCGCTCAGCAAGCTCGTGATCCCGTGGCACAACGAGAACAAACTCCTGATTCCGCAAAAATGTCCACTCACATCGTGGATCATTAGGCCTAGGCCCAATTATGGCGGCATCGACGACACCCTTATCGAGCTTTTCCAACAGTTCGTCCGCGGAGCCCTCGGAGATAATCACATTAGAAGTGAGCTGGCTACGGGTCATTAACGGCCCCAATTGTCCGGCAATTGAGCGGAGCGCGCCCAGGCGAACCGGACGTGCATTGCGTTCGCCCAGCACATCCTCAAGTGCAGGTTGGAAAACTGCCAATGCCTCAGCAGCGGCATCGGCGAGCAGCCGCCCCTCGACAGTAAGGGCGATGCCTCGGCCAGCGCGCTCAATTAACTTCACCGACAACTCAGATTCGCACCGTGCTATCGCCCTACTGAGTGCGGGCTGGGAAACCCCCAGATTACTCGCTGTGCGTGTAATAGTTTCGCCGTTCCCGAGTTCCCGCAGAGCTGGAAGAATGCCGGTGAGCTGCGCCAGATAGGTGTTGATCGGAAGATTCACTGCTGTTCGTCCACCTTTTCAGAAAGCTTCAAGCGCCTGGCGAGCAAATGGGGCTCGTTCCACTTCCGCAAAGAGCCACAAGATACAGATCTTTATCGCCACTACCTTCACTAATACGAATTTGCATGACTGGGTCGGAAATCATATTAGTGATGGAAGCAATGTCGTGGCAATAATGTGTCCATGATCACTATCAGCCCTTCACGAGATGGGGTTCACTGTCTTTGGCGGGATAACCCTCGTCGACCATGGCATAGAAAGGCGAACCTGCGCGGCAGGCCGCCCGATGGGAAAACCGGGGAACTGCGCGAATGCGCACCATCGAGCCACCCTCGGACTCTGCCCACCCCCTCCCCGAGGGACGAATGAACCTCCCGCCCCCTGACGGTTTTCCTCAATTTACTGGCGCCAGAGACCAGTACGCGATCCATTCCTCAAATTTCGCTTTCAGGAGAAATCATGATTCTTTATGGAACCGCCACCCTGGCGATATGCATGCTCCTTGGCAAGATCATCGGGAGTCTCATCGGTGAGCTCGTGGGAGTCGACGCCGACATCGGAGGCGTCGGCTTCGCCATGGTGATGCTGATCTTCGCCTCCGCTTGGCTGCGGAAACGGAATTTGCTACCACAACCCACCGAGCAGGGAATCCTCTTTTGGTCTGCCATGTACATCCCAATCGTGATCGCCATGGCTTCCATCCAAAACGTGTCCAGTGCAATCGCCGGCGGCCCGATGGCACTGATCGCCGGAGGAGTTGCACTCGCCGGCTGCCTCGCCCTCGTCCCAGTGGTGGCCCGGATCGGCGCCCCCTCCGAACCTCTGCCGCCGCCTGGCCAAGAGGAAAACCAGGAGGAGTCCAAGCAGGAAGAGAAGCCGAAGACGAAACAAGAAGAAAAGGTGAAGTGACATGGAACTCATGCTCGAAATTCTTGAGAAGAACAGTCTCGTTTTCGCATTCGCCATAGTCGGCGTGATGATGCTGGTGTCGCGTCTGATCTCCCAGAAAGTCACGCGGGGCCGCGTCCACGGCTCTGCAGTCGCCATCATCATTGGGCTAGGACTGGCCTACATCGGCGGCACCTACACTGGCGGGGAGAACGGGATCGCGGATATCGCAATCTTCAGTGGACTAGCGATTCTGGGCGGTTCGATGCTGCGCGATTTTGCCATCATCTCGACTGCATATGGCGTTGATATCAGGGAAATCAAGAAGGCCGGCGGGGCCGGTGTGGTTTCCCTGCTCCTGGGAATTTTCGTCTCGTTCGCCCTCGGCGCGGCAGTGGCCTACGCCTTCGGATATCGGGATCCTGAATCCCTAGCCACCATCGGTGCAGGCGCTGCCACCTACATCGTCGGCCCAGTTACAGGAACAGCCATTGGCGCAAGCTCTGAGGTGATCGCATTGTCAGTTGCAGCAGGACTCACCAAGGCAATTGGCGTCATGATTGGCACACCACTCGTCGCTCGATACATCGGACTCAACAACCCCAAGTCAGCGATGGCTTTCGGTGGCCTTATGGGTACCACTTCGGGCGTAGCCGGAGGCCTCGCCGCCACTGATCAGCGCCTGGTTCCCTATGGAGCCATGACGGCCACCTTCTACACCGGTCTCGGCTGTCTCCTGGCCCCGTCGATTCTCTACTTCGCAATGCGAATCCTGTTCGGGTGAGCCCAACGGTCTCCTTCGGGTGCCCTCTGCCGTCCGACTCGAAGCCCAGCGCCCCCACCTACCCCACTTTCAGCAGATACCGACAGGGCATCCTATCCCGATCGGTCACAGCCCCAGATGGCAGTCAAACCCTGGACACCCTCCCAGGGCCGGCATCAATCCGGGGCTTTCCGCTCCTCTACCACAGGCGCGGAAGCAACTACGCCGCAGAAAAGCTAAGAATATGGGGACTCTCCAATTAATGCGTTACTGCATGAAGGATACCGAATTGATGGTGGTGATGCGCCACTCATTTTTCTTAACCTGTGATCATGACCATCAACGAGCTGAATACATCCAAGAGGGACCCCAGGGACAAGAACCGTTTTGCACCGGTCGCCCCCGCTCACCAGAAGCGCGCCCGGTGGAAAGCTGCGAAGTCATAACAGTCGGCTTCCCTCCGCCCGCGCCGTCGGCCCCCAGAAAACATTTAGGTCCGGTCAGAGGGGCCAAGCTTCTGCTTGCCGATCAAAATCAAATGCACAGCTGCAAACATTCTCATCTTGCTGATGGTCACGAACCGCGTTCTTTCCACCACACCACATATGAAGGAATGATTTTATGAGCACTCAGCTCCTGAAGGAGTCCCGGCAGTGGGACACCGCCCGTCGCGATAAGACTGATCGCATGAATTCCGTATCCTCCTTGGTCAACGGAAACATCATTCCTAGTGAAAACATCACCCAGGTCCTCGAAGCAGTGATCAGGCCTGGCGACCGAGTCGTTCTAGAGGGAAACAACCAGAAGCAGGCTGACTTCCTCTCGCGGGCGCTGGCCCAAGTCGACCCAGAGCAGGTGCACGACCTTCACATGCTCTTTCCGTCGATCTCGCGGCCCGAGCATCTCGACATTTTCGAGGACGGCATCGCTCGGCGCGTCGACTTCGCCTTCTCCGGGCCCCAGGCAGCGCGTGTGGCGCAGCTGGTCGGCGACGGGACCCTGGATGTTGGAGCCATCCACACCTATCTGGAGCTCTACTCCAGAATGTTCCTCGATCTCACGCCCAGGGTCGCCCTCGTTGCGGCAGTCGCGGCTGACCGTCAGGGCAATTTGTACACCGGGCCCAATACAGAGGACACCCCTACAATCGCTGAGGCGACCGCATTCCGCTCGGGAATCGTAATTGCGCAGGTCAATGAGATCGTCGATGAACTACCGCGCGTGGACGTCCCAGCCGGCTGGGTCGATCTCGTCGTCGAAGCAGACTCACCTTTCGAGGTCGAGCCCTTGTTCACCCGCGATCCGCGAAAACTCACCGACGTCCACGTCCTGCTCGCCATGATCACCCTCCGCGGCGTGTACGAAAAGCATCAGGTGACCTCCCTCAACCACGGGGTGGGACTTGATACCGCTGCGATCGAGCTGCTGTTGCCGACATACGGGGAGTCCCTAGGCCTCAGGGGGAAGATCTGCACCCATTGGGCCCTCAACCCGCACCCGAGTCTCATTCCGGCCATCGAAACCGGCTGGGTGAAGAAGATCTCCGCCTTCGGCGGCGAGGTGGGAATGAGCAGGTACGTCGCCGCTCGGCCGGACATCTTTGCCACGGGCATTGATGGCAGCCTGCGTTCCAATCGCATGGCCGCACAGTCCGCTGGCCTCTACGCCGCCGACATGTTCGTCGGATCCACCCTCCAGGTCGACGCTCTCGGCAACTCATCGACCGTGACAGCGGGGCGTCTCTCCGGATTCGGCGGCGCTCCAAATCTCGGCTCGGATTCCCGCGGCCGCCGACATCCCACTCCAGCTTGGATGGACATGGCTCAGGGTGAGGGGCAGTTGGGAATTCACCGCGGCAAGAAGCTGGTGGTTCAGATCGCCGAGACCTTCAATGCGGGGGCGGATCCGAAGTTCGTGGAGCAACTTGATGCAGTGGCGGTGGGACAGAAGAGCGGTATGTCGTTGGCCCCTGTGATGGTCTACGGCGACGACCTCACCCACCTCGTCTCGGAAGAGGGCGTGGCCTATCTGTACAAGACCCAGAGCCTCGACGAACGCCGCAAGGCTGTCGCCGCGATCGCGGGTGTAACACCTATCGGGCGCGAGTCGCGACCTGAGGATGTTGAGCAGCTGCGCCGGGACGGGGTCGTCGCTTTCCCCGAAGACCTCGGGATCGACCGCGCACAAGCTAACCGGAACATGCTCGCTGCCCACTCCATCGAGTCACTCGTGGAATGGTCCGGTGGGCTCTACGAACCCCCCGCAAAGTTCCGTAGTTGGTAGCCGTACTGCTTTCACGTTCCTGACGTGGAACAACAACGAGGAGAATAATCTCTGATGACCGAAACACTGCTTGCCGCGAAGCCGGCCACGGTTAATGCGTTTGCTTCACCGGACCGGTTGGCACGTTGGGCCGTTGAAGCTTTGCTCGAGGAGGTCAATCTTCCGGGCAAACCCGGGCTTGTCGGCCCCGACGGCGAGCGCGGGCACAGCGACATGGACATCCACCTCATGCGGCACTCCGCCCGCACCCTGGAATCGACATTCGGAGAGCTTGCCCACGCCGGGATGAGCCTAGAGGTGGGACAGGAACTGCGGGACGAGGTCGGCAGGATCGGACGTCATGGCGAAGAGAAGATGATGGCAGCGACCGGAGGTGTCAACACCCATCGTGGAGCCATCTGGAATCTCGGTCTCATGGTCATCGCCACCGCTGGACTAGCCGGACGGGACGTTCATGTTCCCTTCACCGGGACCACGATCACTCAGCGCGCAGGCCGGCTCGCCTCGATCCGCGACTCCTTTGTCGACAACCAGCCGCGGCCGGGAGCTTCGGTACGTAAGCGTTACCGCGTGGGGGGAGCGGTCTCAGAGGCCGCCTCCGGGTTTCCCCACGTGCTCGCAATCCTGCAGGCAATGGGCCGCTCTGGCCCCCGAGACGCTCCTTATCCCGATCATGATCGACAGCTACGCGGTCTCCTGACAAGCATGAGCAGCCTCGACGACACCTGCATCCTCCACCGTGGAGGGAACGAGGGGCTCAACTTCGTCCAGGGCTCGGCGGCCGCCCTCATCGATGAGCTCCTCCCCGACGATCGTATCGCCACGGCTTCCCTGGCCGCCTTAGACGAGCAGCTCACCCTCCGTCGCCTGTCCCCCGGCGGCAGCGCAGATCTGTTGGCCTGCGCACTATTCCTCACATCAATTCTGGGAGCAGACAATGCAAACGATCACTGAGCAGTACCCCGCAACGATCAAGTTCGACCGCGAGACACATGTCGGTGTTGTCGGATCGGGTGACATGGAGATCCTCATCTCGGAGCCGAGCGTCCCCGGTAAGGCGACGGTAACGGTTCGCACCTCCGTTGACGGTTTCGACACCGTCTGGAGAAACGTTCTCGAACGTTTCTTCTTCCGCAACGATCTTGAGGGAGATTTTGAGATCAACGACTTCGGTGCCACTCCCGGCATGGTGACCCTGCGCCTGTCGCAGGCCTTCGAGCTGGCCACGGCGGAGGAGAGTGCGCCCATCCTCGATGAGTCGCCAGTGCTGAGCAAGGAATCCGCAAGAATGCCGTTCACCGAACTCAGTGCCCGTCAGCGCACTAAGGCGGTGCTGGATCCGGGAACGTACCGCGAGATACTTGGACCTTTCGAGCGTCTTGAGTCCACACACCTCGAGCCGCAGGGCATCGTCCCCGAGTCCGATGACGGCGCGGTGCTCGCGAGAGGGACCATCGACGGTGATCCGGCCGTCGTTGTCGGTCTAGAGGGCAAGTTCCAGGGCGGCGGCATCGGCGAAGTCTCTGGTGCGAAGATAGCCGCGGCCCTTGAACGCGCGCTCGTCGATGCTGAGGCGGGTACACCAATCCGGGTCGTTCTCCTGCTGGAGACCGGCGGAATCCGGCTCCAGGAGGCCAACCTGGGTCTGCTGGCGATCGCCGAAATTCATTCCGCCATTGTCGCCTTGCAGCGTCACATCCCGGTCGTCTGCGTAGTCGCTGGCATGGTCGGGTGCTTCGGTGGCATGGGCATCGCCGCCGGTCTCTGTGATCACATAATCATGACCCGTGGAGGCCGACTCGGACTCAACGGTCCTGAAGTCATCGAAACGGAAGCGGGCATCGGGGAACTCGATTCTTCCGACCGTCCGGCCATCTGGCGCATGATCGGCGGAGAGCAGCGCGTGACCACCGGTCGCGCCGATGTCCTGGTCGACGACAACGCGAGCGAGATCCGCCGGGCTGTAATCGAAGCCGGCACCGACAAGCAGGAGGTCCACCGCGCCGATTGCGCCGATGATCTCCTTCGTCAGCTCTCCGAGATTGACCCCACTACCCGTCCCACTTCCGAAGATTTCCGCGCCATCACCGTTAGGAGCAACTGATGACCACCCCCGACACCCTCACCCTCGATACCCTCACTGTGCCGGAATTCGGCCGTGCGTGGTTCACTGCCCTCAATACCGCTGCAACCCCGGGACACGGTGCCCTGCTCACTGGTGAAGTCGATTTGAACGGTACCGCGGCTGCGCTGGCGGCCATCGTCCCCGACCCCGACAACGCCTTTCCGCGTGTCCGCCAGGGAGAGGTTGGGCTCAAAGAATCCCTTGACCTGGCGGCGTGGGTCAACGGTCTCGACGACCCCCAGCAGCCGGTCGTACTGATCATCGACGTCCCGAGCCAAGCCTATGGCTACGTCGAGGAGCTCTTCGGCATCAACTATGCCCTGGCCACCTCCGTCAACGCGCTCGCTCAGGCACGGTTGAATGGCCGCCCGATAATCAGCTTCATCGTCGGCAACGCGATTTCCGGCGCGTTCCTCGCCACCGGGCTGCAGTCCAACCGCATCGTGGCCCTTGATCACGAGGGCGTCCAGGTGCAGGTGATGAGCAAGAAGGCAGCCGCTCGCATCACCCAACGGACCGTGGAGGAACTAGACAAGGCCGCCGAATCCGTTCCCGCCATGGCCTTCGACGGAGCGTCCTTCGCCACTCTCGGAGCCGTCTCC
Source organism: Corynebacterium halotolerans YIM 70093 = DSM 44683 (assembly GCF_000341345.1). Lineage (NCBI taxonomy): Bacteria > Bacillati > Actinomycetota > Actinomycetes > Mycobacteriales > Corynebacteriaceae > Corynebacterium > Corynebacterium halotolerans. The sequence continues at coordinate 118,308 of NC_020302.1, read as the reverse complement.
GAGGTGATCACGCCCCAGAATCCGGAAGCTCCCACCGAGGAGGATCTCGAGACGGCGCGTAAGACACTGGTGGGCGCCCTCGGTGACATTCGCTCGGATTCCGATCACAGCCTGCGTTCCCGCCTCGAGTCAAAGGAGGCGCATGACTCACGCGCCCTCTCCCTCAAAGTCCGCGAGGTCGTGAACGCCCAGTGGTAAACAGGCAGGCGGGGACCGGACCACGAGTCCATGACCTCGTGAGACTGAACACCGATGCCGTGGCCCAACTCAGCAAACAGGCTGCAGGCGCAGACCAGGCGTGGGTGTCTGAGGCGTTGGCCACCGCTCCCTGGGCGGTGATCCGGCGTGCACGACCGAATGATCAGGCATCTCTGGCCATCGGCATCCGCGGCAAGGAACGCCACCAGCGGTGGGCGGCGGAAGTGGAGATCACCGCCGTCACTGAGCGGGTCACCGTAAATGAGGCTCGAGGGCTACCAATCCACCGTCCGCAGCTCAAGGCGTTCCAGGCACTGACGGTACTCGATGACCAGGGATTTCCCCTGATCTGGGGACCGGGCGGAAGTGTAGGATTCGAGCTGGTCACCGGAGCTGAAACCGTTCGGGAGTCCAGTGACGTGGACCTCATCCTGTACGCCCCTCTCCCGCTGGAGGATGCTGCCATCAAGGCTGTTGATACCGCAGCCCGCGCCGCTGCCGAGGCGAGCGGAACGAGGATCGATATCTTGGTGGAGACCCCGTCGGGTGGAGTCGTCTTCCCTGAACTCGCCCGATCGGTAGGACTCATCCCGAAGCCGACGGTAATGCTGCGTACTTCCACAGGTCCTGAACTAGTCAATGATCCCTGGAGTTGAAGATGACAACGACGTTGCTGTTCGGGGGACAGGGCAGCCAGATCCCCGGCATGCTCCACGATTGGGCGGTGCTTCCTGTAGTCCATGAGCACGTGGAGACAGCCTCGGAGGTCCTCGGCGAGGATGCCTGGGCGCTGGATGATGCGGAAGCACTGCATGGAACGAGAGCGGTACAACTCTCCCTGCTGATACTGCAGACGGGGATCGCGCGGACGCTCTCTGAATCCGGGTTGAGGCCCGAATACGCTGCCGGGCATTCTCTCGGTGCGTGGAGCGCAGCCGTCGCCGCCGGGGCACTCTCGTTCCCCGATGCCCTACGCATGGTGGACGTGCGAGCGTCCGGTATGGCGGCCGCTGCGCCGACTGGGTATGGAATGTCAGCTGTCATCGGCCTCAACGAAACCGCCTTGGCGCGCTTGACGGAACAGCTCCGCGAGGACGGCGAGGAGATCTGGCTGTCCAACTTGAATTCGGCGAGCCAGATCACGGTCTCCGGCTCAGAGGCTGCGCTTGAGAAGCTGGAGCCTCTGGTGCAAAGGTCCGGAGCCCAACGGATGGTGCGGCTCGCCGTCGCCGTGCCCGCGCATAGCCCGCTGATGATGCCAGCACGCCGGACACTGGGCGAGGCGATGGCAGATGTGAAGATGAATCGCCCCGGGTTCCCACTCCTGGCCAACACCACCGGCCGCATGATCAGGACGGCATCACAGCTAAGTGACGACCTGGTCCACGCTACCGACCAACCGGTTCAGTGGAGTATCGGTGTGGCCGCGCTCTCTGAGCGAGGCATGGACAACTGGATTCAGGTCTCCCCCGGCAACAACCTCATCGGTCTGCTCCGCGACGTCAAGGGCGATTCGCAAGCCTGGTGCACCGACAACGCCGGAATCCAGGAGACTCTCGCCCGGTCCCGCAGGTAGCCGTGTCGATCACGGAACTTTCTCAAAAGTAACGGGGAGGATGGCCATTCCGGCTTAAGGGCCATCAAAAGTCACAACTCGGGCTTCTTCCCCTACCTGAACGGCACCTCCCCCATCGCCCGCCGCAGCTTCCTGGTGCGCAGGCGCTCGGGGTCGTCGGCAAGCGATTCCACCGCACGCACCGCGCACATCACGTGCGCCTCCTTGGAGTTGGAGTAGAACGCCTGCGCCTGGGCGGGCAGCTTCGGCACCGCGTGCAGCGGCAGGTCGGACACGCTCAGCAGCGTGCCGTACGGAATCCGGTACCGGTACCCGTTGGTGGCCAGCGCGCAGGACTCCATGTCCACGGCCGCGGCCGTGGAGCCGCGCAGCCACTCCCACAGCTCGCGCGGGGTGTGCCACTCCCAGTTGCGGTCGTCGGTGGACAGCACCGTGCCGGTGCGCATCAGGGAGTGGTCGCCGCCGTAGATCTCATCCACGCTCGCCTCCAGCGCGCGCTGGATCTCCGGCACCGCGGGGATCGGGATGTCGCGGGTGATGCGCTCGTTGAGGATGTGGTCCTGGCGCTGGTAGGCGTTGCCCAGGATGAGATCGCCGATGCGCATGCGACCGTCCAGGCCGGCGCAATGACCAATCATGATCCAGGCCTCCGGGCGCAGCACGGCCAGGCAGTCGGTGATCGTCTTCGCGTTCGACGGGCCGACGCCGATGTTGATCATGGTGATGCCGTCGCCGTCCGGGGTGCGCAGGTCATAGCGCGGCATCTGGTAGCGGGAGGCCAGGGTGAGCGCGTCGACGTCGACCTGGGCGGCGTGCTCGGAGTCGATCTTCTGCCCGTTGGGCAGGATGAGACTGCTGTAGCGGGACTTCCCGCTGGCGATCTGGCGCAGGCCGAATTTCACGAACTCGAAGGCGTGCATGGCGTAGTTGGTGAACAGGATGTATTTCTGCACCGTGTCCACCTGGATGCCGGTGTAGTGCTCGATGCGGGCGCAGGCGATGTCGAAACGCTGCGGGCCGAACTGGAACAGCGGCTTCTCCTCGCCGTGGAAGGCCTCCCACTCGCCGTCGACGATGGCGTCGTGGACGTCGTCGAGGGTGGGGCGCGGGATGGCGTCGGCGGAGTCCCCGGCGCGGCGGGCCTCGGTGATGCCCTCGACGCCGCGAATGTACTCGGGTGGGATGCGGATGTCCGAGGGGCCGACGTGGATTTCGCAGGGGTAGTTGCCGGTCAGGCGGGTCAGCTGGTCATGCAGGTAGCTGCGCATGAGGCCCGGCTTGGACAGGGTGGCGGAGTAGCGGCCGGCCTCGTTGACGTAGCCGAAGGGTTCCGTGCGGGCGATCGGGCGCCACTCCTTCACGTCGACGACCACCTTCGGGTAGACGACGGCGCGGTAGTCGTCGTAGTTGCCGTTCTCCAGGATCCGGCGCGCGAGGTCCGCGGAGTGGTCGTAGAGCTCGGCGAGGCGGTCGATGGCCTCGTCGACGGTGTTGACGTGCTGTAGTTCGCTCATCTCATCCTCCCTCTCCCCAGCCAGCGTAGCGACGGGCGGGGTTTGTGTGGATCCGCTCTGCAGTCATCGGCGGAACGGGAGCGGGATTCGGCAGCACGAAGGCCCGGGTGGACTTCCGGTACCCGGGCCTGCGCACTTTCCGTTGATGATGAGGATTCGGTCGTATAGGCCTCCTAGGCGAGTAGTTGTGGAGCGGGGATGGCACCCGGCGCGTCGGCGGCCGGAGCGGCTGTTCCGTCGGGCACCGCGAACAACACCGCGAGACCGGGCCCGCCGGAGGAGCTGCCGGCGGTCGGTGTCGGGGCGGGTTCGTGGTACTCGGCGAAGCTCAGATCCAGACTGGCCGTCGCCATTCCGGGGTCCGGTGCATAACGGCCAAGGGAGTCGACGGCGCCCTGTGCGGCGAAGGTGCCCATTTGCACCGCACTGAACTCACCCGTTGCCGGGGTGAGGGGGTCCGCCCAAGTGGAGGCGATCGGGGGAATACCGTCGTCGGCCTCGCCCTCGGTCGGCTCGGCACCGCCGTCGAACGCGGTTACGGCGCTGCATTGCGAGCCGATGGCGGGGTTCTCCGCGTTGACGGGGGAGGTGAATTCCCCGTCGGCGAAGGCTGCCCCACCGCTGCCGGTGACCCGGCCACCCGCCATGGGAGAAGCGGGGTGGCCGAGGAAGGTCGCGCTGGCACCCCGGGGGAAGGTGCCGCCGTTGCTGGCTCCGGTCGCAACCCCGGAACCATCCGTGGCGGCCACGGCCGGGATCACCGGCGCAGAGCCGGCGACAACCGTAGCCGTGGTCCCCGATATGCAGCGGGTGGTGTTCATGGGCGCTTGTTCTCCTTGGTCGTGGTGGGGGCGGCGCGTCGTGCTTGCACCGCCACCGAAATCGAGATTAGGTAAGGCTTGCTTTATTTGCAGCGGATTGCAGATGAAGGTTCCACCCGTTACCCCCGACCGGCCCCGTGACCTCGATGGAACGTTCTTTGCCATCACCCCCACATGCGACACCCGGGAGACGGCTACAGGGATTCGGTGACCGGGCAGTGCCGCTCGGCGAGATCCCGGAAGACGCCGCCATTGAGATCGAAGGCCCGGTTGGCCTCGGAGATCAGCCAGCCGGACCCCGGGGCGTCGAGGCCGAGGGCGTCGAGACGTGCACGGTAGGCGTCGCGGTAGGGCTTGATCTTGCCGATCGATGAGAAGTCGTAGAAGTTCACGCCCCGCTCGCCGATGCCGTAGCGCTGACGCAACATGCGCGCGATGACCTGTCCGCCCGCCAGGTCCCCCAGATAACGGACGTAATGGTGGGCGATGAGGCCGAGCTGGTCCCCCTTGTCGGCCAGCTCGTCTAGGCGCGCCACGTAGGCGGCGGTACCCGGACCGGGGACGAGTTTCTCACGCCAGTCCAGTCCCACCAGCTCCAGCAGGTCGCGCTCGAGGGCGTCGAGACGCTCGAGCCGCGGATCCGCGATCGCCGCCAGGTACGGCAGATGCATGTTGCCCCGCACCGCCCGCTCGAGGGCGGCGTAGACGAACCAGAGCTGGCCGGCGTAATCCGCGACGGCACCCCGGGTCAGCGTGCCCCGGACCAGGCGGGACATGAACGGCGACTGCTCGGCGTGGCCGTGGGCGGCGGCGGTACACTCGCGCAGACTGACGGACAACGGCGCTTCATTGGCGATGAGCATGAATCAAGCCCCTCTCTTCGGTAAAGCCCAATAGGTTAGGCTTGCCTTAACTCTGTGAGGCTGACCTTAGCCGCGGGTTATTCCCGGGGGTATGGGCGCGAGGAAAATTCCTCCTTTCGATTGACCCCGGAGAGGCCGCCGGTCCCCGGCGGGGTACGCACCCGGGAGCCGGACCGGGGTGCCCCGTCCACGGAAAAGGCCTCCCGGAAAACCGGGAGGCCCGGGGCGAAACCGGGACCAACAGTTACCGGTTGCCGTCGTTGCGCGGGTGGGCGGTGGACAGCTGGGCGTCGATACGCAGCAGTCCGGAGCCGTCGTCCCCGACGAGCCTGATCTGATCGACGATGCGCGAGACGGTGTCCTCCTCCTCGATCTGCTCGTCCAGGAACCAGTTGATCAGCGAACGGCTGTCGTAGTCCTCGACGGAGTCGGCGATGCGCGCCAGCTCGCGGATCATCTCGGAAATCTTCCGCTCGTGCTTCAGCGCGATCTCGAAGGCCTCGAGCGGGGTGCTGATCGTGGTCGGGGTGACAGGCACGTCGGAGAGCTGGACGCGCACGTCGCGGGCCAGCATGTGGTCGGCGAACTTGGAGGCGTGGAAGCGCTCCTCGTCGGACTGGTTGGACATCCAGGAGCTCATGCCTGGGAAGCTGAGGCGGTCGAGTTCGTAGGACAGCTGCATGTAGACCAGCGCGGACTCGAACTCCGCGATGATCTGGCTGTTCATGGTCTGGTGGAGTTTCTCGTTCATGCTCATGCCTGAATGCTAGAAAAAAGGATCGCTCCTGTCATTGTTTTAGGAAAGGCTTATCTTTATTTCCGTGGCCCGCAACTCCCCTACCGGCCACAACGGTTCCGTGCGGGGGTCGGCGGTCCCGGCCCGGCGCGGCTAACCTGGGGGTCAACCGTCGTACACGTAAGGAACCCGACCGTGGCCCAGGACCGTTTCGCCGATCTCCGCACCGAGCTGACCGAACGCCTGCGCCATTTCTGGCGCCCGGATCCCTCCGGGGACGGCTCCGCCGACGTCGCACCCGAGGCCAGCGCCGGATTCGCGCGCGCCGACCGGGTGCCCGAGGAGGTGGCCCGGGAGATCGTCGACAATTACGACGATGACCCGCAGCACACCCGCAACATCGACGAGGACGAGTCCGAGGCCCTGCCGCTGCTGGCGCGTGTGCGGCCCCGCGGAATGTTCAACGACGACTGGCGGGCACGGCCGACACCGACGCACCCCTGGCCGGTGGTGCTCATCCACGGCACCGGCTCCACGAAGGGCGACTGGCAGGAGCTCGGCACCGAACTACGTGAGGACGGCTGGGCGGTCTTCGCCCCCGATTTCGGCAACCGCGCCACCGCCCTCGTGGAGGAGTCCGCGGAGCAGATCGGCGCGTACATCGACGCCGTCCTGCAGGTCACGGGCGCGGAGCAGGTCATCCTCGTCGGCCACTCCCAGGGCGGCATCCTCGCCCGCTACTGGATGCGGCTGCTCGGCGGGGCACCCAAGGTGCGGCACCTGGTGTGCCTGGCGGTACCCAATCACGGCACGACGATGGGTGGCGTCGTCAACCCGGTCATCCGCACACAGCTGGCGGAGAACATCGCGAACTCGATCGTCCACGCCTGGTTCGGGCCGAGCGGTTTCCAGCAGATCCACGGCCACCCCATCATCGAGGCGATCAACGAGGACGGGGACCTCGACGAGGGCGTGAGCTACACGTGCATCGCCACCCGTGCCGACACCGTCATCCAGCCGCCCGAGACCTGCTTCCTGGAGGTCCCGGAGGGCGAGGACCCCGACCGGGTGCAGAACCTGTGGATCCAGGACATCGAGCCACGCGCCGTGGTCCTCCACCGCGACCTGCCCTGGGACTGGCGGGTGCGTCGCATGGTGCGCATGGCGCTCGATCACCTGCGGTGATCGGCGGGCCGGTGCGGTTTCAGAGGGGGCGGTTTCAGAGGGCGAGCGGTGAGAAAATACACTTCCGGTTTCCGCGGCCGGCCCGCCAACAGGGAGAATGCACCTCGAGGCCGGTTCACCACCGAGTGCGAAGTGTATTTTCCGGCTCAGCCCGGCTCAGCGGAGTGGGGCAGGCGTGATTGCACGTCCACCTGCACTCCGCCGGGCGTCGGCAGGCCGACATTTAAGCCATGCACGCGAAGTCCCAGGCCTCCACGCGGTCGGCCTCCCGGAGCACGGCCCCGGATAATGGCGGTCAGGGCCACCACGGGGGTGGCCCGTGAGCGTGAGAGGGCGAAACCGTGAACTGGTCCGAGACACTGATGCTGAGCGTGCCGCTGCCGGAGCTGCTCATCCGCGGGAGCATCACCTTTGTGCTGCTGTACGTCCTCATCCGCATCGTGGGGCGCCGCGAGTCCGCCGCCGTGGGGCTGACCGACGTGCTCGTGGTCGTGCTCATCGCCGACGCCGCGAGCACCGGCATGCTCGGCGAGAGCAAGACCATCGCCGACGGTTTCGTCGTGATCGTGGTGATCCTGTTCTGGAGCGTGGTCATTGACGCGCTGAGCTTCCACTTCCCGTGGTTCTCCCGCCTGGCGAAGGCCGGCCCGAAGCCACTGATCGAGGACGGTCAGCTGGTGCGCAGGACGATGAAACGTGAGTTCATGACCCGTGAGGAGGTGATGACGCAGCTGCGGATGAACGGCATCGGGGATCCGTCCGAGGTGGAGCGCGCCTACCTGGAGCCGAACGGCAGCATCAGCATCGTCACCAGGGAGGAGGGCGACCGTGAGCGCGAGCGCTACGGCAAGAGCCCGGAGAGCACGGAGGAGCAGTAATGCCCGCGCAGGCGAGCGCGTGGGTGGGCGTCGGTAAGCGGGGTCCGACACGCCGGCACCCCCGGCGTGTCAATTCCCCGACAAGGGTGCGTTTGTCGCCTAAAGTTTTCTGCGGTGCCACCGAATGACGAAGCGGTCGTTCCCCCGGCAAACCGGTAGGCACCCACCCGGCCGGGGCCGCCTCAGCAGCGCCCAGACGAAGGCCGGGAGATTCCGGCCTGCAGTTCCCGTCAGCTATCCCCGCCATTTTCCCGCAGGAGAGCTCCCCCATGCACGCCCTGACCAAGAACACCGCCCACACCGTCGCCGATGTCTCCGACACCCTCAAGCACGCCCGCGTCGCCGCGGGGCTGACCCAGTCGGAGATTGCCAAGCAGCTCGACGTCTCCCGCTCCTGGATCAGCCAGTTCGAGCGCGGCCAGACCAAGGGTGTGGCGCTGGCCCGCATCCTCGACATCGCCGAGGCCCTCGGCGTGACCATCTCCCTGGACTACGAGGGCGCCGAGGAGCAGCCGCAGGGTGCCGTGCTCCCGCCGGAGACCATCTCCCCGAAGGGGGCGGTCTTCCACGTGCGCAGCGGCCTGGATCTGGTGCACCAGCGCCAGACCGTCGCCGACGCCGCACAGGTGGCCCAGCCCGTGGAGCTGCCGGAGCTCGTCGAGGCGTAGCCCGGGGCCTGGGGTCCGGCCCGGGTGGGAAAGCCGCCTGTGGCTCTTCGTCGAGATCACGTCGTCGAAAGGGGACGTGCTTTCGACCAAGCGGGTCGAAAGGACGAGCCCTTTCGACGATGCGCTTTCGACGTTTCACGGCAGTACCCGTCCTACAGCTCCAGCTCATCGAGCAGCGCGTCGAAAGCCGGCGCGACCCGCGGACGCCACAACGTGGTCACCTTGCCGTCCGCCCGCCCCGGACCGCCGGGCCGTGCTCCCCGCGCGGGGACTCAGCCGACCAGGTACAGGCCGGACAGCGGGAACCCCATGTCCAGCGCGACGTGCGTCTCGATGGAGGTGTTGTCCAGGCTGGGAACCGCCCAGATCTTGCCGGACAGATCGGCGACGTAGGTCACCTGCTGGCCCTTGTCGACAGCGAGACCGACCACCTCCTCGAAACCCTCCGCGAGGATGACCGGGGCCTGGCCCTTCTCCCCGATGGCCGGCACCGCGGCGCGGTTCAGGGAGTTACCGCCGGTATGGTGACCACGGTCGGTCCAGAACAACTGGCCGTCGTCGTACTCCAGGTTGATCGGGGCGGGCAGGTCGTCCCACAGCAACTCGATATCGGAACGGTTCTCGGCGGTCTCACCCCCGGGGATCTCGAGCCCGGCGCGGAAGATCCGGCCGTCGCCGCCCTCGTGGGAACCCTTCTGGGTCCAGTAAACGTGGCCGTTCACATCGTCGACCGCGACACCGACGATCCAGTCGCGCTCAGCGCCGGAACCGTCGCGCTTGACCAGGTCGCGCAGACCGGTACCGTCGGTGCGCACCGTGGACAGGGCGAATCCCTCCCGGTTACCCCAGTACAGGTTGTCCTCACTGTCGATGGCCAGCTGCTTGCCGGTGATCGTCTGCCCGGGCGGGACGACGTCGCGGCGGTTGCCGCCGTCGAAGTCGACGGCGTGGACGCCACCGTCCGCGGCGGTGTACAGCGCCCCCTCCGGGTTGTCGGCGGGCACCCCCTCGCCCATCGTGGTCCAGTAGATGGTGCCACCGCCGGAAACGACGCCGTCCGGGTGCGGACCGGTCTCCGTGGTGATGATCCTGCGTCCCCCGCCGGGCAGGTCGATCAGAGCGATCTTGTTCTGGTCCCAGGCCAGGGCGAGCAGCTGTGACATATCGGGCTCCTCAACTTCGGGCGTCGCTGGTCATGTCGCCCGACGCACCGCCCGTTGCGGGCGGAGCGTCGGAGCACGGACATGTGAGTGTTTCCGTGCCCACGGTACCCGTGGTCAAATCCCCTCGACGGTGGCCGACCTCACAGCCCGAGCTCGTCCAGCAGGGCGTCGAAGGCCGGTGCGACCCGCGTGCGCCACAGCGTGGTCACCTTGCCGTCCGCCCGCCCAGGACCGCCGTTGATGACGGCGACCGGTTTGCCCTGCTTGCACGCGTCGAGCGCGATGCGGTAGCCGCTCATCACCGCCAGCGAGGACCCGGCGACGATCAGCGACGCCGAGTCCGCCAGCATCTGCGCCGCCCGCCGCTTGCGTTCAACCGGCACCGGCTCGCCGAAGTACACCACGTCCGGCTTCAGTCTGGCCGAGCCACACATGGCGCACCCGGCCATGACGAAACGGTCGACGGCCGACTGCGGCAGCGTGACGTCGCCGTCCGGGTTGACCATCGACGGGTCCAGCGCCACCGACTCCAGGTAGCCCGGATTCGCCTCCTCCAGACGGAGGTCGAAGAGGTGGCGCTCCTCGCGGTGCCCGCAGTCCAGGCACATCACGGTGGCCAGATCGCCGTGCAGGGGGACGAGATTCTCCGAGCCGGCCTCGCGGTGCAGGCCGTCGACGTTCTGAGTGACGACACCGTGCACGAACCCGGCGCGCTCAAGCTCGACGAGCGCGAAATGGGTGCGGTTGGGCCCCGCGACATCTATCTGCCGCCAGCCGACGTAGCTGCGCGCCCAGTACCGGTGCGAGGCGGCCGGGTCGTGGCTGAACTCCTGGTAGGTCATCGGCCGGTGCCGGGACAGCGAGCCGCGGGGGCCGCGGTAGTCGGGGATGCCGGAGTCCGTGGACACACCGGCGCCCGTGACGACGAGCGCGGGTCCGAGGTTCAGCTGTTCGGTGATCTGCTGGAGGGCCTGCTCCGGTGGGGTGGGCGTGGCCGTCTCGTCGACCACGCGCGCGATGGAACGCAGCGCCGCCTGGTGGGCCTGGTTGATGCCCGGCTCCGGGAAGGCGTCGGATGGGCCGAAAATTGTAGTCACAGTGCCCAATGTAGTGGTGCAGGGACCTGCGGAGCGAGTCTTGGGCGGGCGCCGGGAAGCGGGATATTTTAGCATGTCAGAAGCGTGCGCGTCCGGGTTATTTTGCTCTACTACTGTTATCTAATTTCCCTCCGGCCGGGGTGTGAGGGAAAATACACCGCATGAGCACCGACACCACACAGGACGGTGTGACACCCGAGCCCGTCAGCACAACATCAGCGGACGGCAACTCGGCTGCCCACCAGCAACGTCAATTCTTCGGTCAGCCCTGGGGGCTGGCGAACCTCTTCGGGGTCGAGATGTGGGAGCGCTTCAGCTTCTACGGTATGCAGTCGATCCTCGCGTACTACCTCTACTACTCCGTCACCGACGGTGGTCTGGGCATGGACCAGACCGCAGCGCTGTCGATCATCGGCGCCTACGGCGGCTTCGTCTACGTCACCTCACTGATCGCCTCCTTCGTCGCGGACCGACTCATCGGCTCCGAACGGACCCTGTTCTACGCCGCCGTCACCGTGATGGCGGGCCACATCGCCCTGGCCCTGATTCCGGGCTACGTGGGCCTGTCCATCGGCCTGGTGCTGATCGGCCTCGGCTCCGGCGGCGTGAAGACCGCCGCGCAGGTCGTCCTCGGCCAGCTCTACAGCCGCACCGACACCCGCCGCGACGCCGGCTTCTCCATCTTCTACATGGGGGTGAACATCGGTGGCCTGTTCGGGCCGCTGCTCACCGGCTGGATCTGGGGCATGCAGGGCTTCCACTGGGGTTTCGGCCTGGCCGCCATCGGCATGGCCCTGGGCCTGATCCAGTACGTCCTCATGCGCAAGTCCACCATCGGTGCCGCCGGCCACGCCGTCCCCAACCCGCTGCCGAAGAAGCAGTACCTGCCGTGGGCCCTGGGTGCGGTGGTCGTCGTCGCCGTCGTCATCGCCCTGATCGGCACCGGCATCATCCGTCTCGAGTGGCTGTCGACGATCACCGCCGCCATCGCCTTCATCGCCGCCGTGGTGCTGCTGTCCCAGATGTACACGTCCCCGCTGACCAGTCCGGAGGAAAAGTCCCGTCTCCTCGGCTTCATCCCGATGTTCGTCGGCGGCGTGCTGTTCTTCGCGATCTTCCAGTCACAGTTCACCGTCCTGGCCGTCTACGCCGACCAGCGCCTGAACCTGAACTTCCTCGGCCTCGAGCTCACCCCCAACCAGGTCCAGTCCTTCAACCCGCTGTTCATCATCATCTTCTCCGGCGTCTTCGCCGCCCTGTGGACCAGGTTGGGCAAGCGCCAGTGGTCCACCCCGGTGAAATTCGGCGTCGCCAACATCATCATCGGTGCCTCGCTGTTCTTCTTCCTGCCGTACGCCGGCGGCGGTGAGAACTCCACCCCGATGCTGGTGATCATCTGGATCCTGTTCCTGTTCACCATGGGTGAGCTGCTGCTCTCCCCGGTGGGCAACTCCCTGGCCACCAAGGTCGCCCCGCAGGCCTTCCAGTCCCGCATGTTCGCCGTCTGGCTGATGGCCGTGTCCATGGGCACCTCGCTCTCCGGCACCCTCGGCGGGTTCTACAACCCCGAGGACGCGGGCGCGGAACGCACGTTCTTCGTCACCGTCGGCATCGCGGCGATCGTCCTCGGCCTGGTGACCATCGCACTCAAGCGGTGGGTGCTGAAGAAGTTCGTGGACGTGCGGTAAGTTTCTGACGTTTCCGTCCGTTTGGGCCGGGTCCTGCGCCTTCGGGTGCGGGGCCCGGTTCTTTTGTTGTCGGGGGGTGCACAGCTGCGTGCCGGTGATGCTGATGGCGAATCAAATCCACGCACCTACAAACAGCAATTTTTTAGCCCGTTCGCTGACCTGCGGTTTCAGGATTCTACTTTCAACGGCTGCAAGTATCCGCGTGGATCTGACCGGATTCAGTCGCCGCGGAGTGGGCGTTTTGGCACTTCCATGAATGAGGGGACTTCTAAAACTGACGTAGGCCTACCCGACGAAAGGGAGGTACAACCTGCCGTTGACGTCCCGCCTGCTCACACCCGATACATTGAAAGCGGCCAGCAAACGGAAGGACAGCCCCCGATGAATCTCAGGGAACAGAAGGCAGCCGAGACCCGCCGGCGCTTCATCGACGTCGCCTTCGAGCTGTTCTCGGAGCAGGGCTACGGCGCGACGAGCATGAACCAGATCGCCAAGCACGCCGGCGGTAGCCGGGCGAATCTCTACCTGCACTTCCGCAACAAACCTGACCTGGTGCTGGCGAAGATGCGGGAGATCGAACCCGGCATCATCGGGCCCTTCCGCGGGCTCTTCGAGTCCGCGCCGCACGACGCGGCGTCGGTACGCGCCTGGCTGGAGCGCATGCGCGACCTGTGGCTGGAGACGAAGGTGGAGTTCGCCGCGATGGAGCAGGCCATGTCGGAGGACGGGGAGGTCGCCGCGGAGTGGCTGGACATGATCCGGCGCATGAGCCACACGATGCCCGGCCTGGCGGAGAACAGGCAGCGGAGGCAGGACTTTGTGTGCCTGCTGATGAGCCTGGACCGCAACTACTACTTCCTCTACGTGCGCGGCCACCGCGAGAACGAGGACTTCGTGCTCGAGGCCCTGACGCGGCAGTGGCTGACGTTGTTTCCTTAGGAGGGGTAGAAGGGCAGTCATTGGGCAGGCCCGGAGAACATGCTTCCGAGATCCCGAAGAGCTTTCGCTCTTGAGGTCATCGCGCACGAGCGGAGGGACAATTGGTGTTCGAGGAGATGGGGAGCCGACGTTCAAAAATCGTATGCACGGGTGTCAGAAACTGACAGAACTCCTCGCTTGCTCCCAACTGAAGTGTCTCGGTTCCTAGGAACCGAGACATACGGCACGCCCATTACACAATGAGTAACGGAAGTTCAGAGCGCCGCCTATCTCCCTTGGTAGGGGTCCTGGATGCCGATGTACTGGACGGTGGTGTACTCGTCGAGGCCCTCGGCGCCGCCCTCACGGCCGAGGCCGGACTGCTTGACGCCGCCGAACGGGGCCGCGGCATTGGAGATCACGCCGGAGTTGAAGCCCATCAGGCCGAACTCGAGACCGTCGGACAGCCGCCACATGCGGCTGGGGTCCTCGGTGAAGACGTAGGACGCCAGGCCGTACTCGGTGGCATTGGCCAGGGTGATGGCCTCCTGCTCGGTGGAGAAGGTGATGACCGGGGCGACGGGGCCGAAGATCTCCTCCTGGACCACGCGGGCGTCGGCGGGCACGTCGATCAGCACGGTCGGCTCGTAGAAGTAGCCGGGCCCGTCCACCCGCCTGCCACCGGCGACGGCGCGGGCACCGGAGGCCACGGCGTCGTCGACCAGCGAGGCCACGGAATCGAGTGCCTTCTGCTCGACCAACGGCCCGCAGGTGACGTCCTCATCGAGGCCGTCGCCGACGTTGAGCCCGCTGATGCGCTCGGCGAACTTGTTCGCGAATTCCTCGGCCACGGACTCGTGGACGATGAAGCGGTTGGCCGCGGTGCAGGCCTCGCCGATATTGCGCATCTTCGCGCCCATCGCGCCCTCRACCGCCTCATCCAGGTCGGCGTCGGCGAAGACGATGAACGGGGCGTTGCCGCCGAGTTCCATCGAGGTGCGCAGCACATTGTCGGCCGCGGCCTTCATCAGGGTCTTGCCCACCGGGGTCGAGCCGGTGAACGAGACCTTGCGCAGACGCGGATCCGCCATGATCGGCTCGGAGATCGCAGACGCCGACTTGCCGGCGACCACGTTGAGCACCCCGGCGGGCAGGCCGGCGTCGAGCATGGTCTGGGCGAAGTACTGSGAGGTCAGCGGCGTCAGCTTCGCMGGCTTGAGCACCATCGTGCAGCCGGCGGCCACGGCCGGGGCGATCTTGCGGGTGGCCATGGCCAGCGGGAAGTTCCACGGGGTAATCAGCAGGCACGGGCCCACCGGCTTGCGTACCGTGACCATCCGCAGCGTGCCCTCCGGGGCGGGGWAGGCCCGRCCGTAGTCGCGCACCGCCTCCTCCGAGAACCAGCGCAGAAACTCCGCGCCGTAGGTGACCTCGCCGCGGGCCTCGGAAAGGGGCTTGCCCATCTCGAGGGTCATCAGTGCGGCGAATTCCTCCGCGCGTTCGTGCACCAGGTCGAAGGCSCGGCGCAGGATGTCGGAGCGCTCCCGCGCCGGGGTGCGCGCCCACTCGTCCTGGACGGCGCACGCGGCGTCGAGGGCGGCGTTCGCGTCATCCGAGGTGGCCGAGGCCAGGGTGGCCAGGGTCTCACCGGTGGCCGGGTTCTCCACGTCGAAGGTCTCGCCGTCGCTGGAGTCGGTCCACTGGCCATTGATGAGCAGGCCGGTGGGGACCTTGTTGATCAGTGAGATGAGGTCACGTGGGATGTCTCCGTCCGAGGAATCGGTAGATGATTTCTGTAACAAGGTAGTGGTGTCCATGAAAAGCTCCTCGTGGTGGGACCGCGGCTATGGTGCCGCATGTTCAGGCACTCTCCTCCCGCAGCGTGGACAAAGCGGGAGAAATGTGACCCAAACCATAACGGAAAAATGCCGCGGAAAACCTGGATAAGACCACATTATTTACCTCTTTATATGTAGTTTTCTACACCTTTTCCCTGCCTGCAAGCGCGGTGAGCCGGTCTAGAGTGAAGTGCATCACGATTCAATTCTCTCCAGCAAGGCTAGGACGAGAAGCACCCCTGCCCGGAACGACGAAAGGAAGACAGATGACCGAGAGGGAACCGCACCCTCGGGTACTGGTAACCACCGGCGGCGCTTCAGGCATCGGCCTCGAAGTCTGTCGCCGTTGGGCTGCGGATGAGGGGGTGGCCATACTCCTGGATATCGACAGCGACAATCTCGACGCCGCCGTCGACTTGATAGGGAAGAATGCTCGCGGCGTCGTCGTCAACGTACGTGATTCGTCGTCCGTGGATGAGGCTTTCTCCGTCATCACCGACGAATTCGGCCAGATCGACGCACTGGTCAACTCGGCTGGGAACTCTTGTCCCTCTCCGACCGCCGAGATGTCAGACGGTGATTGGGAGTCAGTCATCGACATTCATCTGAATGGCACGATGCGTGTCTGTCGCGCGGCCTACCCCCTGCTCAAAGCGGCGGGAGGAGCAATTGTCAACGTTTCATCCGTGGCCGGCGTTCTCGGCATGCCACAGCGGGCAAGCTACAACTCAGCCAAGCACGCCATCGGTGGCCTAACGAAAAGTCTTGCCGTGGAATGGGCAGCAGAAGGAATCCGCGTGAATTCCGTCGGTCCCGGCTATGTGCTCACCACCCTGACCCGGAAGCTCATCGCTGACGGGGCGCTCGACACTGAACCCGTCACCCGCCGCACCCCGCTGGGCCGCTGGGCTCGGCCGGGAGAAATCGCGGACGGCATCGGCTTTCTCCTGAGTAACCAAGCGAGCTTCATCACGGGACACACCCTGATGATCGACGGCGGTATGACCATTGACGGCAACTGGTACAGCGACTGAAAGGAAAAACATGAGCCACCCCCACCCTTTCTCCACGACCGCATTCGAAGGAAAGCGTGCATTGATCACAGGGGCCGCCGGAGGTATCGGTCATGCATGCGCCCGCGTTCTTGCGGTCGGTGGCGCAGATCTTCTCCTCACCGATCTCGACCAGATTCGTCTCGACAAACTTGCCGGGGAGATCAGCGCCACCGCAGGCAGACCTGTCACTGTCGAGACATTCAGCGGCGATCTCACCCGACCCGATACTCGGGCAGACCTCATCGCACTGGTGGCCGAGGCAGGCGGCATTGACCTTCTCATCCCGGCCGCCGGAATCTACCCGGAGTCACCATTCCAGAAAATTTCCGATGAGGACTGGGAAACAGTGCTCTCGGTTAACATGACCGCGGTGTTCACCCTAACCCGGGACTTGTCCATGCACCTGCGGCGAGGTGGGGCGATCGTGAACTTCGGCTCGATTGCGGGCGCGCGAGGCAGCCGTAACCACAGTCACTACGCGGCGACGAAGGGGGCGATTGCGGCGTTCACTCGGAGCATCGCAATCGAACTCGCGGACCGGGATATTCGAGCCAACACCGTTGCACCCGGAATCATCCAGACCTCGATGACGAACAACCTCGTTGCGGACGTTGGAGACGATCTTCTGAAAGCCACTCCCCTACACCGCTTTGGAACCCCAGAAGATGTCGCCGGGATTGTGGCTTTCTTGTGCACCGATACCGCTGGCTTCATCACCGGTGAAACGATCCACGTGAACGGCGGCTTGCACATGGCATCATGAGCGCATGAGTTTGCTCGTAAAGATTCTAGAGTACATACAAGCGGGACAGCCCGTTCCCCAGGAAATCTTCAGCAGTCTCAACCCCGAAGAGCAGGCGGCGGTACGGTCATTCGAGAACAGCCGTCAGATTGAGCACCGTTGGCGCGACATCACTCTGTCCCTTCTGCGTACCGCCACCGACCTGTCCCGAGGACAGGACCGCATGAAGGTACTCGACGAGCTGGTACATAGCAGTCGACAAATCATCCGCTCCGACGTCGCGTACATCAGCCTTAACAACGAGAACACAGCGTCGACCTCGGTGTTGACCACTTCCGGGGTGATCACCGAGCAGTTCCGAAACATCCGGATCCCCTTCGGAATCGGTGTGCTCGGCGTGGTGGCATCGACGAAGCAGGCGTCCTGGACATACGACCATGAACAGGATCCCAAGGTCTCCCACGTTCCCGAGGTGGACGAAGCTGTGCGCGCGGAAGGCATCCGGGGGATCTTGGGAGCGCCGCTGGCGATCGGCGGAGAAATGATCGGAGCGCTTATGGTCGGCGACCGGCGACCACGGTCCTACACAGCCGACGAGATCGTCATTCTCGATTCACTAGCCTCACTGGCATCGGTCGCACTGGAGACCTCGCAGTTGATCGAGGACCTCGAGGAGAATATCACGGCGCTGCGGGACGCCCAGGAGCAAAGCGAGCAGCAGATTGAGCAGCTTGAGACCCTCTCAGAAGCCGACTCCCGCCTGATGGACACCTTGACCAAGGGTGCCCAGCTAAAAGGTGTCTACGAGATAGTCAAAGAGAAGCTAGGTTGCCAGGTATGGTTCTGGCGCGACGGCGAGCCATTCCCGGTGCACACTGGTGAACGCGTAGAACTTGAGGAAAACGCCGAGCAGGAGATGCGTCGCCTGATCGCGGAATCACAAGACACGGGGAGCATCACCATAGGCGAGCAGATCTCCGTGCTCGCCCTCACCGTCAATCAACGTCACCTGGGGGCGATCTGCGTCGACCGCCGAGTCAGCGCTTCGGAAGCCCGGATCCTCCATCGAGCGTCACTTACCTTCGCTGCGATCATCCTATTCCGAGAAGCCCTCGTAGAGGCCGAGAGCCGCCAGGTCGACGACCTGCTGCGCAGGGTAGTCGCCGGCTCCGCCATCGAAGAGGATGCCGCCCGGTTGAAGAAACTGACCGGAGTCAACCTCAAAGAGAACGTGGACCTGCACATCGTTGTCCTAAAGTCCCCCACCCCCGCACCAAGCGCCAGGACCCTCGACAGACTTCTGGCCAAGAACGGCCTGGTGTTCGAGCACGGCGACCACCGGTGCGCCGTAGTACGCGCACCCACAGGAATTGAAGGCACACTCCGCGTCCTGTTCGACACAGCCCGCCAAGACGGGCGCAAACTCTACGCCGGTGCAACCCACTTTCCCGATGACCCGGGCGAGATTGTGTCCGCACACTCACGCGCCGTGTCCCTGGCGACCAGCTTGCAAGGATTAAACCTGGCGAACCAGGTGGCCACGCCTTCCACTTTCGGGAGTCTGGGGCTACTCCTCAGCACGGAACCTTCCACCGTCGACCAGATCATCACGGACAGCATTGGTGCGTTGATCGCACATGACGAAAAACACTCTACCGAGCTCACAATCACAGCAGCCCAGCTCTTCGACAACTCGCGAAACATCAGCGCCACCGCCAAGGCACTCTACGTTCATGAGAACACTGTTCGCCAACGACTGGAACGGATCACTGGAATCCTGGGCCCGCACTGGAATACAGGAGTTCGCGCTTTCGACACTCACCTGGCGTTGCGCGCGTGGAGGATCCGGACGCAAGCCGCACCGGAACCGAAAACATGACCACCGGATGCCCCCGATCGCCTCAGGACGTGAAACGGGACCTTTCCCCGGATGATATCGATGCCCCCGAGGACTCTTGTAGAAAAGGACATCTCACCAGGAAAATAAAGTAGCTTTCTCCATACCGTAATCCTTCTAACAACATGTTCTTGAATGTAATCTAAGTCTCACTTCCTCCCGGAAAGACCAGAAAGTGAGACTGCAATGTCTACTACATCCAGGGCGTCGAGCGGCCACACTCAGTCAGATAAAGGCACTCTCCGCAGGGCTGTCACCGGCTCAATGGCCGGCACCGTCATTGAATGGTATGAGTTCTTCATCTATGGTACCGCCGCGGCGCTTGTGTTCAGCGTGACGTTCTTCCCGAATGGCGGCAACCCACTGGACGCGGTACTCGCCGCGTTCCTGACCTACGCCATCGGCTTTATTGCCCGTCCCCTCGGCGGCTTCGTCTTCGGACAGCTCGGTGACCGGTTCGGACGCAAGAAGATGCTGCAGGTGTCGCTCATCATGATTGGCGTAGCCACTTTCCTCATGGGCTGCCTGCCGGACTTCAGCGTCTGGGGCTACGCGGCACCCATTGCGCTTGCTGCCCTCCGCTTCATCCAGGGCTTCGCCGTCGGCGGCGAGTGGGGCGGCGCTGTCCTGCTGGTTGGTGAGCACAGCCCACCCGAGCAGCGTGGCTACTGGGCCTCCTACCCGCAGGCCGCCGCCTCCGTCGGAAACGTCTTGGCCACCATCGTGCTCCTCGGTTCGAACTTCCTGCTCTCCGAAGAGGCCTTCCTTGCCTGGGGCTGGCGCATCGCCTTCTGGCTCTCCGCGGTCGTCGTGTTCATCGGCTACTACATCCGCAAGAAGGTCGAGGACGCCCCGATCTTCAAGGAGGCCCTCAAGAGCCAGGAGGAGAACTCCCACGCTTCCACCGGCCTGCGCACTGTCATCACGCAGTACCCGAAGCAGCTGGCCGTGGCTACCGCGGTGCGCATCGGTGAGAACGCCATGTACTACCTGATCATCGCGTTCACGCTGACCTACCTGACGATCTTCGACGCCATGACATCCCAGGATGTCCTGTTGATCATGTTCATTGCGAACATCGTTCAGTTCTTCTCGATGATCTTCGGCGGCTACCTTTCCGACCAGATCGGTCGCCGGAAGACGTACCTCATCGGAGGAGTCCTGGCCCTCGTCTGGGCCCCATTCTACTTCCCACTGCTGAACACCGGATCGTTCATCATCATCCTCTTCGCTGTCATCTTCGGCCTTGTCGTCCAGTCCTTCATGTATGGCCCTGAGGGTGCGCTGTTCGGTGAGCTCTTCCCCACCCGTGCCCGCTATGCCGGCGTCTCCGCCGCCTACCAGCTCGGCTCGATCCTCGGTGGTTCGTTGGCCCCGATCATCGCCGTCTTCCTGTGGAACACCTTCGACAGCTGGATCCCGATCGCCATCTACCTCTTCACCCTCCTCGCCTTCTCCATCTTCAGCATGGTCTACGGCGTGAAGGAAACTAGCGGCACGCTTCTCGAGGACGTCGATGAGGAGGACTTCGACAAGCACATCCGTTCCTCCGCACCGGCAGTCGAAACCGTAACCGAGCGCCCCACCGTGAAGAGCAGGACTCTCTAATGACCACAGTTACCCAGGCCCCCGCCCGCCTCATCCAGGGCGCTGTTCTCGAAAACTCCGGCGCTGATCGCCCCTACGCGCAGTCACAACCTATTGTGGTATCCGAACTGGAGCTTGCTGGCCCGGAAGACAACGAGCTGCTCGTCCGCATTACCGCCGCTGGTGTCTGCCACTCTGATCTCTCCGTGGTGAACAACGACCGGCCCCGCCCCGTCCCGATGCTGCTGGGCCATGAAGCCACCGGCATAGTGGAACTGGTCGGACCCGGCGTGAATGACATTGCCGTCGGCGACACGGTCGTCATGACCTTCCTGCCGCGCTGCGGCAACTGTCAGGGCTGCCGGTCTGAGGGAAAGATCCCCTGCGAGAACGGTTCCCGCGCCAATGAAGCGGGCACTCTTCTCGGAGGCGGACGCCGCCTCCGCCGTAACGGTGAAAAGGTCCAGCACCACATCGGTGTCTCTGGCTTCGCCACGCACGCCGTCGTCTCCCGCAACTCCGTCGTGCCAATCGGCAGTGATGTCCCGCCGGAGGTCGCCGCGATCTTCGGCTGCGCCATCCTGACGGGCGGCGGCGCCGTGCTCAACGTTGCCAAGCCAGCGTCGGACGACACCATCGCCGTCATCGGCCTCGGAGGCGTAGGTATGGCGGCTGTCATCACCGCCGCCGCCCTCGGAGTCAAGGAGATCGTCGGTATTGACCTCCAGGAGTCCAAGCGGGATATGGCACTGGAACTCGGCGCTAGCTCGGTGATGTCCCCGATCGAGGCAGAGGCCTCCGGGAAGCGCTTTGCAGCTGTTATCGAAGCCGCCGGGCACCCCAAAGCCCTGGAGACCGCCTGGGCGATCACCGAACCGGGCGGGATGACTTGCACCGTGGGCCTTCCTGCACCGGGTCAGAAAATCGAGATCGACCCGCTGCAGATCACCTCCCAGGCCCGCCACCTCGTGGGCAGCTACCTCGGCTCCGCCGTGCCGAGTGTGGACATCCCAATCTACGAAGCGTTGTGGCGCGAAGGAAAACTCAATGCCGAGGGACTCATCTCCTCACGGATTGAACTCACTGACATCAACGAGGCAATGGATCAGCTGGAGCAAGGTAACGTCCTGCGGCAGATTATTGTTTTCCCCACTCCCTCCGACGAGGAAGACAAGGAATGACCATCATGAGCAATGACCACGTGTACAACGCGATCATCATCGGTGCCGGTTACTCCGGCCTAGGCCAGGGCGCGCAGTTCGCCCGGGACGGGATCGACAACTTCCTCATCCTGGAGAAGGAGGATCAGCTCGGCGGAGTCTGGCGGGACAACACCTATCCTGGGGCCGCTTGCGACACCCAGTCCGTTATCTACTGCTTCAGCTATTTTCTCCATCTCGGGGTGTCCCGCATGTACGCCGGCCGCGAGGAGTTGCTGGGCTACCTCAACGCCCTGGCCGACGAATACGGCCTCAAGGATTATCTTCGCACCGGCCAGCACGTCACCTCGGCGGTCTGGGACGAGACCGATAAGGTGTGGGCACTGACGACCAAGGAGGGAACCCGGTACCGGAGTCGTGCGCTGGTCCCCGCATGGGGGCAGCTCGGCACGCCGAACATCCCGAACTTCCCGGGCCTGTCCACTTTTGAGGGTATCTCCTTCCACTCTGCCGAGTGGCGGCATGACGTCGATCTCACCGGCAAGCGCGTCGGCTCCATCGGCGCGGCGGCTTCCGCCGTGCAGTATGTCCCCGAGGTCGCGGAGGTCGCCTCCCACCTGTCAGTCTTCCAGCGTTCGGCCAACTACATCCTTCCTCGCAATCAGCAGGTGTTCACCGAGGAGGAATTGGCAAGCTTCCAGCGCAACCCTGAAACCTATCGTCAGCTGCGCAAGTCGATTCACAACGAGCGCGAGGCGGGCTTCGAGCGCACCCGACGTCAGACTGATGCTGCGGCCGAGGGCATGCGGCTCGCCCGGGAGCACCTGGAGAACCACATTCAGGATCCGGTGCTGCGCGAGAAGTTCACACCAGATTACGATTTCGGCTGCAAGCGAATCCTGCGCTCCGATGACTTCTACCCGACCTTCAATCGAGAGAACGTCTCGCTGGTTACCGAGGGAATTGAGCGCATCACACCCAGGGGCATCGTCACCCGCGACGGCGTGGAGCACGAATTCGACGTACTGGTCTTCGGCACCGGATTTCAGAGCCAGGCATTCCAGGCGGGCATGGAAATCATTGGCCGCGACGGCGTGAGCCTGGACGAGCGATGGGGCAACGCTCCCGAAGCTTACCTGGGCATGAGCGTGGACGGGTTTCCCAACATGTTCATCCTCTACGGACCCAATACCAATCTGAACCACCACTCGATCGTCGCCATGATCGAGGCCCAGAATCGCTACATTCGCCAAGGTGTCGACTACCTGGGTGCCGACGAGCAGAACGTCCTCGACGTCACCCCGTCGACCCTGCGCACGTTCAACGTCCAAATCCAGGACGAACTGAGCAAGTCCGCCTACTCCTCGGACTGCTCCTCCTGGTATAAGAACGAGGACGGCAAGGTCATCAACAACTGGTCCGGCACCGTCGCCGAGTACCACGCCCTCGCAGCCGAGCTGAACCTCGCTGACTACGGCATCATCGGCGACGCCGAGGTTGCAGCAGAACTAGATCTGGCAGGTTACGGAGCAAGCTAATGCGAGTTGACAAGGACGAATTCACCGGCCGAGCGATCGCGAAGGACGCTCTTCCCCCGCTTGAGGCATTCCGCCGAGCTGGCGGTCTGCCCTTCCACGAGTACTCGGTCGAGGACGTGCGTCGCATGTACGTCGAAAACTGCGAAGCCGCCCCTCTGCATGAGACGCATACCCCGGAGCAATCCGACTTTGAGGTGGGCGCTTTCCACGTCCGTCTCTACGATCCGCGCTCCAAGACGGAGCGCTCCAACCCCACCGCCGGCATCCTGTTCGTGCACGGCGGGGGGTGGATCATGGGGAACCTACGGACTCACCACTTCGTGGCTCGTCGCTTGTCAGTCCGCACCGGTCTTCCCCTGCTGGCGGTGGATTACCGTCTTGCCCCGGAGCACCGCTATCCCGCCGCTATCGATGATTGCCGGGAGGCGATGGACTGGTTCCTCGAGCGGGACGACCTGCACGGCGTCCGATTATCGTCACTGAGTCTCGTCGGGGACAGTGCGGGAGGCCAACTGGCTACGGTGTTGACCAACGAAGCGGTGGCGGGCGGCGTCAAGAATCCCATTGATTCCCAGGTGCTGCTTTATCCAGTCACGGACCTGACAGAGGGGAACATCACTACCTCCGCGTCATACCAGCGGGTGGTGGCTGGCTTCCCATTGGTCGCCGAAACGATGGAGTGGTTCGCGGATGCCTACGTCAGCAAAGAGGTGGATCGCTCCGCATCAGACCTGAGCCCCTTGCAGGCCGTGCTTCCCGAGGGCCTGCCCGCCTCCTACGTGATCACGGTAGACAACGATCCGCTGGCTGAGGAAGGAGCACGTTATGCGGCAAAGCTCGCGGCGGCAGGTGCCCCTGTCCAGTATGAACACTTAGTCGGTTACGCTCACGGGCTTTTCACTTCGGCCGGGAGGATTCCTACCGGCGAGCACTACGTGAACAAGGCTGCGGACTTCATCGTGGAGAACACCTCTGTGTAGCGGGGTGAATTGCCCCGTCACTGCTTGAAAGGCCGAAGCCACCATTGACCCGCGCGTTTTTCGGGAACCGGAGTTCTTGTGAAGCGGTACCGGGAGTCTTGCCGATACCCAGAAAACCAGTACCATTTACCCGCGCGCGTCACCACCATCCCGGCCCCTGCAGAAGGGAATCAGATTAGTAGGTTGGGCCTTTATCCCGGATGGTGGGCACGGGGTAATACTAGATGATTGATTCCAGGGGAGTCGCTACCCAAAAATAAAGCGAGAGTGTTCAAGATCGAAGTTGTGGACAACAATCTCAACACTCTCGCAACCGCACTCTACGTCACCGCCGACGACTTCATCAACACCCATCCCGAGCTCGCGCCACAGCGACCAGCCACCGGAATCCAACCACGGATCAGCGACGCGGAACTCATCGTCCTGGGCATCATCGAAACCCTGCTCGGATTCACCTCCGAACGCCGCTTCATCCGCTTCGCCCGCACACGACTGGCCAGCGTATTTCCCTATATCCCCCAGCAGCCCGGCTACAACAAACGCCAACGCAACCTCACCGAACTCATGCAGCACATCATGACCCACCTGGCCACCTGTACCGGGCTGCTCAACGATGACGTCTGGGTCGTGGACTCCACCCCGGTCGAATGTGGCCGCTCCCGGGAAACGGTGAAACGATCGAACATGGCCGGGTTCGCCGAGTACGGCTACTGCGCGTCGCACTCCCGCTTTTTCTGGGGACTACGGCTGCATCTGGTCTCCACCCTGCACGGTCTGCCGGTCGGCTACGCGCTCACCGGGGCGAAGGCCGATGAACGCGCCACCCTGCTGTCCATGCTGGATGCGGCACCGGTGCCCGTGCCGGCCGGCCAGATCATCATGGCGGACAAGGGCTACAACGGCACCTGGTTGGAAGAAGAACTCAACAATGGTGGTGTCGAACTCATCCGGCCGGCCCGGAAAGGGGAAACATCCAGGCCCGGCAAGCACTTTCTGAAACCTCTGCGGCAACGGATCGAGTCGGTGTTTGACACGTTGAAAGGCCAGTTGGGCCTGGAGCAGCACGGAGGCCGGACCATCTCCGGGGTGCTCAGCCGGATGGTGCGGCGGTTGCTGGCGTTGAGCGCGGTGATCTGGCACAACCACACCACCGGCCAGCCGGTCCTAAGATCATTGACCGCGTACGACCACTAAACCCCCGGAATCAATCATCTAGGCTAGGACTCGTAGCTTATCAGCGTAGATGTCCTCGTACGCATTCAGAGGCTGGTACTTGCAGTAGGAGTGTCGGCGCCGGGTACTTTAACAGGTTCCCCACCGGAACACTGATGCGAGCTGTTACTCGCAGTTGGTGCCGTCGTTGTCACCGTCGCGGTACCAGTTGTATTCCGGATCGACACCGGAGACGTAGGGACCGAAGCCGGCGGCCTTGGCAGCCTTGCAGCTGCCGAACTGCGGATCCGTTCCCGCCGACTGGGGAACCTCAATCTGCGGGGCCGGGGCCGGTGCCTCGGTCACGGGAGCCGGTGCCGGAATCTCAGCCACCGGAGCCACCGGAGCCGCAGGGGCCGGGGACTGGGTGGCGGTGGTATCCACCTCGTAGGCGGCAGTCTGGCCGGTCGGCAGCGCCTGCCCGGGGCAGTCGGACAGCACCGTCGCCATGGCGTCCTTCTCCGCGCTGGTCACCCAGAGGTCGTAACGCGCCTTCACCGCGATCTGCCGGGAGACGTAGTCACAGCGGAACGACCGGTTGGCCGGCAGCCAGGTCGCGGCGTCGCCGTCACCCTTCTGGGCGTTGGCCGGACCGTCGACGGCCAGCAGGTTCAACGGGTCGTTGGCGAACTCGGTGCGCGTGGTCTCGTCGAGCTGCTGGGCGCCCTTCTGCCAGGCATCCGACAGGGCCACGACGTGGTCGATCTGCACCTCGGTGGAGGTGTCCTGGCCGCGCTGGAAGTGGATTTCGGTGGCGGTAAAGGGATCGTCGAGGACACCGGTGAGCACCACGCAGTCCTGGGTGCCGGGCCGGAAGGTCTCGGACTCCAGGTCGCGGGCGAGGATGTCGTTACGGGTGTCGCAGCCGTTGTGGTCGGTGTCCGCCCAGGCGGGCCCGAACATGTCGCGGTCGTACCCGGTCTTCGGGGCCCGGCCCTTGACCTCCAGGGTCTCCAGCGCGGCCATCGCGCTCCCCGCGGCCGCAGTCTGATCGCCCGGGGCACCGGACTGCTCCCCCGCCGCGGCGGCGTCCCCATCCGGAGCGGTGTCGGCTGCCGGTGATACTGGTGCGGTGGTTTCCGCCGCCGGGGAGGCCGTGGCCTCGACCGTGCTCGAATCAGTCGCTCCCCCGTCCGGGGACGTGCAGCCCACAGCAGTCAGCCCCACGATCAGGGCCGCCCCGGAAACAGTAATCCAACGCTTCAACGTCATGAGGAGATATCTTAGAAGAAGGCTGAATGAAAACTAAATAATGGCTCACTGATGGCGATTGCTGAGGAGGTTGGCGAGCTTGGAGGCGCCTATAAGCGCGGATCACTCTTATCACTTCTTACCCAGGCATGGAACTCCAGCATAGGAACACAGGTTCTAATATTAAGTGCATCTGTGAAATCCCTGTCTATCCCCCTTGATAATGTCTTTCCCCGTCCAAGGCGTCCGTCGAGAGCCCCATCCAACAGAAGGGTCACAATGAGCCACCCGGGAGAGCAGCCGAACCAATATCCGGCTTTCAACCCAATCCCCCAGCCGATCGAGAAAAAGCCCGGCTGGTCAACGAAAAAGAAGGTCGGAGTTACGCTGGGCAGCCTGGCTGCGCTCGGCGTGACATTTTTCGCCGGTTTCGGCACCGGATATGAAGAAGCAAGATCCGACATCATTGCCGCTTACGAAGATGCCTTCAGCGATGCTTTCAGCAAAGACCTCGTTGAACCTGCAACTGACGCATCAGACGATTACACCGCGACGCAGGAACCGGAGTCACTCTACCCTGTGACGCTCAATGTCGGAGACTCTGTTGACGTGCCCTGCTCGATGTACTCGCCGGAAGATGGCACGTGCATGACCCTCACACTCACTGAAGTTAATTCACAAGCGGTATGCCCGGAATCTAATCACGTTGGCCGCTTCGTCTCTCTGGCTTTCGAAGCAACGATGCCCGCCGACGCAGATTCCGATTTCACCTCCCCTTTCCGCTCGTTCCCCTGGTCAGCCACCACCACTGATGGAAGAATGACCGGTGTTATGCCTGAGTCCTACTGCAATGGCGCAGGAACCCACAGTGACCTTCGCGCGGAGTTCCCGGGGTACTCGGCAATAGGCACCTCTTTCTTGCCCGTTCCCGACAATGTGGCAGAAGTTCACTTTGAGTCAGACCACGAGAATCTGTTCATCGTTCCCATCGAATAATCCGTAGTCACATCATCTCGGTTTTTCATGTGTCGTTGGCAAGAGACCGACGAAGACGAGAAACCAGTGCCCCATCACGGTAGAGCCCGCAGCGACAATCTACGTCCTCAATGTCTCGGCTTTAGAGCAATTGATGCCCTTCCGGATTTCCCAGAAAGGCATCAATCGCCCAACAAGTCCAACTACCGCTCCAGCACGAGCTTCCCGCAGCCCCGCTCGGCACGCGAGACACAGATCATCATGGTGTCGTTGGCGGCCTGCTCGTCCGCGGTGAGAATCGAGTCGCGGTGGTCCACGGAACCACCCAGCACCGCGGTCTCGCAGGTACCGCAGGTGCCGGTCTTGCACGGGGCCGTCCCCTGTTTGGTGGACACGCTGACCCTGGCCCAGAATGGGCCGGAGAATGCGAGAGACCACCATGCCGAAGAACACCTACACCGATGAGTTCAAAGCCGACGCGGTCCGGCTCTACGAGGACACCAAGGGCGCTTCTTTTTCCTCAATCGCCGTGGACCTCGGCATCAGCCGGGCGACGTTGAAGAACTGGGTCTACGCCGCCCGCAGGGCCCGCGGCGTCCAGCCCAGCCGCACCGCCGAGGACCCCACCGACGAGCTGCTGCGCCTGCGCAAAGAAGTCCAGCACCTGCGCTCGGAGACCCAGAAGCTTTCCACCGAGCGCGATATCCTGCGCAAGGCCGCGAAGTATTTCGCGGGAGAGACGACCTGGTGATCCGCTTCCAGTTCGTTGACGACTACGCCACCACCTACTCGGTGAAGCGGTTGTGTCATGTCCTTAATCTGAACCGGTCAAGCTTTTACAAGTGGCGGGACGGCAAGCCTGCCCGCAGGCAGCGCCAGCACGCCGATGAGGTGCTGGTGGCCCAGATGCGGGACTACCACGAGGAGTTCGACGCCACGATCGGAGTGCGCCGCATGACCGCCGAAATCAACGACACCGCGCCCACGCCGGTCAACCACAAACGCATCGAACGTCTCATGTGCCAGCACCAGATCGTCGGGGTGAGCCTGCGCAAGAAGAAGCGCACCACCATCCCGGACCAGGACGCGAGGGTCTTCGACGACCTCGTCGGCCGAGACTTCACCGCCGAGGACTGCAACCAGCTCTATATCGGCGACATCACCTACTTGCCCTGCGGGAAAGGAGAATTCATGTACCTGGCCACGGTCATCGACGTCTGTTCCAGGCGTCTGGTCGGCTACTCGCTTGCGGACCACATGCGTACCAGTCTCGTCCAGGACGCGATTGAGGACGCGGCACGCACGAGAGGCTCCCTGGACGGGGCAATATTTCACTCGGACCACGGCAGCGTCTATACCTCCTCAGCGTTCCAGACCACGTGCCGGAGGCTGGGGATCCGCCAGTCGATGGGCCGGATCGGATCGAGTGCGGATAACGCGATGGCTGAGTCGTTCAACGCCTCGCTGAAGCGGGAGACGCTGCAAGGTTCTGGTGGTTGGGCGTCGCCGGTTCAGTGTCGACGGGAGGTGTTCCGGTGGATCACGAGGTACAACACACGTCGTCGGCACTCCGGGATCAGTTACTTATCGCCGAGAGCTTTCGAACACCGCGCCACGGCTGTTACCGTGGCACCCGCTGCTTGATCAATCCTGCGTGTCCACTCAAAGGGGGACACCCCCCACGAGGAGATCACCGGCAGGCCCGCCCGGTCGGCGGCCTCGAGAATGCTCTCCCCCGCACCAACAGCAACGGTCCTCCCCGACCCCGCGAACTCCACCTCGAAGGCCTCGTCCTCGTAGTCACGGGTGATCACCTTCGGGGAGAAACGCTCCAGGCGTAGGCTGTTCTTCGGCCAGTGGGCCGAGCCCTCCTCCACCGCCTGAAGCAGACCCTCCGGGCCGCAGCAGTAGATCAACGTGTCCTCGACCGCCTCACCCAGCACCGACGGCAGGTCCAGGTGGCCGAGCTCGTCCTGCGGGACGAGCTGCACCTTGTCGCCGTACTGCGAAAGCTCATCGACGAACGCCATCGACGCCCGCGTCCGCCCGCCGTAGACCAGCCGCCAGTCCCTGCCTTTCCGCTCGGCCTCGCGGATCATCGCGAGGATCGGGGTGATGCCGATGCCGCCGGCGATGAACAGGTACCGCCCGGCGTCGACGAAGCGGAAGTTGTTGCGCGGCCAGGACACGGTGACCGTGTCGCCCTCCTGCACCCGGTGCGCGGCCACGGATCCACCGCGTCCGTCGTTCTCGCGCAGCACCCCCACCCGGTAGGCGGACCGGTCCTCGCTGTCACCGGACAACGAGTACTGGCGCAGCAGCGTCTCCCCGTCCGTGTCCGACCCGTCCGTGCCCGACCCGTCCGTGCCCGCCAGGTGCAGGTCGATGTGCGCGCCGGGCCTCCACTTCGGCAGCTCGCCGCCGTCGGGGTGGCGCAGCGTCAACGACACCACGCCCTCGGATTCCTCGCGGCGCTGCGCCACGCTCAGCTGAAGGGTGCGCACCACCTGCTGCCTGGAGAACTCGACGTCCGCCACGTCCCAGTGGACGTTCAGCGAGCGGCGGGCCGGGAGCAGGGCGAAGCGGACGAAGTCGAGGGCGTCCGGATCGTCCACGCGGACGGAGGGCAGACGCTCGAAGAGCACCTTCAGACCGGTCGCACCCTGGACGCGGGCCAGCGGGTTGCCCAGACACTTGTGGCGGCCGGTGGAAAAGGCCAGGTGGTCCTCCGGATCGGGGCGGTGGATGTCGAAGGCGAAGGGGTCCTCAACATACGAGGGGTCCGTGTTCACCGAGCTCAAGGCGATCCACACCATGTCGCCGGCCTTGATCTGCGCGCCGGACAGCTCGACGTCGATCATGGCCTTCCGCGAGGCGAAGGTCGACGACGGGCGCCGGCGGACGGTCTCCTCGAACACGCGCGGCCACAGCTCGGGCTCGAGCAGGGCGTCGTCGAGGGCCTCGGGGTTCTTCTCCAGGAAGAGCAGGGCATTGGCCATGGCCTGGGCGGTGGTGTCGGTGCCGGCGGCGGCGAACTCGGTGAGGTGGATGGCGATCTGGTCCGCGCCCAGGATGAACTCGCCGTTCTCATCCTTCTGCGATGCCATGATGGAGATCAGGTCACGGGCGTCCGACTCGCGGCGGGACTCGATGATCTCGCGCAGTCGCAGGTTGGCCTCCGTGTAGCGGGACCAGACGATGGAACGCTGCGGCTCCTCGAAGGGCTCCTGGGCGGAGGCGAGCACCTGGAAGAAGTCATCGCGCAGCTGCTTGATGAAGTCCGCGTACCCGTAGCCCAGTCCCATGTGGGCCAGCAACGTCTGGGTGGTCAGTTCCAGGCAGTAGTCCTCGAGCAGGTTGCCCTTTCCGTTGTTCTCGAAGGAGTCGATGATGCGGTGGGCGCGCGCCTCGATCTCCGGGGCGAGGGCGTCCATGTCCGCCTGCAGGAAGCCCAGCTGGGCGACGCCGCGGGCGATGGTGTGGCCCTGCGGGTCAGAGCCGACGAGCACGCGGGAGATCAGGTCCTGGGAGATGACGTCGCGGTACTGCTCGGGAACCTCGATCATCGCGGAGTTCGCGGCCGAGGAGAACTTCCGCCAGTCACCGAGCACCTGCAGCGCGTCCTCGCGGCGGGTGATGATCCAGGCGTTGAGGTGCGGGTAGAAGAAGGTCGGGGTCTCATCACGGACGGAGGCGAAGTGAGCCGCCGGATCGGAGAAGTAGTCGTCCCCCATGGCGTCGAAGCCGTGGGCGAAGGGGCACTTGCCGGCGGGTGCGGTCTGCTGCACGGTGGTCATGGTGACCTACCTTTCTGCTGGAACGGTGAGGGGGCGTAGGCGTCGGTAAGCGGAGGTCAGACGGCCGCGGCCACGACCATGGTGGACAGTTTCTGGAAGCGGGCGACATTGTCGCCCTCGTCCATGACCCCGGAGGACAGGAAAACGAAGGTCAGGTCGCGCTCCGGGTCGACCCAGAAGAGGGTGGAACCGGCGCCGTAGTTGCCGAAGGTGCGCGGGGAGGTAAAGGGTCCGAAGAAATTCGGGGCGGTGCCGGTGCCGGACAGGGAGAAGCCGAGGCCGAAGTTGCCGGCCGGGGTCTCCCAGCTGCGCTGGGCGGCGAGGCCGGAGTACAGGTCGTTGGGCATGTCGCCGGTCTGCAGGGTGGTGGCCTGCTCGACGACGGCCGGCGCGATGAGGTGCTCGCCGTCGACCTCGCCCCTGCGACGGAAGAGCTCGGCGAACTTGAACACGTCATCCACGGTCGAGGTCGCACCCACCCAGGGCATCTCGGCGTCGGCGGTGATGTAGTCGTTGAGACACTCGATATCTTCCGGGGCGAGCCAACCGTCCTCCGGCACATAGACCTTCAACGGGACGGCGCGGCCCTCGTTGGCCCTGGGCAGGCCAAAGGCGGTGTCCGTCATGCCGAGAGGCTCGAAGACGAGGTCGCGGGCCAGGTCGCGGAAGTGCCCGTAGCCGTAGGCGCGGCGGACCATCTCGCCCATCAGCGCGTGGTTGATGCTCGGGGCGTAGTTGAGGTTCGTGCCGGGCTCGTTGACCACGTCGACGGAGCCGAGGGCGGCGATGACGTCGGCGAGCACGCCGAACCTGTCGGCCGGCAGGCCCGGGTCCGGGGTGGCGGGCATGCCGGAGCGGTGCGTGAGCAGGTGGGCGAGGTTGATTCTGTCCTTGCGCACGGCGCGGAAGGGATCGGTGCCGAGGAACTCCGGGATGAGGTCGACGACCCGGGTGGACAGCGCGAGCTTGCCCTCCCCGAGCGCCCGGTAGGCCAGGGTGTTGGTGAAGGCCTTGGACATCGACAGGATCCGGTAGACGTCGTCCCGCTTCGTCGGGCGACCGGTGGCACGCTCGGCGTAGCCATAGGTGCCCTGCAGGGCGATCTCGCCGTGGCGGGCGACGATCAGGTTCACACCGTCATAAGATCCGCGCTCGATGTCGGCGTTGATCTCGTCCTCGAGCCGCTTCAGGGCCTTCTGGTTCATGCTCATGTGGGGGTTTCCTTCCTGCTGCCTGCTTATCGACGTCCGCGGTGGCTGCGGTGGTGGGGACCGCTTGAGGTTTAGGTGAGGTACGCGCCGCCGGAGGGCGAGAGAATCTGGCCGGTGTAGTGCGTGCCGGCGTCGGAGGAGAGGAAGACGAGCGTCTCGGCGATCTCCTCCGGCTCGGCCAGCCGCTTGAGCGGCTGCATGGACAGCAGGGCCTGGACGTGGTCGTCACCGGACTGGGTGAGCAGCGCGGTGTTGATGCCGGCCGGGGCCAGGGCGTTGACCCGGATATTGAAGGGCGCGAGTTCGCCGGCGAGGGAGCGGGTCATGCCGATCACGGCGGTCTTGGAGGCCGGGTAGTAGGCGGGCATCGGCAGGGCGACCAGGCCGGCGACGGAGGCGAAGTTGACGACCACTCCCCCGCCGGCGGCCTTGAGCAGCGGCGCGGCGGCGCGGGTGGTGAAGAAGGTGCCGTTGACGTTGATCTTCATCACCCGGTCGAAGTCCTCGTCCGGGATCTCGGTGAGGAACTCGGGCGTGAACGACTCCCCCGACTTCATCGCGTCCATCATCCGGTGGTTGATGGAGTCCAGCCACTCGGTGGCCCGCCGGTTCGGGGTGTTCACGCCCGCGGCATTGATGAGGATGTCGAGCCTGCCGTGGTCCTGGTTGATGCGTTCGAAGGCTTCATTGACGCTCGCGGAATCAGCGATGTCGAGGGCGATGGTCGTGACACTGTCCTCCGCACCGAGCTCCCGGTCGAGGTTGTCCCGGGAGATATCCAGGGCGTAGACCCGTGCGCCCTCACGGACGAAGGCGCGGACGGTGGCCAGCCCCATCCCGGAACCGGCACCGGTGACCACGGCGATCTTGTCCTCGAGAGCAGTGTTCGGGTGGAGAGCCATGCCATTCCTTTCGCCGTGATGTGTGTTAGGGCACATTCAAACAGGATGGATGGACAGGTATCTAGTGAAAGGATGAAAGTGAGCGCTTTGGGAACGCAGGTATTCCCTTTGCCGCCCCCGGATAGGGCTGGAGTTCAGGATCTCGGTGACAGCTCAAGGCTCTGGGGGAGCTTGAGACACGCGCCGGCGTTATTCCCACGCATTTCCGGAATTCCATTCCCGGAATTCCCCCTTCTCTCGACATGATGAGCACCAGCTTCAGATGCCACCAAGACCTTTCGCGCGCCTGAACAGCGGGATTGACTGCATCCCAAGCGCGGCAAGAATATCGGGGTGGAGGTACGGCAACAGGGCCGCACCCAGCCGGAAGACTCCGAGCTCGAGATGGCGGGCAGGCGTGGGAGGACAGCAGATACATTGCGAACGCGTTCAGCAACTGCTTGTTTGCTGTTGTTTAACCCGGGGTTTTCACGGGAAGTGGCCTGCCACGGGCTAATGACACCGAGCGCGCCGACCGCTCTCTCGATGCCTCCCCGGGTGTCGATAAGCGAAGTCCTACCCCGCGTAGCCCGCGATCTCGCCCAGTGCCTCGTCAATGATGTCGAGCCCGCGGACCAGGTCCTCCTCGGTGATGGCCAGCGGCGGGGCGATGCGGGTGCGGTTCATGCCGATGTACGGCCACAGACCGACTCGGCTGGTGATAAGAACGACAGATCTGTGTCGGGGTCAGCTCCATGATCTGCGGGCACCTCGACAATGGCGGTGCCGATCACGTCCACCTGCCGACGAGTCAGCCGATCGAGGAGCCGAGGGAGGAGGCCGAGCTGCCGAGCAGGCTGGAGCCGCCCGACGGCCGGTCGCCTTCCCTGTCGTGGCCGCCGTCAGCGTCATAGAGGGGGTTCGGAATCGTGATCGACCGGATCTCCTCGTTGATGGTGTTGTCGGCGCCGTCCTCGGCGACCGTCCCGAAGTCCCGTGCCGTGATGACCATGCGGTCTTCGTAGGCGTCGACGGTCAGACCGCGGTTGATGTCACGGGTGACGATCTCGGTGGCGTCGGCGGTGTTCTCCCCGCGGGCATCCCATTCGACCTGCATCGAGGCGGTGTTGACGGCCCAGAAGCCATCGGGGTGGCCGGTTGCGCTACGCCGCTGGACGGCCCAGTCGCCGTTCTCGACCGGGTAGTGGGTGTGTCCGGACAGCATGATCGCGTTCGGGTGATCGGACAGCATCCGGGTGAGCAGGTCGTTGTGTTCGTAATGCTCGCTGTACTGCGGCATCCAGGTTCCCCCGGTGGTGTTGCCCAGCGGGAAGTGCGAGGCGACCAGCACCTGCCGGCCCTGGGCGGTCCAGTGGTCGAGCCGCTCGTCGAGCCAGGTCAGCTGCTCTTCACTCATCGGGACCTCGGGCGGGCGCTGCTCCTCCTGGCCCAGGACCAGAACCGGGATATCGACGCCGGCACCCTCGAGGACGTACTCACCCCACACCTGCTCACGGTCGGCGAATTCCAGGAAGCGGTCCTTGTGGACCTCCCACGGCGCGTCCGAGTAGGACTCGTGGTTGCCGATCGTCGCGACGAGTTCGGGCAGGATCTCCTGCCGTTCCTCCATCACCGCGTGGATGTCGGCCCACTCGTCCTCGGTGCCGTTCGGGACGATGTCACCGACCGTGATCAGGCCGGAGGCGTCGGGACGAACGGTGTGTAGATCGGCGAGCCCGTGCGACAGGTCGTCAGGGTCCCCCTGGATATCGGAGACGACCCAGGCCGAGGTCGCCGGGACGTCGGCCTCCGGCTGGGCCGCACGGACCGCAACCGAGTCGATGGCCCAGTACCAGCTGTTCTCGTCCGCCTGGAAGGACCAGTTGAATACGGCATTCTTGGCGCCGGCGGGTACCTCGATGCGGTGGGTCTCGTTCGCGCTGATCACCCGGCCGTCGTAGTCATCGGTGACGGTGGTCGAGTCATACCGGACGACCTCCTGCGGTGCCCCTCCGTCGAACGAGATCGTGACCGTCGCCGACTGGCCCGCCCAGCCGCGGTAGTGCGAGTCGAATGACAGCTCGACCGCGTCGAGCCCGCCGACCGGAACCTCATCGGAGGTAAGGGTGGTTGTGAAATCATGCGCTCCCGGGTGGTGGTCGTGGAACTCATCGGAGTCCGCCACGGCGATGACCCCCTGGGCGCGTGAGAACCGGTCGCGCATCTGGTCTTCGGCATCCACCCAGAAGTCGCGGGTGGTGAAGGACCAGCCACGCCACTCCTCTGCGCCCACCCCTGCCATCGAGAGATCGTTCTCGACGGTCCAGCCCTCCGGCGCGGTGCGGGTGAAGCCGACGGTGCCGTCGTCGATGCTCGGGTCATTGACCCGCTGCTTCAGCTGAGTGGCGAGCCCGTCAAAGGATTCGCGGGCGATGACGTCGTCGGTGGCGCTGGTGTCGGCGGGCCGGGGTGCGAAGTCGACGGGAGCGGCGTGGGCCACCGGAGTCAGCAGGGTGGCGGTAGCGAGTCCGGCGGCGAGTGCCGCACGGTGGAATCGGGGATTAGACATGGGGCATCCTGGTATTTGTTCGAGAATGTACTGGCGGTACTGAGGGAAAACGGCCTGACCTGCGTCTCGGTGACGTGGTTTCGAACCGTCAACGGAGGACAGATGAAGGGGTGGGCCCGGGTTGCGGGCCGGCAGGGGCAGGCAGCAGCGGCAACTGAGTCTGGTGAAGGCGGCCGCCTCTACATCAGCCGGGCCAAGAGATCAGGACTGACTGGAGAAGGCCCCACCGGGCATGGACGACATGCTGCTCCCGGGAAGGGGGCGGTCGCCGGAGGGGTCGGGCTCATCCTCGGCCGGTTGCGGCAGGGCCGGGGCGTCGCCTTCCTCGACCTTCTCGAATCCGCGGGGAGTGTCCGCGGTCCACTTCATCAGGTGGAGCGTCGCGGACTCGCGCTTCTCACCCGATGAGAGGTCATCGAAATCCTCGGCGAGGTAGAAGTACCCGTCGCCGATCGGCTCGATGCCGACGTCCGCCTTGTCCTCAAAACCGGTGATTCCGGTTGCGGGGTCGACGATCCCCAGGTCCGCGAGAGGCACGACCAGCCCGGAGTCCTCGACCGGCTGCCCCTTCAGCTCCTCGAGCTCCGGCTGTGAGGCACCGTCGACGACATACAGTCCGTAGTTGGGGAACTCGGGCTTGGAGCCGCGGTAGACGCCGAGGTACCACAGACCGCTGTGGTCGTCGTAGGTCAGATTCTGGACGCCGTAGCGGGTGTTGCCGGTGGGCACGAAGAATTTGCTGTCCTCGTCGGCGGGGCCGGACTGGTGCGGATCGGCCTGCGTCAGCGGCTTCTCGTACTGCGCCCACTCCGACGTGTCGTACTCCAGGATGACCTGGTAGTTGTTGTCGTCCCGCTCGTTGTTCTCGTAGATGCCGTACGCGACCATGAGCCGCTGCTCCCCGTCCGGATCACCGAACCTGGGCCCGAAGGACACCCCGTCGATTCCGCTCGAGCCGTAGCGGTGATCGGGGGTGTCGGCGACGTCGCCGTCAAACACACCGTCACCGTTCATGTCGGCGGTGAAGTCCTCGACGACCTCCTCGAGGTAGACCGCTGTCACGATGCCGGAGTCCTCGGCGTCCATGCCGACCTCGGTGATCTTGTCCACGTCGAAGATCGCGATGTAGAAGGACTCCTCGTCCTTGTACTCCAGAGAACCGTAGACGCGGCCGTCCTCCGGGTTGAAGTCGAGATCGCCCAGGTGCCCCGTGAAGCCCTCGACGGTGCCGATCACGTTCCCCTGGAGGTCGGTCTTGACGAGCATCTGGGTGAACGAGTGGTAGACGTACCCGTTCTCCTCGTCGATGGCGATGCCCTGGATGTGACCGGCGTCCCAGGATCCGGAATCGATGGTGAGCGGATACGTCGGGCCTGGATCAGCGGCAACGGAAGGAGCCGCCGCTCCGACGGAACCGGCGAGCAGGGCGGGGGCAAGGACCAGGGCGAGGTGCCGTAAACGCAACGTATTCTCCTGAACGGGGACAGCGGGAACTCATCAGGCAGATGAGCCGGTCAGCCACCGTAGAACACGGGTTTGAATGGCGGATTTCCGGAAGGTGAAGGGTTGCCTTCCGGTCAGTGAACTCGGGGTGCAGAGTAGCCCGGGTACAGCTCGCCGCAGGACACCCCCGGGTTTTCACTCTTTTTCACTGCGACCGCGTAGGTCCACGGGACAGCCCCGCCGCCCGACACCTGAAACGCATAAGTGGCAGGAACGGGCGTCGATAAGCGAAGTCCTACCCCGCGTAACCGCCGATCCCACCCAGCGCCTCGTCAATGATGTCGAGCCCGCGGAGCAGATCCTCCTCGGAGATGGTCAGCGGCGGGGCGATGTGAGTGCGGTTCATGCCGATGTACGGCCACAGGCCGGCCTTCTTGCAGGCGGCGGCGAACTCGTTCATGGGCGTCATCTGGTCGCCGGAGGGGTTGTAGGGCACCAGCGGCTCACGGGTCTCCTTGTCCTTGACCAGCTCGATGGCCCAGAACAGGCCGAGACCACGGACATCACCGACGATGGCATGCTTCTCGCGGAGCTCCTCCAGCCGCGGGCGCACGACGCGCTCGCCGAGGTCGCGCACCCGCTCCAGGATGTTCTCCTCCTCGAAGACCTCGAAGGTGGCGACCACCGGCGCGCAGGCGAGCGGGTGACCGGAGTAGGTCAGGCCACCCGGGAAGGGCTTCTCGGCGAAGGTGTCGTGGATCTTGTCGCTGATCACCACCCCACCGAGCGGGACGTAGCCGGAGTTGCTGCCCTTGGCGAAGGTGATCAGGTCCGGGGTGACGTCGAAGTTCTCGAAGGTGAACCAGGTGCCGCAGCGGCCGAAACCGACCATGACCTCGTCGGCGATGAACAGGATGCCGTACTTGTCGCAGATCTCCTTCAGGCCCTTGAGGTAGCCGACCGGCGGGACGATCACGCCCATGCCGCCGACGACCGGCTCCATGATGATCGCGGCGATGGTGTGGGCACCCTCGAGGACGATCTGCCGCTCCAGGTGCTCGAGGGCGCGCTCGGACTCCTGTTCCTCGTTCTCCGACCAGAACGGCGACTGATAGGTGTACGGGCCCTGGAAGTGGACGACGCCGCCGTCGGTGTGGCGGTTGTTGAAGCGGCGGGGCTCGCCCGTGAGCGTGATCGCGGTGGCCGTGGCACCGTGGTACGAGCGGTAGGCGGCCATGACCTTGTCCCGGCCGGCGTGGATGCGTGCCATGCGCACGGCGTTCTCCACGGCCTCGGCACCGCCGTTGGTGAAGAACACATGGTTCATGCCCTCTGGGGCCACGCCCGCGATCAAACGCGCGGCCTCCGAGCGAGTGTCATTGGCGAAGCTGGGTGCGATGGTGGCCAGCTTCCCGGCCTGCTCCTGGATCGCCTGGACCAGCTTCGGGTGCTGGTGGCCCAGGTTCAGGTTGACCATCTGGGAGTTGAAGTCGAGGTACTCATTGCCCTCGAAGTCCCAGAACGTGGCGTTCTCGCCGCCCGCCACCGGCAGTGGGGAGATCTTGTCCTGGGCGGACCAGGAGTGGAAGACGTGCGCGCGGTCGAGATCATAGGTGGCCTGGCCGGCCTCCGGGTCGGGACGGGTCGCAGCG
The DNA here is from genome assembly GCF_000341345.1 of Corynebacterium halotolerans YIM 70093 = DSM 44683. Classification (NCBI taxonomy): domain Bacteria; kingdom Bacillati; phylum Actinomycetota; class Actinomycetes; order Mycobacteriales; family Corynebacteriaceae; genus Corynebacterium; species Corynebacterium halotolerans. Next base: position 79,275 of record NC_020302.1, on the reverse strand, counting down.
GACACACGGGACGGTGCTGACATGGTTGGGCGCTCCTCGGTCATCATCGGACGCCGCCGGTGCCGCGTCCGGGACAATTCTGTGGTGGAGACCACTCTAAGGGAGTCCGGGGCAAGTTTCCGGGCTTCGCGGCAGATCCCCTGCAGGCACCCACGCGCAAGATCCGACATCGGTGACCGGGTAAAAATGCATTTTCCCTGTTCGTGACCGAGGGTCGCCCGAAAAAATACACCTCGCTGGCCCTCTCACCACGGCAGCCCGATCGGCCGAATGGAATCCCACCACTCCCCTTCCGCCCGCGACTACATTGGGCCCCATGAGGAAGCTTGGCCTGATAGGCGGTACCGGTCCGGAGTCCACACTCATCTACTACCGGCGCATCACCGAAGCCGTTCAGAAAGCGGCGGGTGAGACGACGATCCCGCCGATGACGATCGAGAACCTCAGCGCGTTCGAGGTCTTCGACTTCTGTGGGCGGCAGGACTTCGACGGACTGACCGACTACCTGCTGGCGGGGCTGGACAATCTCGCGGCGGCGGGGGCCGAGGCCGCCGCCCTGACCGCCAACACCACGCACATCGTCTTCGACCGGCTCGCGGAATCCTCCCCGATTCCGCTGATCAGCTCCATCGACTCCACCCGCCGGGCCGTCACGGAGGCGGGCGTCGGCAGCGTCGTGCTGCTGGGAACGGAGTTCACGATGGCCAATGATTTCCTGGCCTCACCGCTGCGCGAGGACGGGGTGCACGTGGCCGTCCCGGACGGCGAGGAGATCGGCTACATCCAGGACCGGATCGCCACCGAACTCGAGCACGGCGTCGTCACGGACGAGACCCGCGACGGGTTCCTGCGGATCGTCGACCGGTTGATCGCCGGCGACAGCGCGGAACTGGTCATCCTGGCCTGCACCGAGCTGCCGCTGCTGTTCAGCGGCGGGTCCCTGCCGCTGCCGTCCCTGGACACCATCGACCCGCACGTCGCCGATCTGACCCGCGCGATCCTGGCCGACTGAACCCCTTCAGCTATCCCTCCAGGATCCTGGTCAGCAGCCGCGCGACCCGGTCCGGGGCCAGCGAGCGGCCCAGCGCCAGCGCCCTGTCCAGGCCCGAGACACCGTGGTGCACGCGGACGAGGGGCTGCTCAAGTACACGGAGGCGCGCACCGTCGCCGTGCAGCGGGTGCTGCCGATCAGCGGGCCGCCGGAGAAGCCGAAGGAGAAATACGTTTCGGCGCTGTCCACGGCCCTGAAGCTGGGCAAGCGCGTGCTGCGCTGAAGATTGCCCGGTCCTACAGCTCCGGCATACCCGCCACGTAGGCGGCCTGCCCGAGGTGCTGGACGGCGTCGTCCACGATGGAGGTCAGCCGCACGCCGCGGGTGACCGGCGGATCCCAGTTGTGGTCGATGACCTCGTCCCACTGCGCGGGCTCCAGGCTCCCGGCGTAGGCGATCAGCGCCCGCAGGCACTCCTTGACGTAGTCCTGCAGCGTGCGCTGGTCGCCGGTTTCGATCGCGGCGGCCTGCTCCACGTCATGCCCGTAGCCGAATGAGTCGCCGGCCTCACCGAGGTTCAGGCGCTCACGGAAGCCGGACTCCTCCCACACCTGGGGCCGGTCGTTCAGTGTGGAGAGCTGCACGTCGATCTCGCGGCCGGTGTGCCACAGCAGCCACGCCACGGAGTTCGGGTGTCCGGCGGGATGGGCGTTGAGTTGTTCTGGTGTGAGCTCGGGCAGCTGGTCGACGGCCCCGGCCGGCCGCTCGGCGAAACCACGGAATACCTCATTTGCGTCCATGCCCCGCACCCTACCCGCGCCGGCGGCTTCCGGAGCGGGAAATTTCCGCCTCAGTCCGCTTGGACCGGTTCGGCCGGGCCGTCGTGGTGGGTGGCCTCGAGCGCGAGCGTCACGACGTCGCGCAGGTCGTGGCGGGCGGAGTACGCCTCGCGCTGGCGCCGGGCCCCGGAGCCCTCGCCCAGCATGTCCGCCACCGCGGCCTCCACCGCCGCCTCCTCCCCGTACTCGATGAACACCGGGCGCAGGCTCTCCAGCAGATGGCCGACCACCTCGCCGGCCGGGGCGGGGGCACCGGTGACGGGGTCGATCAGGCCCGTGCCCACGCCGTGGCGGCTGGCCTGCCAGGACCAGGTCCGGAGCACGGGGGTGGGCGTACCGGGGGCAGGGACCCCGGACCGCCAGTTGCGGGCGGAGGTCTCGACCAGGGCGCGGGTGATCGTGGCGAGCACGGCCGCGTGCTCCGCCTCCAGGCACACGTCGGCGACCCGGATCTCCACGGTGGGAAGGTGCTCGCTCACCCGGGCGTCGAAGTAGAGCATGCCCGTGTCCATGGGCACCTGGGTGCTCAGCAGAGCGGCCTGGTAACGGTCGTAGGCCTCGGCCGAACCGAAGACATCGGTCGGCCCGGTCGTGGGCCAACGGTTCCATGCCTGGTAGCGGTAGGAGGAGAAAGCCGTGTCGACGCCGCGCCAGAACGGGGAGTTGGCGCTCAGCGCCAGGAGCACCGGCAACCACACCCGGATCCGGTCCAGCACGGCCACCCCCTCCTCCCGCGATTCCACCGCCACGTGGACGTGGAAGCCGCAGGTGAGCTGCTCCACTGCGGTGAGCCCGAACTGTTCACTGATCCTGCGGAAGCGCGGATCCGGGACCAGGTGCGGGGTGAGCAGTTCGGGGACGGTGGGAAGAGCAATCACCCGGGCACCCAGCCGGGCGGCGGCGGCGTCGGCCAGGGCCCGGCCCGCCCGGATCGCCTCGAGCTGATCGGCGAGAGTGGTCTGCGGCGGGGAGACGATCTCGATCTGCTCCTGCTTGAACTCCAGGGCCATCTTGTGTTCGGTCTGTGCCCGCTGTTTGTGCAGGGCCACCGTCCTCCCGCTGACGGGCAGCGGGGTCAGGGTGGCCGCGTCGACCAGGAGCAGCTCCTCCTCCACCCCGAATGTGCGCACGGCCCGGCCCTCCCCGTGATCAGCGTTGCCCTGTGGTTTCACGGGACTCACCCCGCCCGGTGGCGCGGTGGCCACATCCCGAACGGCTTCCGGCACAGCGGCGATGTGGGGCCCGGCCGAGAAGCCGCGCCACCGGAGAAGGCGGTGGGCGGAAACGTGGAGACGAACAGCATGGCCATGACATACTCCCTAAGGACGGCGGGGATCAGCCTTGGTTCAACGTTAGTTCCTCTCCGTCATGTTTGCTCCGGATCAGGCCGTTTTCCTGTTGTTTTCCCAGATACGCAGCAGGGGCGCAGCCGTACCCGGGACAGCGCGGGACGAGGGAGAACGAGCGGTCCACCGAGGACATGGAAGCGCCGACCCCCGCCTCGTCACGGTCGCCCGGTTTCCCGGGCGGGTAAGAGAAGGTCGGCGTTTTCTTCCGGTCCGAGGGGCACTTAACGCCCGGCGTCCGGATCCATGTGCGGTCGCGGCTGGTCGGTCTGGTCGATGTTCTCGGTGGCCGGCGGCTCGGCCTGCTCGGCACCTTGGTCACCCATGCGTTCGTCGGCCAGGTCGCGGGCGTTTCCGATCCGGTCGGACTGCCCCTCGTCGAGACGGTCAGTGGCGGCCTGCTCCGCCTTGTCCAGTCCGGCGTCAGTCTTGTCTTCGTCTCCCAGGAGATCCTTGGCCTTGTCCTTGGCCTTATCCATGAAACCCATAGCCTGAGTCCTTTCCGTGATCGGCTATCTGCTTCCTTCTGTTCGACTCACCCCGGAGGGTGGGTATATCCCCGACGGTACCGACACACCGAAGGAGGTTCCACGTGAAACATCGCTTCGTGATCCGATGTTGACCCAATGGAGACGCCCACCCGTCAAACGGCAGGTTCCACGGAGATGTTTCACGTGAAACCGTCACCGTTCCAGGTACCCGGAATCCAGTGTCCCGTGCCGCGAACAGGACGCCGACCACCCCTCGGGGCGCACCTGCACCTTCATCCGTCGTCCACACAGCTGACAGAATCTGGGGACCTCCAGCCCAGCGCGCGCGGCGGGTGAGAGTCTGACCTCCGCCCCGGAGGCGAGTTCCTGCCCGGTGTTGGGGTGGAAGAGCGGGGGCTCGCCGGCGAGCACCGCAGCGGCCAGCTCGTCGGTCAATGCATGGCTTGCCACTGTCACACCGCCGAGTTCAGGGCCTTGATCGGCAGCTGGACGCGGTCCATCATGTCCAGATCCTGTTCCATGGGCCGGCCCAGCGTGGTCAGGTAATTGCCCACGATCAGCGCGTTGATACCGCCGAGCAGCCCTCGTTCCGCCCCGATCTCGCCGAGCGTGAGCTCGCGACCGCCGGCGAACCGCAGGGTGGTACGCGGCATGGCCAGACGGAAGGCACCGATGGCCCGCAGGGCGTCGGCGCTGTCCATGACGGGATAGTCGGCGAACGGGGTTCCGGGACGCGGGTCGAGGAAGTTCATCGGCACCTCGGCCGGTTCAACCTCGGCGAGCTGGGCGGCGAACTCCGCGCGCTGGGCGAGGGTCTCCCCCATGCCGAGAATGCCGCCGGAGCAGACCTCCATGCCGGCGGCGCGCACCAGTTCGAGGGTGGCGCGGCGCTCCTCCCAGGTGTGGGTGGTGACGACCTGCGGGAAGAAGGAACGGGCGGTCTCCAGGTTGTGGTTGTAGCGGTGCACGCCGGCGGCGGCCAGGCGTTCCACCTGCCCCGGGGTGAGCGTGCCCACTGATGCTGCGACCTGAATGTCCACCTCGGCGTGGATCGCGGCGACAGCCTGCTCCAGCTGGGCCATCAGCCGCTCATCCGGCCCCTTCACGGCCGCGACGATGCAGAACTCGGTAGCCCCGGTCTTGGCGGTCTGCTTGGCGGCCTCGACGAGTTCGGCGATGTCCAGCCACACGGAGCGAACCGGGGACTCGAAGAGCCCGGACTGCGAGCAGAAGTGGCAGTCCTCGGGACAACCACCGGTCTTGAGCGAGACGATCCCCTCCACCTCAACCTCCTCACCGCACCAACGCAGGCGGACCTGGTGGGCGAGTTCAAGGAGTTCGGGGATGCGGTCGTCGGCAAGCGTGAGTACCTCGAGCAGCTCGGGCCCGGCGAGACCGGCGCCTTCCTCGAGAACTTTGCTGCGGGCGCGGGTGAGGATGTCGGTCATGGTTCTCCTTGGGCAGGTGGTGGAGGCGTAATTGAACAACGTTCAAGAATGTCTGGAAGCAGTCTAGCCCAGAAATTGAACGGTGTTCATGATTTGCCCTGGACAGCCCGCCACCCTGGTGGCATCATTCTCCGACAGGCTGAAGGCCCCAGCGAGCGAAGGGAATGCGCCGGAGCAGGAAGGAGAATGACATACCCAGGCCCTCCCACACCCTCCCCGGAAATCCCCATCCCGCCGGAGTTTAGGCACGCCGGAGACCAGCCTTTCCTTCGAGCAGCCCCGCGGCCTCGGCAACTCGCCCGGCTGGCTAGATGATTCACGGGTGGGTAACCATTCCCCTACCCCCTTCAATCCAGACATTCAGCGCAGCAATGTCAGTGAGTGTCAGCGGCCATGAGCAACTGACCGATGGCGATTGCACGACCAAGGACTACTCAATGGCGGGAATCGTGGGGAAGGCCGGTGTCACCTGATCGGGCCCCCTACCGGCACCTGCCACCCCATTCGGGAGGAACGCTCACAGCAGAGGATTAATTTGGGGACCACTCATTCCCGGCATGGACACCACGTGGCACACACCAGTTTCAAAAAGATCCCGATTGTTATCGCACCTCTTCAGACAAGGGTGACAGAGACGTGCAGCCTCCGGAATCGGCCCCTGGCAGCACAGCATCCTCCATCAACTCGCGCCCCGCATGCCTTCAAGACACTCCACGATGTTTCACGTGAAACCTCTACCCCACCAGGCCATGTTCCATGTGAAATCGCTACCCGTGACGTAATTGAACCGACCAGAAACCGAGGGAATCTGCCCCTACGTGAACCGCTCGGGCTTCACTTTTCCGCTTCCCGACGCCCCCGCAGGAACATGACCGCCCCGACCGACAGCACACCAGCGGTCAGCCAGGGCCGGGCAACGAGAAAGGGGTCGATCCAGGTGTGGGAGAGGTCGGCGCGATTTCTCCCGAAGCGGGAGGAGAAACCGTGGTGGGTGAATTCGCTGCGGATCCCGGTCTCCGTGGTCGGATTGTCGGGCCGCAGTGTGAACATGGACCTCATATGGTGTTCACCGGCGTCGACCCGGTCAGCAGCCAGGAGCAGCAACCAGTGGGCGGCCCGCGCCTCGCTGAACCGGTTGTAGGCGAGCCTGCGGATCGGTGCCGCCAGGCCTCGGAGCGGTTGGGCGGTGCCGAAGACCGGGGTGAGGAATTTATGCTCGATGGAGCGTTCGCGCGGTTGCTTCTCCTCCTGGCGTTCGGGGAAGTCCCAGTGGGCCCCTGTATCCAGGTCGGTGCGTTCACGCGGGACGGAAGGCCGGTCGGCAGGATCGAGGTCGACGCCCCAGCCGGGAATCTCGGCGCGTAGCTCGTCGCTGCTCCTGCGGCGGGGCGGTTCATCTGCGGTATACGGCATGACGTGTCCTGGGCCTCTCAGTCGGCGTGCGGCAGCACCACGGTCTTGATGCAGCCGTCGAGTTTGCTCGAGAAGATGTGGTACCCCTCGGCGATGTGCTCGAGCGGGATGCGGTGGGTGATGATCTCGCTGGGGGTGAGATGGCCGTTGCGCACATGCTCGAACAGACGCGGCCACTGACGCTTGACCGGGCACTGGTTCATCCGCAGCGTCAGACCCTTGTTCAGTGCGTCACCGAATTTCACGGCGCTGAACATCGGGCCGTAGGCACCCATCACGGAGATCGTCGCGCCCTTGCGCACCGAGTCGATCGCCCAGTTCAACGCGATGGGTGACCCGCCCTGCAGCTTCAGCTTCGCGGAGGTGACGTGCTGGAGAAAATTGCCGTCCGCCTCCGCCCCCACCGCGTCGATGGCGACGTCCGCGCCGTAGTGGTCGGTGATCTTCTTCAGGTGGACCACGATGTCGTCGTACTCGTTGAAGTTGTACGTCTCCGCGTGCGCCATCGTGCGGGCCTTCTCCAGCCGGTCGTCGAGGTGGTCGACGACGATCACCCGGCCGGCGCCCATGAGCCAGGAGGATTGCGCGGCGAACAGGCCGATCGGCCCCGCACCAAAGACGACGACGGTGTCACCCTCCACGATGTCCCCGAGCTGGGCGCCGAAATAGCCGGTGGCGACAGCGTCGGTGAGCAGCAGCGCGTCCTCCTCCGCCATCCAGTCCGGGATGAGAGACGGGCCGACGTCGGCAAAGGGCACGCGCACGAACTGGGCCTGCCCACCGTCGTAGCCGCCACAGGTGTGGGAATAACCGTAGATCCCACCCGCCGCTGTGGCGTTGGCGTTCACATTGTGGCAGTTCGAGTACAGGCCACGGGCGCAGTAGAAGCACGACCCGCAGAAGATGTTGAAGGGGACCATGACCCGGTCCCCTGGCTTGAGGGTCTGCACGGAGGGGCCAACCTCGTGCACCACGCCGATGAACTCGTGGCCCAGCGTATGGCCAACCCGGGTGTCTGGCATCAGGCCATGATAAAGATGCAGGTCAGAGCCGCAGATCGAGGCCATCGTGACCTTGATGATCGCATCGTTGGGATGCTCAATCCGGGGCATATCCTTGTTTTCGACGCGGACCTTATAAGGGCCCCGATAAGCCATGGCGCGCATGGGCTCCACCTTAGGGATAGACCAGCAATTGTGAGCTGCGTCCCATTCTCCCCATGTTCACCCGCCAGGTCAACGAGTTCCGGAGGACAATATCGTTCCGGCTCCCGGATCACGTCCTGCGGGGGCGTAGACGAGCAACCGCACCTCCAGTGCTCCGGCCCACGCCGTCCCACCCACCGACCAGCAAGGCCGCCATCACCCCAAGGGTCCGACTTCCCCCTTTGGAGCCGCCGTCACGATCGTCGCGACGGTGATCATCCTCGTCATCGTCGTCCAGGGCCTCCAGGTTCCGGCAACTGGCCGTCCCGCCGCTCCCGCCACAACTGATGCTCGTCGCTGAAATATCCACCCTCACCGGGGCTCTCCCGGTGGGAGCGGTTTTCCTGCGGGGGCGGCTGCCGGTGCCTGACCTAGAGTGGTGTGGTCAGACGAATGAAAGGTGGCCTTCCCCCGTGACCCTCTACGACGACACCCTCGCCCTCCTGCGGGAGATGATCCGCAACGCCTGCGTCAACGACCTGACCCCGGACTCCGGGCAGGAGATCCACAACGCCGACACCCTCGAGCGTTTCTTCGCCGGCACCCCCGGCATCCAGGTCTCCCGCTACGAGCCGCGGCCGGGGCGCACGTCGATCGTCGTCACGGTTCCCGGCACCGATCCGGAGGCCGAGCCGCTGACCCTGCTCGGCCACACCGACGTCGTGCCCGTCCACGAGGAGCGGTGGGAGCACCCGCCCTTCGACGCTGAGATCGTCGACGGCCGCCTCTACGGCCGCGGTGCGATGGACATGTTGTTCATCACGGCGTCGATGGCCGCGGTCACCCGCGACGCCGCGCGCAACGGCCAGCCGAAGGGCACGCTGACGTTCGTCGGCATCGCCGACGAGGAGGCCCGCGGCGGCCTGGGCGGCAAGTGGCTGTCCGAGGAGCACCGCGACGCGTTCTCCTGGCGCAACTGCCTGTCGGAGACCGGCGGTTCCCACCTTGAGGTGGCCGACGGCACCGACGCGCTGGTGGTCGTCGTCGGCGAGAAGGGCGCGGCCCAGCGGCGCCTGCACGTCGGCGGCGACGCCGGCCACGGCTCCAACCCCTTCGGCAAGGATTTCTCCGTGGTCAAGATCGGCGAGGTCGCCCGCCGTATCGCCGCCATCCGCACCCCGGTCAGCTCCGACGAGATCTGGCAGGGCTTCGTCCGCGCCTTCCGCTTCGACAACGACACCGAGCAGGCCCTGCTCCACGGCACCGATCCGGACGCCTACGAGAAGTTCGGGCGGCTGGCCGCCTACGCCGACGCGATGAGCCACCTGACCATCTCGCCGACCGTGCTGCACGCCGGCGGGGCGATCAACGTGCTGCCCAGCCACGCGTACATGGAGCTCGACATCCGCCCGCTGCCCGGCATGACCCAGGACGACGTCGACCGCGTGCTGCGCGAGGGCCTGGGCGACCTGGCCGACGAGGTGCGCATCGAGCGCCTCATCTCCGAGGAGGCCACCGTCTCCCCGACCTCCGGACCGTTGTATGACGCGCTCCTGGCCACCTTCGAGGAGTTCTTCCCCGGCGTCCCCGTCGTCCCGACGATCTCCGCCGGCGGTTCCGACCTACGCTTCGGCCGCCGCCTCGGGGGCGTGGGCTACGGCTTCGCCCTGCACGGCCGCGAGCGCACCCTGGCCGACGTGTTCTCCCAGCTGCACTCCCACGACGAGCACCTCGACCTCGAGGATCTCGACCTGACCGTGCGCGCCTACCGCTCGCTCGTGCGGCGGTTCGTGGGGGCGTAGCGGTTCGCTTGCCGACGCCCGCGTGGGGCGGGGCGGGCGTCGGCAAGCGGGATACCGGGTGGTGCATATCCACGCACCCTTTTTCGCGCCCCAAACGGCTGACACGGTGACCTGCGGAAACAGCGGGCCTGAAAAGTCGCACGATTGTAAGTGCGTGGATTTGCCCCATCGCGGTCCAGCCCGGTCCTCGCCATGGCGGCCGACGCCAGTGACCGCCCGCAGCCCCGCGCCCCCGACTATCCGGCGGATGTCCGAGTGGTTGTTGGCCGGTGGCTCCGACCCGCGCTTCGGCCACCGCCTCGGGGGCGTGGGGCTACGGCTTCGCCCAGCTGCACTCCCACGACGAGGACCTGACCGTGCGCGCCTACCGCTCGCTCGTGCGGCGGTTCGTGGGGGCGTAGAGAGCCGCTTGCCGACGCCCCCGCGCACGGAGGGCCCGCACCGGTGGTGTTCTGCCTTTCTGGCCCGCAGAATTGCCCCCGGGCCACCAGTGGAGATCAGTCCTCCGGAGACGTTCCGTCCAGGGCGTCTGTTGCACCTGCCGGAGGGGCGGAGTCGGTCAGAGGCCGGCGTGCGGGCGGGGACTCAGCGGACGTGAGAAATCCTCAGGTGTCTGTGGTCAACAGTCCAGGCAGTTCGTCGACGGGGGCGACGACCACGTCGTAGATCTTCCAGTCCAGTTCCCTGCAGCCGTCGCGCGCCTTGATCAGGCTGTCGACGGCAATCGTCTCGGGATGCGTCGGCACCACGAACGCCTCGACGTGGAAGACCTGCCCTTCCTCACGGACCCGACACCCCGCCTCTTTCACCCACGACAGGCCAAGCAGGTAGCGGTTGACCTGCGCGGGGAGCGGATGCGGCTTCGATTCACCCAGAGCATCAGGAGTGGAATCAATCAACGAACTCAACGAGGCCCACAGATTCCGAATCCCGTCCCACAGGATGTCGAGTGAGATGATGATCGCGGCCACCGCATCGGCCCACCAGATGCCGACCCCGACACCGAGCACACCAACCACCGCGGCCAGGGACGACGTCCAATCCGCCTTGTTCATCTTGCTGTCGGTGAACAGGACCTTGTTGTGCAGCTGCTTGGCCGGCTCAATTTTCATCCGGCCCAGAATCAGCGGTGGGATGGCGCCGGCGACCAGGACCGCCACCATCAGCCAGCCATGCCAGATCTCAAACCCGAAGATCACCATCAAGCCGATGTCGGGCCGCTGGGCGTTGAGCAGGGACATCGCCGACTGAACGAAGAGGAAGCCTCCGAATCCCAGCAGGGCCGTGGCCGACAGGAAATGGGAGACGTCCATGGCCTGGTGAAATCCGTACGGAAACCGTTTGCTCGCCCGGCGGGCGAGGACACGTGTACCGACGAGAAATGACAGCGGAGGCACCAGAGCCAGAAGGTCCTGAATCCACGCCACCTGCATGGCCTGCGAGTTGCCCTTGACCAGGAACAACAAAGTCGTGTCGATAACCAGATAACCGAGCGTCAACCACGTGAGCATTATCGCCCGTTTCAATGCCCGCTGCTGAGCGCCCGGCATTCTTTCACGTTGCACCACTGTCATGCCATCGACTCCAATTCCTCCCGGTGTCATCGACCGGAGCTTCTCGTCCGACGCTGCTTCTGGCAATTCTTGGGGTTGTCTGCCTTACACAATCATCGGTATCAGAAGAACCGATACCCGGTCCGGCCGACCAAAGAAAATTCATTCTGATCAGGCGAATCGTTAGTTGTTCAAGTTCCAAAGGTTCAGGTCGAAAAGTTGGGGGTGTCCATTACTCGACCCCTTTCTCCTTCTGCCCTCCACTGGGGTTGTGGTGGGCGTTCGAGGTCGTCACCGAAGACACGTCGGAGTCGGTGGCTGCGCAGATCGCATCGGCCTACCGCACGCTGCGCATCCTGCGACGCACACGCGGGCGCGGAACTGGCTAGCGTGGGAGACGGGAATGTCACCACCACCACTATTCGGAGGTAAAACCATGACCCGCATCGCCATCATCGTCGGCAGCACCCGCCCCAACCGCCTGGCACCCCAGGTCGCCGAATGGGTGCACGAGCACGCGCAGCAGCACGGCGGCGCCGAGTTCGAGCTCGTGGACATCGCCGACCAGAACCTGCCCCTGCTGGATGAGCCCATGCCCCCGGCCATGGGCCAGTACTCGAAGGACCACACCAAGGCCTGGGCCGAGAAGATCGCCTCCTACGACGGCTTCATCTTCGTCACCCCGGAGTACAACCACTCCGTGCCCGCCGCACTGAAGAACGCCGTGGACTTCCTGTACGCGGAGTGGAACAACAAGGCCATCGGCTTCGTCAGCTACGGCAGCGCCGGCGGCACCCGCTCCGTGGAGGCGTGGCGGCTGATCGCCGCGGAACTGCAGATGGCCGACGTCCGCGCCCAGGTGTTCCTGCCCTTCAGCTCCGACTTCGAGGACATGTCGAAGTTCACCCCGACCGAAGGCGCCACCGGCGCTCTCACCGACGTGTTCAACCAGGTCACCGCCTGGTCGGAGGCGCTCAAGACGCTGCGCGGCTGACCGGCAGTTGGTCTGAACCAGGCCGAACGCGGCGAGAAACCTGTGGTTTCCCGCCGCGTTGTCGTTCGTTGCTCGCCTCAATGCCGAGCCGTTCGAGTTCTTCCGGATTGCCCCGCATCTCCCGGACCACCTCGGGCGTGCGGCTCCCAGTCGAGGATCTCCTCCACTGCCCGTAAACCGCTTGTCCGTCAGGTCGGGGTCGTCCTCGAAGGGGACCGGGGTTCCACCCGGTGGATTCTGCCCGGCCACTCCCCGACCGCGGGTCCCGCTCCCCGGATGGACGCATCCAGGGTGGCGGTCAGGTAGCTGAAGTTCGCCGATTCCCCCTCGCACAGATCAGTTCTGGTGCCGTGGGAAAAGGGGTCTCTCCCCTGGCCCGGGACGGTGCCGGTTCGGCTGTCATACGCACCTTCGCCTGAATTGGACCCACCACGGCAATCCGCTGCACGACAGGCCCGGTGAGCCCTTGTTCCCCGTACCTCGCTCAGCTCGGCAGAGTCCCCGCCACTAGGCTCGGGGCACATGACAACTCGACCGGATTCCCTCCGGCACTGGGAGTACTTCGTCGCCGTGGCCGAGGAGGGCAGCGTCACCGGTGCCGCGGAGCGGCTGGGGCTGACCCAGTCCCCCGTGTCCCAGGGGCTGAAACGTCTGGAGTCGAATCTCGGCCTCGACCTGATCCGCCGCTCCGCCACCGGTGCCACCCTCACCGAGGCGGGCCGGTCCCTGCTCCCGCAGGCCCGGATTCTGGTCCGGGACGCCACGGAACTGCAGAGCATGGCCCACGCCATCGCCGACGCCGGGGCCGAGGTCCGCGTGGGGCTGGCCCCCTCGGTGCCGCCGGGCATCGCCTTCGACCTCACCTCCGCGTTGCGGGACGTCGGCCGGGTCAGTGTGCACACGGCCGAGGTGTCGCAGCTGGTCACCCGGGTGGGCGAGGGCCGTCTGGACTGTGCCGTCATCGAGGACCCGGCGCCGACGGGTGAGTTGTCTCGCGGGCAGCTGCACGAGGTTCCCCGGCTGCTCGCCGGGCCCGCCGAAAAGCCCGCGACCTGGGCGGCGTTGCGGGGACACACCCTGCTGGACAACACCGCCGCCGTCAGCCCGGCGGCCGCCGGACGCCTGGCCGACGCCTTCTTCACCATCGGCTTGCACCCGGAGACCGAGCTGTGGCCGGACCGGACGGTCCTGGCCGCGCGGCTCGGTGCCGGAGGCGCGATGGTGCTGCTCACCCCCGATCAACTCGGGGGCCTGCCCGCGTTCCCGATGCCGGCGGCCTTCCACCTGCGGCTGCGGTGTGTGGTGCCGCCGCAACGGGGCGGGGCCGTCGGAAAGCGGGATCTGCGCGACGTCGTGGACCGTGCCCTGCGGCGCTCCCTCGGGCGTCTGGGGGAGACCGGATGACCAGGAGCCTGCGGGCCCGGATCGGCACCGAATTGGTCGCCGCGGGCTGTGACGGTTGGTGCTGGGCGCACCCGGTCGGCGAGGAGGCGGCCGGCGTCGGGGTCGGCGCCGACAGTCAGACCAGCATCTCGTCGATGTACAAGGTCCACCTCCTGGCCGCCTTCTGCCTGGCTGTGGACCGCGGGCTGCTGAATCCGCTCGACGCGGTGACGCTCAGCGCGGATGACGGCCCGGTCGGGACCCCGGGAGTGGGGCTGTTCGCCGACCCCGTGACGATGAGCCTGCGGGATCTGGTGCGTCAGATGGTGGTGCTCTCCGACAGCATCGCCGCCCGGGTGCTGCAGCGGCGTCTCCCGCCGGGCCTGGTCGGGGAGGTCGTCTCCCTGGCGAATCTCGAGGACACCACGATCGTCGCCCCGGGCACCACCGAGTCCGAACTCCCGGCCCTGCCCGAGGACGGCTCCGCGGCCAGCGAGGCGATCCGGCTGCTGGTCTCCTACCCCCGGGTCCGCCAGGATCCGGCCGCCTACCGCTCGGTGAGCACCCCACGCCAGCTGTGCCGCCTGCTGGACTGGATCTGGACGGGCCCGGATCTCACCGGGGTCTCCCGTGCCTTCGCCCGGACCGTGCTCGGGCAGCAGGTGTGGGGCCACCGGATCCCCTCCGGCTTCCCCGCCGGGGGCGTGCGCTTCCACGGCAAGACCGGGACGATCGGCCCCGTGCGCGGCGAGGTTTCCGTGGTAGCCGTCGACGAGGAGGCACCCATCGTCGTCACCGTGATCACCCGTTCAGCCCGCAGCGGCCCGAACCTCGCGGCCGCGGACGCCGCGATCGGCCGCATCGCCCGGTTACTCGTCAATGAACTGCGTATGTCGCGCTGAGATTCCCCACCGGAGAACACCCCGCCGAGCAGGCGGTATTCGTCTCCCGACTGGCCGGAAGTCGCGCGGGAACGTGGTCGCGGTGAGCCCGGGGGCCTAATCTCATCCGGCATGACCACCCGCACCACTGTCCGTGTCTCCGCCCTGCTCGCCGCCGCGGCGCTCGCGCTCTCCTCCTGCACCGTGCCCTGGTTCCGGGACGCGGTGGACGAGTTCGTCGCCGCCTTCAACGCCGGTGACGACGCCGGTGCCGCCGCGCTCAGCGACGATCCCGCCCGGGCCGCAGCCGACCTGGAGCAGCTGCGCGCGGGCATCGGCGGGACCAGCGTGGAACTGGACGCCGGCGGCGAGGAGGGCGAGGAGGACGGCGCCACCGAGATCACCGCCACCTGGACCGTCCCGAACGGCGATGAGGCCACCACCACCGGGACGATCACCCTCTCCGAACAGGACAGCGACCTCATCACCTGGGACAAGCGGATCTTCTCCACGGAGCTGAACGGGGACAGCCGCTTCCTCTACTCCGATGACAAGACCTTCACTCTGCCGGTGACCGACCGCAACGGCACCGACATCCTGTCCTGGACACCTGTCACCGTCGTCTCCGCGGGTCCGGAGCTGATCCCGCGGGCCGGGGGGATCGCCACCGCCATCCGCCCGGTCGTGCCGACCGCCACCGGTGAATCCGTCACCGCCCAGATCGAGTCCGGGGACGGCTCCCCGGTGGGGCTGTTCACCCTCCGGGAGGAGGACTTCGCCGTGGTGGGGGACGCCCTGCGGGCGATCGAGGGACTGGACCTGCGGGAGGAGGGCCGCATGCTCGGCCCCACCCGGGACACCGCCTCCCCGGTGGACGGCGGCCTGCGCGACTACTGGTCGGAGAAGATCACCGCCGACGCCGGCTGGACCCTCCGGGCCACCTCCCCCACCGGCACGACCGTCCTGGGGCAGGTGGAACCGGCGGAGAGTGAGCCCGTGCGCACCACGATGGACCTCGGGGTGCAGACGGCCGCGAAGCGGGCCCTGGAGCCGATCGAGCAGCCCGCGGCGATCGTCGCCCTCAGCGCCTCCACCGGCGGGGTCATCGCCGTCGCGCAGAACGACGCCGCCGCCGCCCTCGGCCCTGTCTCGCTGAGCGGGCTGTACCCGCCCGGCTCCACCTTCAAGACAGTGACCACCGCCGCCGCCCTCGAACGCGGCACCGTGGCACCCGACTCCACCGTCGCCTGCCCCGCCACCGCGGAGATCGACGGCCGCGTCATCCCCAACGACGGCAACTTCGCCCTCGGCGACGTCTCCATGACGCAGGCCTTCGCCCAGTCCTGCAACACCACCCAGGGTTTCATCTCCCAGGATCTGGAGCCGGACGACATGAGGAACATGGCGGCGCGCCTCGGGCTGGGCGTGGACTTCACCGCGCCCGGCATGACCACGGTGACCGGCTCCGTCCCCGTCACCGAGCCCGGCGCGGCTCGCGTCGAGGCCGCCATCGGCCAGGGCGAGGTCCTCTCCTCCCCCTTCGGGCTGGCCGTCATGGAGGCCTCCCTGGGCAACAACGGCCGGATGGTGCTGCCGACCCTGATCCAGGGTGAGGAGACCACCGCCGACCAGGACCCCGAGCCGCTCGACCCGGCGACGGTGCGGGCCCTGCGCGCGATGATGGCGGAGACGGTGGACTCCGGGACCGCCGCCAGCCTGAGCGACATCGACGGTCTCGGCGGCAAGACCGGGACCGCGGAGGTCGGGGGCAACCGGCCCGCCCACGGCTGGTTCGCCGGCATCAAGGGTGACCTGGCGTTCTGCACCTTCGTCGCTGGGGCGGAGTCCTCGGGACCGGCGGTGGCGGCCACGGGCCGTTTCCTGCGCGATGACGCGGTGTCGGAGTGGCGCTGAGCGGGCCCCCGTCCCTCCGGGCCGGTGCTCGCGCCGAACCGGAAAAGTAGTATTATTGCAGGTCAGCCCCATTTAGGGGCGGAAGAGGACGTTCCGGACAAAAGTCCGCGATACCTCGGGGGGTCACGTCAACTTCTGGGTTAAAAATGAGGGGTCGTTCACTGTCGGTCAACATATTCGAGAAGGTAACGCGTGAAAAAGGTCAGTGCGCCCCTGAGCTCGAGCCTTGAGGACCGAGGCTCGGACACCCTCCTTCGAGACGACCCGCCCCGGGCGAATCAGTCTCCCCGCACAGGTGAGCCCTCCCCCGCCTCCCGCGCAGTTCATCTGCGGGTCGTCTCCTCTGCCGACATTGATGGACCGGTCGGCGGGGCAGAAACCCCCACGGCCACGGATCCGTCCCCCGGTATCGGCTCCGACAGGTTCACACGGAAGACGGGTAAGGGCAGTGCGCGGACCAATCGCCCGGTTGCCCTCCTGCCGGGATCCCCTCGGGAGGTGGAGGACGTTCACTTCAGCAGCTCCCCGTTCTCGGTCCCCTCACTGGTGGAGACCGGACGCCGGCTGGCGGGGTTGAGTTCTCTTCCCGCACCGGTGGGCGTTGTCGGCCACGGGGTGGAGGCATCGGCCTCCGGGGGTCCGCAGGACCTTGATCTGGTCAAGGGCGTGCTGTGGCACGCCTGCATGGTGACGGTTGATGAGCTGTTCGAGGATCTCATGTCCTTCACGGACGATCTGAGCATCCAGGGCAGAATTCAGGCGGAGACCCTGGTCCTCTCCGAGCTACCACCACGGTACGCGGACAAAGTCAACGGATTTTTCGCCCGCAAATTCCTCACCGCCGTCGTCGACGTCACCAATTACCTCACCCATGAGTGGCAGCCGTTGCCCACGATCGCCCACGCACTCGCCCTACGGGTCCTGCTCAACAAAACCGAGTCCCTGGCCGAGATCTTCGAGGTGGAGATGCCCACCAACTGGCGGACGGTGCTCGAGGACACCCTCTACGACGGCCTGGACCTCGCACCTCTTTACGCTCCCGCCACCGCCGGGGCTGCCCTGTCCCATCCCGCTGCCGACACGATGATGGACTTCGCCACCTGGTTCACCCCCCTCAGCCCGGAACGGCACGTGACTCCTTTCGCCGCCTCCTGAGCTCAGCCGCCGCATTCCGAAACCGTTCGCGTGTCACGTGAGTGTCAGCTTCACGTGGTGGTCCCGCCCCGCTCATCCGGGAACCGCCACATGAAGGGGACAGCCACGCACGACCCGCAGCGACCGCCGGGCGGGCGCCCGGCTGCGCGCCGGTACGAGAGCCCGGATTTTCCATAGGCTGGGGAGAAAACGCATCCGAGACACGTGGAGGCAGCCTTGTCCACACCCCTGGAGGACTACGCACTCCTGTCCGACACGCAGACCGCCGCCCTGGTCTCCCGCGCGGGCAGCATCGACTGGCTGTGCCTGCCGCGTTTCGACGCCCAGGCGACCTTCTCCGCGCTACTCGGCGGTGAACAGGACGGCCACTGGCTCCTCGACATCGCGGACGGCGTGGTCACCGAGCGCCGCTACCTCGGGGACACCTTCGTCCTCGAGACCGTCTGGCGGTCCCCGACGGGCCGGGCGAAGGTCACGGACTTCATGCCCATCAACCCCGCGGGCGAGGGCGAGCATGAGCACACCGTCACCGACCTCATCCGGATGGTCGAGTGCCTGGAGGGTGAGGTGGACGTGCGCAATGTCCTGCGGCTGCGCTTCGATTACGGCGCCTCCGACCCCTACGTCCGCCACCACAACGTCGAGGGGATCGAGGAGCTGCGTGCCATCGCCGGCCCCAATTCCGTCCATGTCCGCGGCCCCCGGCTGGAGCACCACCCCGAGACCGGGTGCCACACCGCCGTCCACACGCTACGGACCGGGGACGCCGTGCGCTGGGTGCTCACCTGGTCGCCATCCCACTTCGAGCATCCGCCGATGCCGGATCACAGCGACGCGCTGGAGCACACCCGGAAATTCTGGCGGGAGTGGATCGACCGTCTCGACGCCGAGGGTGAGTACCTGGAGCCGGTCCGGCGTTCCCTGCTGGTGCTCCGCGCGCTCACCCACTCCGCCACCGGCGCAATCGTCGGTGCCCCGACCACCTCTCTTCCGGAGGAGTTCGGGGGTGTGCGCAACTGGGACTACCGCTACACGTGGTTGCGGGACTCCGCGATGGCGATCGAGGTGCTCGTGGAGAACGACTTCAAGGAACGCGCCGTCGAGTGGCGGGACTGGCTGCTGCGCGCCATCGCGGGCGACGCCGACCGGCTGCGGATCATGTACGGCCTCGGCGGTGAGCGCCACCTGCCGGAATTCGAGCTCGGGCACCTGGCCGGCTACGAGGACTCCACCCCGGTGCGCATCGGCAACGGCGCCGCCGAACAGTACCAGTCCGAGGTCGTCGGTGAGGTGATGGTGGCATTGAAGCGGCTGCGCGACTCGGGCGTGGAGGACGGGGAGTTCTCCTGGGAGCTGCAGAAGGCCATCCTCGATTTCCAGGAGGCCCAGTTCGACGTCAAGGACCAGGGCATCTGGGAGATGCGCGGCGAACCGCACCACTTCACTCAGGGCCGGGCGATGATGTGGGCCGCCTTCGACCGCGGCGTCCAGGCCGTGGAGCAGCACGGCCTCGACGGGCCCGTCGAGCACTGGCGCGACCTGCGGGAGAGGCTGCGGGAGGAGATACTGACCCGCGGCTTCAACGAGGAGCTGAACTCCTTCACCCAGGCCTACGACAACACTGAGGTCGACGCCTCCCTGCTGATGCTCGCCCAGATCGGCTTCGTGGACTACGACGACCCGCGGATGCTCGGCACCGTGGAGCGGATTGAACGGGAGCTGCTTGACGACGCTGGCTTCCTCTACCGCTACCGCGCCGGTTCCGGCTCTGACGGCCTGCCGGGTGAGGAGTACCCGTTCCTGATGTGCTCCTTCTGGCTGGTCGAGCAGTACGCCCACTCCGGTCGCCTCGAGGACGCGAGGGAGATGATGGACCGCATCCTGTCCGTGCGGACCGACCTCGGCCTGCTCTCCGAGGAGTACTCGAGCAGACATCAGCGGCTGGTCGGCAACTTCCCGCAGACGTTCTCGCACCTGGCGCTGGTCCGCGCCGCCTACGCGATCAAACATCCGAAGGAATCCCAGTACTGATCACCGGGCCGCAGCGATGCCGTCCTCCTCCATCGGCGCGGTCTCCGTGCCAGCGACGACGGCGGTGGCGGTGTCCCCGGGACGCTGGTCCGATGGGAAGGCAACCTCCTCCTTTTATCACTCCTCCCGGAAAGTGATCGCCCCGACGAGCGGCCCGATCCCTGGGGCTATTCGCAAAAATTAGCGCGGGGGCGGGGTGACGAACGCATAATGCCTGTTCGGTAGGCGAGAGACGTGAACTTTTGCGATATCCTGCCTTACGCTCCTGTCCGAGGACCTAGACAAGGATGCCTCAGTTCCTGGGAAACGGGACACCTTGTGAATTGGGGGTACCGGTTTACTGCGACTGTTTTAGCCGCCGTGTACAGCGCGGCGATACCATCGCCGGCCATGCGATCGAACACGGTGGCGCGCTCCCGCCTCGTGGTCACCAGGCCGGTGCGCTTGAGTTGTTGCAGATGCGCAGACGCTGTCGTCATGCCCATGGCCGACAGGTGAGCCAGGGGTTCAACGTTATGCTCGTCCTGAGCCATGAGCTCCAGTAGCTCCAGCCGACGCGGATTCGCAACCGCCTTGAGCACCTGGACAAAGGACTCAAACATCGCCTCCCTGCCGGGAGGTTTACTATTCCGTTGATTAACGGAAGGGCCCGGCACTTGATGGCATTAATCTTCAATAGGGGGCCGACCGTCGTGTCGCGCGCGGAGGTAAAACCGATACGGTTACCCCGTTCCCTGGCCCGCTCGTCTACCGCGCTGAGCCCACCCCGTCCCTCTCCTGGGCTGAATCGGCCATCGATATCGGTAAGTTCTGCCTCCCCCGGGAAGGGCAAGTCTGCGCTCTTTTCCGGGAGAAATATTCTCCAGGTGCAGGTCTCCACGCTTCTTTTTCAACGACGAAGTGGTTGCGTATGCCGAGTTCCTGGGCCGAGAATGGCAGGCATGAGCTCTCAAGATATGTGGGAATCGCGCTACCGGGACGATGAGGGGCACGCGCCTGACGGGGTACAGCCGCACCCGCTTGTCATGGAACAAGCCCAGGCGCTTATCGCTCAGGCGAAGCCGACCGGCAGGGCGGCGGATGATCTACGCGCCGTCGATCTCGGCTCCGGGCCCGGGCGGCACGCCGTGGCGCTGGCCGAACTAGGCATGCAGGTCACCGCGGTTGATTTCGCCGCCTCGGCCCATGAGCTGTTGCGCCGGGAGGCCACCGAGCGTGGGGTCGCGGACCATATCGCACCGGTTGTGGCGGATGTCTCGTCCTGGCAACCGGCTGATGCCTCCAGATTCGACCTGGTAGTGGCGGCCTATCTGCACACCGACCTGGAGGTGCTGATCAACAGTGCGCACCTGCTGGCGCCCGGGGGTCGGCTGATCTGGATTGCCCACGCCCCTGACAGCCCACACGGCCCCCCGCCGGAGGTCATCCGCGACAGTCTCGCCGACTATCGTCGGCAGCTCGATCGCCTGGACGGATCGAAGTGGCAGGTACTGCGCTTGGACGAGTATCAGCTCAACGCTGAGTTCCTGGACATCATCACTATTGTCGAGCGTTCCACGTCGTGAGGCGCCGGCTAACAACCGAGAGGTTCCGGTGACCCCGGCCAGTGGAAGTGGCCCTACTGGATAGGGCCTGAAACGGAGACAGGGCAGGTAAAAGAAAGGCGGCGGCGCCATGTCGCAGCGAGCAGGAATGCCCAGGGGTGCCGCTGGGGTGTTTTTGTTCTTCCACTCCCAGAGTATCGATTACCTCGTAGAAAACGGCTGGGGCCACCCTGGGCGGATCTGTCTATGCCTACGGACACATACGTATTGAGCCGCGCTTACGCCACTCTACTTAGGGACATGCCTCGTTCTTCGAGGTTCGTCGGTGACGGATGGACAGTGCGTACGAAAGATTTCGTCAGCTGTCCCCGGTGGTCTGGTCAGGCGCCTGCATCGCTGCCGGCGGCAATGTCGGCCAGCGCCGCCTGAAGTCGGGCGTCAGCGTCGTCGGCGACCTCACGAACCCGGTCACTTTCGCCGAGCTTGACCATGGTCTGCGGATCAATCGTCTCGATGGTGGTCCGGTCATCCCCTGCCCCGCGGCGGACGACGACGTTGCACGGCAGCAGCGCTCCGAGCTCCGGTTCCGCGGCCAGGGCCTTGCTGGCCAGGGTGGGGTTGCAGGCGCCGAGGATGACGTAGTCCCCCACCGCCTCGGCAGCGTCGGCCCCGAGCTTCTTGTCGAAGGTGGCACGGACGTCGATCTCGGTGAGTACGCCGAATCCGTGCTCGGCGAGCGCCTCCCGGGTGCGTTCGACGGCGTCGTCATAGGACAGGGACACGGCAACGGTGTGGGTGTAGGACATGCTCTGACTCCTTACGGTGAGTGACTCGGCGATGACTTGACACCTCCAGCCTGACAGCGGCCGGTGGATCAGGCAAGGGAGAGGAAGAGCTTCTCCATCTCCTTTTTATCCATCGACTCATCCGGATTGGTTAGGCACTGCTCGAGTCCGGTGGCGATGATCGCAAACCCAGCCCGGTCAAGCGCCTTGGTCACCGCGGAAAGTTGGGTGACGACGTCCTTGCACTCACTTCCCTCCTCGAGCATGCGCACCACGGCAGAAAGCTGCCCCTGGGCGCGCTTGAGGCGGTTGACGACCGGCTTGAGCTCGGTGGGTTCGAGTTGCATCGGGACTCCTTATGCAGGCTGGGGACGTGCCTTCACCCTATACCGACAGGGACATTTTGCATACCCCCTCCCGTATATTGCATACCCCGGGGGGTATATGGAAGACTGGGCGGCGCACCCAGTAACAGCCTTCGAAAGGATGTCCATGACCCCGTCCACCACCATCACCACCGTCGAGCCGGCCACCCTGCGCCAGTGGATCACCGACCACGAGGACCTCGTCGTCATTGATGTCCGCTCGGCCGCTGAATTTGAGGCCCTGCACATCCGTGGTTCCTACAACGTGCCGCTGCCGCTGGTCTCCGAGCACACCGAACAGCTCGCCGAGCGTCTCGGTGAACGCGTGGTCCTGGTCTGCCAGTCCGGCGTCCGCGCTGAGCAGGCCCGTCAGCGTCTCGGCGCCGCCGGCGTGGAGACCGCCCATGTGCTCACCGGTGGGGTGAACGCCTTCGCCGCCGCCGGCGGTGACGTCATCCGCGGCGCACAGCGTTGGGACCTCGAACGTCAGGTGCGCCTGGTCGCCGGCTCCCTGGTCGTCACCGGCCTGGTGGGCGGTAAGTTCCTCTCCCCGAAGTTGCGCACCGTCGCCGGAGCCATTGGCGCCGGCCTGACGTTTTCCGGGGTGACCAATACCTGCGCGATGGGCAAGGCCCTGTCGGTGATGCCGTGGAACAAGACCACCGCTGCTCCCACCGCGGCCGAGGCCATCAACCAGATCCCCCACCCGTCGGCCTGATCAACCCACCACCTCCTCCCCTAGCCGTCAGAAGGAGTAAGACCATGGCAGAAATCACCGTCCCCGACACCCAGAAGCGCTACACCACGGATCAGGTCCTCGATGTCCGGGAGGACTTCGAGGTGCGCGAGGACATGATCCCCGGTGCCATCCACATCCCCATGGGCCAGCTGGGCTCCCGGCTCGGCGACCTCGACAAGGACCGGCCCATCATTGTCGTCTGCCGCAGCGGCAACCGCAGTGCGGCGGTGGCCGATGCCCTCAACCAGGCCGGGTACACGGCCGACACCATGACCGGCGGGATGACCGCCTGGCAGCGGGCCGGCCTTCCGACCCGCTGACCCAGGCCCCCGGCTACCCGACTAGGACACCCCATGACCCTCACGCTCATCCTCACCTTGTTGTTGTCGATCCTGATCGGCCTGTCGCTCGGCCTGCTCGGCGGCGGCGGATCGATCCTCACCGTGCCCATCTTGACCTATGTCGCCGGGATGGACCCGAAAGAGGCCATCGCCGCCTCCCTGTTCGTCGTCGGCGTGACCTCCGCGGTCAGCGCGATCAACCACGCGCGCAACCACCGGGTGAAGTGGCGCACCGGCGTGATCTTCGGCGCCGCCGGCATGGCGGGTGCTTTCGGCGGCGGATTGCTCGGCGGGCACATCCCCGGGACGGTGTTGATGATCGCGTTCGCGCTGATGATGATCGCCACCTCCATCGCGATGATCCGCGGCCGCAAGGGCTCCGCGGGTGAGACCAAGGACCGTGACCTGCCCCTCGGCAGGGTGATCCTCGACGGCCTGGTCGTCGGCGTGATCACCGGTCTGGTGGGCGCGGGGGGTGGGTTCCTCGTCGTCCCCGCGCTGGCCCTGCTGGGTGGATTGTCCATGCCGGTGGCCGTGGGCACCTCCCTGGTGGTCATCACCATGAAGTCGTTTGCCGGCCTGGCCGGCTACCTCACCTCCGTCGAACTGGACTGGGCCCTGGTGGGCGCGGTCACCGTCGCCGCCGTCCTCGGCTCGTTGCTCGGATCCCGCCTGGCCGGGCGCATCCCTGAAGCACTGCTGCGCAAGGGCTTCGGCGTCTTCGTCCTGGTGATGGGCGTCTTCGTCCTCATTCAGGAGCTCTTCGACACCACCGGGGTCGCTGCTATCGCCGCCGCTCTCGTGGCCGTCACCGCAGCGGTTTGCTGGTCCACCGTTCCCGCCTGCCCCCTGCGGAGCACCGCCGCAGCCCGGTAGGAGCCCACCACTTCCCCATCTCCGGCGCCCGCGGCCACCACCGACAGGTGCACTCGCCCACTCAACCCAGCAGGACGCGTTCCCGATCCGTCGACCGAGGTGCCACCGACCTTATGGCCACGGAACCGAGAACACGTCCTGTTGGCGTTTCCTGCGCACACCACCACCTCACCCATGCGGTGGTCCGGCGGATCCGCACGCCTTCCTCGATGCCCCTGACAGGAGTTTTCCATGTTCTCTCGTCCACGACCGGTCCCCGTGCTGGGCCTGCGGGCCAACGCCACCCAGTTCACCCTCCTGGTGGTGGTCAATGCCCTGGTCGGCGGCATGGTCGGCCAACAACAGACCGTGCTGCCCCTCCTCGCCGAGCACGAATTTGGCCTGACCGGCTACACCTTCATGTTCACTTTCATCGCCGCCTTCGGAGTGACCAAGGCCGCCGCCAACTGGTTCGCCGGAACGTGGTCGGATCGGTACGGACGCAAACCGATCCTGCTGATCGGCTGGCTGATCGCCCTGCCAGTGCCGGTGATGCTCATCCTCGCCCCGACCTGGTGGTGGGTAATCGCCGCCAACGTCCTGCTCGGAATCAACCAGGGCCTGACCTGGTCGACGACCGTGGTGATGAAAATCGACCTCGCGGGGCCTGCCCGCCGGGGCCTGGCGATGGGGCTCAACGAGGCCGCCGGCTACGCCGCAGTCGCGGTCACCTCCCTGCTCGCCGGCCACCTCGCCGAGCAGTATGGACTGCGCCCAGTGCCGTTCCTACTGGGCCTGGCCTATGCCGTCCTCGCCCTGGGCATCAGCACCTGGTGGGTGCGCGAAACCCGGGACCACGCCACCTTGGAGGCCGCTGGAACCAACCACCCCGACCCTGACGCCCCTATCCCGGTACGGACCAATCGGGATATCTTCCTCGATACCAGCATCCGCGAACCAGCCCTGTCCGCCGCCAGCCAGGCGGGACTGGTCAACAATCTCAACTTCGGCCTGTCATGGGGACTGTTCCCCCTGCTGTTCGCCACCGCAGAGCTGAGCCTGACCCAGATCGGGGTGCTCGTCGCCCTCTACCCCGGAGTGTGGGGCGTCGGACAATTGATCACCGGTGCGGCCTCCGACCGGTTTGGCCGCAAACCCTTCATCACCAGTGGCATGGCCACCCAGGCTCTTGGACTGGCGGTCATCGCTCTCAGTGACGGTTTCACCGGTTGGGCGATCGGCGCCGTCGTCTTGGGGGCAGGCACCGCTCTGGTCTATCCCACCCTGTTGGCCGTGGTCGGCGATGTCGCCCACCCCGCACAGCGGGGCCGCACGGTGGGGGTGTACCGGGTGTGGCGGGACCTCGGTTATGCGGCCGGCGCCTTGCTCGGTGGGATGGTCGCCGACCTCGTGGGCCTGCATGCTGCCGTGTGGGTGGCTGCGGCCATCAGCGCGGTCTCCGCGCTGGTGGTGGCCGTCCGGTTGTACGAGACCCACCGACCGATGGGCGCCATGATCCCTGCCTGATCCCCTCCCACCGTCTGGCGCCTTCGAGTTCCGCTCGCTCCTCTGCCTCCCCGGAGGCAGAGGAGCGAGCCGCGGTGACGGGCATTGAGCCCAAGTACCAGCCCGAGTCACAGGCAGTCCATCCGGTGCTGATTGATCCCCTCAAGTTCCTCCGGGAAAGCACAGGAAAGAATCAAGAAGGAGGGAGCGTCTCATCAGGGACGCTCCCTCCTTCTTGATTCTTCCTATTCCCCGGGGTCCGCGCCCACCGTCGACAGGTATACTCACCAACCCAGCCCATCAGGGCGCGGTGACCAGCCCCATGACCAAGAAGCCAGGCTCCCTCACGATCCCCAGGCTTCAATAATCCTCATGCTTTAGACAGCCACGTCGTTGTAAGGCATCAGCGTGGCCACCCAGGGGAAGACGACCTGCATGAGCAGCATAAATACCGCCGCCAGCAGAACAATGAGCAACATCAGCCTCACCAGCCAAGAGCCAGGGAGAGCCCGCCACAACAGTCCATACATCTAGTTCTCCTCCAATAGCACTGCGGGCATCTCGCCGGTGACCTTCGGGGTCGACTCGACCTCCATGGCGTGGACGATCATGCGTTCCGCGTTCGAAAACTGCGGATGGCAGGTGGTCAGCG
Source organism: Corynebacterium halotolerans YIM 70093 = DSM 44683 (assembly GCF_000341345.1). Lineage (NCBI taxonomy): Bacteria > Bacillati > Actinomycetota > Actinomycetes > Mycobacteriales > Corynebacteriaceae > Corynebacterium > Corynebacterium halotolerans. Next base: position 53,102 of record NC_020302.1, on the reverse strand, counting down.
TGCCCAGCCCCTCCAGTTCGGAGGCCGGGGCGAACACGGACGTGCCCGGCACCGGGTTGATCACCTCGATGTCGCCCGGAAGAGTGATGTGCCGACCCTGCACCCCCGCATATTCGCCGCTGGAGACCCGTTCCACCTGCTGCGGGGTTAGGCACCCGGTAGCCTCGGCTCGGCGGGCGTCGCCCTCAACGTCGATGGGCAGCACCCGGTAGGTGATTCACTCGGACTGCGTTTCCAGGACAATCGCGTCGCACACCTCCAGATTGTCTAGGTCGTTGAAGGGCGCGCCTTTGCCCACGCGGTGACCAGCCACGGCGAAATTGCCGGCTTCCCCGGGCAGCTGGGACTCAATGTAGCGGCCCGGGCCTGCGAGCAGGCCCTCGTCAGAGGTGCCCTCGACGACAGTGAACTGGAAGTCCGGGCCGAAGGCGGAGATATGGATTCAGGCGAACGCCTCGCCGAGCTCAGGCGTCAGCTGCTGGCGCGGATTCACCTGTTCGGTTTCTGCGCCGGCCCATTTCTCTTCCAGGGCGTTCGCTTTCTCATCCTGGAGCCGTCCCGAGGCGAGGCTGGTCCAGTAGGACTCGTAGAAGGCAAACAGCAGGATAAGGGCCCCCATCGTGAGCAGCAGCTCGCCGAGGACCTGGGTCATGCTCACGCGCCGACGTCCAGTGGCTGTTGTCTGGCTCATGCGAGAGGAGCTCCTGGAAATGCTGCGGTCAGGAGGTAAATCGGTGGAGGGGCCTGCATATTGCATGGGTGCCGGCCCTGAGGGCTGAACCCCACAATTTTGGTGCCGCCAGTAGATTTGGCCGAATCGCCATCTCAGGTGACTCGGTGAGTGTAGCGCCTCCCGTCCAGGAGGTTCTCGATATTCCACAGGCGGACCCCCGGTCGGGTTCAGCCGGTGATGGTCGTATCACTGCCCCAGAACATCATGGCCAGCTCCATCTCCACCATGGGTTCCGGTCCCACTTTCCGCAAGACGCAGTCGACTGGGATTGATATCCCCACAAAGTCCCGGCTTCGCATCCATGAGGACGAGCGACCCGCCCGAGGCTCATTGATCCACTTAGCTTCCTCGGGGAGATCTCGGGGAAGAAGCAAAAGAGGGATCGTCCCTGATGGGACGGTCCCTCTTGTCACAGCTTCGGTTTAGCGCTGAGTGGCGCCCACCTTGGCCTGGTGGTCACACCACGCCTCGTAGGAGCCTTCCAGCTCGACGACGTCGTAACCGGCATTGCGCAGTCCGTTGGCCGCCACCGAGCTGCGGGTACCGCTCTGGCAGTAGGTCACGATGGTGCCCTCCTCGGGGAGCTGGTCGAGGTTCCACAGCACCCGTCCGCCGTGGAGCTGGGTGGCCCCGGGGACGTGCCCGTCGTCGTATTCGCTCTTGGCGCGGACGTCGAGGCGCATCACCGCGTCGAAGGACTCGAGCTCGACGGGGCTGATCACCCGTGGCATGGTCTGCGGCAGACCCTCGATGCCGGTCACGTAACCGGCGACGGCGTCAATACCCACACGGACCAGGTGGTCCCAGAACTCCTGCGCGGACTCCTGGTCGTCGGCCAGCAGGACCAGCGGACGGTCGTCGTTGTCGGGGTCGATGACCCAGGCGGCGTAGGTGGCCACCGAGCCCCCGGCGGGGATGTTCAGGGCCCGGGTGACGGTGCCGGTGTGGACCTCCTCGGCGGAGCGGGTGTCGACGAAGGTCACCTCATCGGCCTCCAGCTGGGCGGCGACGGTCGCGGTATTCAGCTCGGTCAGGGGGGCACGCTCGCCCATGATGGCCGGGCCACGACGGTTGTGCACCTTCATCCTGCCGAAGTAGGCCGGGGCATCAGGCTGGCCGTCGAGCAGCTCAGCGATGAAGCCCTGCTCGTCGTTGTCGGCCAGGTAGTGACCCCACCAGGAGTACTTGCGCTCGTAGCCGACTGTGGTCGACGGCAGGGCGCCCAGTGACTTGCCGCAGGCTGAGCCCGCCCCGTGGCCGGGGAAGACCTGGATGTGGTCGGGCAGGGTGAGGAACTTGTCCCGCAGGCTGGCGAACATCTGCTTGGCTCCCTCGAAACGGGTGTCCACACCCCCGGCGGCCTCGTCCAGCAGATCAGGTCGCCCCAGGTCCCCGGCAAAAACGAAGTCACCGGTGAGCATGTATCCGGGCTCGTCGGCGAAGGCGCCGTCGGTGACCAGGAAGGACAGGTGCTCCGGGGTGTGGCCGGGGGTGTGGACGGCCGCGATGGTGATGTTGCCGATCCGGATCTCATCGCCGTCGTGCAGCCGCTTGGCGTCGAATTCGTACTGCCAGTCCTGGCCGCCTTCACCCGAGACGTAAACATCCGCTCCAACGGCCGCAGCCAGCTCCCGGGTGCCCGAGAGGTAATCGGCATGGATGTGGGTCTCGGTCACGGCGACGATCGTCATGCCATTTTTGTCTGCCATCGCCCGGTAGACGTCGATGTCTCGACGGGGATCGACCACCACGGCCGTGTTCTTGGCCTGGCAGCCGATGAAGTAGCTCGCCTGGGCCAGATCCTCGTCATAGATGCGTTCGATGAGCATGGTTTCTCCTTCGCAGGAAATCGGGGACAGCCGGGGAAGTTCTCCTCGGTCGTACACCACAACCATAATACCCCCTGGGGTATTCCGCAATGGTGGAGCTCCCCGAAGAACGTAGCTTCAGACGCCCCGTGCGGGCTCTGTTCGCTCGCTTTTTGACGATGCACATGCAAGACCTGCCCCTGTAGCACCAAGACGTCTCCAGCGAGTCACATGTCCCCCTGCCCGGGAAGCCTCAAGAACCTGAAAAGCCCCGTCGGCTCAACCGGTCGAGACCAAGGCAGATCAGACAGGGAATCTGCTAGATGCAGCCACTGAGTAACGCCCCGGCGTAGGACGCGAGGACGACGGCACTGACTGCACCCAAGATGAGAAGCTGGGCGGAGGCTGCCGCCGCCGGAAAGTATCCCCGCCTACCGACTTCGGGGCGGACCAGGTGCGGAATGCGATCGGGGCCGGCCGCCAACAGCGGACCGGAGGCAGAGTCAGCGACTCCCGCCGGTGTCGTGCGGTCGCCGAGGACAAGGAGGGCCCGGACCATAGCCGGGGTCCCCGCCTGTCGGCAGGCCCGCTCATCTGCCGCGATTTCCAGATAGGCCGGCAGCGCCGCGGCCGCCTCCCGGATAAAAGGCACCCAGCGCAGGTGGGCGGCGATGCTGGCCACCAGGTCGGAAACCACGTGGTGGCGTTGCCGCAGGTGGGCGGCTTCGTGGGCGAGGACCGCCGTCAACTCGTCACCACCCAACCGGTCGAGCGTCCCGGTAGACACCGCGATACCGCCCTGCCGGGAGGAAAAGGCTAATGCCCAGGGGCGGTCATCGGCCACCACCGCCACCGTGTGCCCGTGAATCATCTGCCGGGTGGAGCCGTCGAGCACCACGGTCGCTGTGTCCCGGGAACGTCGCACTCGGCCCCGGTATTCCGCGATGACACCGACAGCACTGATGACTCCGGCCAGTACGGGAACGGCGATGAGCACGGCGGAGGGAATTCGCGTATCGAAGGGGGCGGTGGTGAACGGATTGGAGGCGGCCAGGCACTGCCGGCACACCTCCGAGGCCCCGACGGGCAAGATCACCGGCCCGGAAACCACCCAGGCAAAGATCAGACCCAGAGACAACAGCGCTGCGGGCCAGATGAGGATACCCCCGGCCAAAAGGGCAATCGCCACCCGCGGTACCCGCGCCAGAGCGGGGGCGGCTTTACGCAGGAAAACCGGTCCGATCAGACCCACGGCAAGAAGCATCACGACGACAAAGGCCGCCCACAGAATCGGGGCGGTGATCATGGCCGCCCTTCCTGCCGTTGCAGATATTCCCGAAGCAGGGCACGGTCGTCCTCGCCGATGGTGTCGACGAAGTGGAGGATTGATGCGGTCCGGTTCCGACTGGCCTCAAGGGCCTGGTCCATGATTCCGGCGGTGTATTCCTCCCTGCTCATTTGGACGGCATGCCGGGCCGAGCGCCCGTCCTTGACGACGGTGACCATTCCCTTGCCCCCCAGGTGGCGTAGGACGGTCGCGATCGTCGTGTAGGCCGGGTCCCCGGGGAGGTGGTCGATGACCTCCCGGACCGTCAGTTGCCCGTGATTCCACAAAATGTGCATCACCTGCTCTTCCAGCGGTCCCAGGGCCGGAATTCCCCGCTCAGTGCTCATTGGTCGACTCCTTCTGTCGCTCGGGCATCGGACACGATACCTGCCCCCGGAGCCGCCACATGAGGGCGATAGCAGTCAGCACCAGCCCGATTAACGCGAGATAGGGCTGTGCGGGGGCAAACCACGTCAGGGCCCCGGAGTAGCCAAGGGCCAAGAGCACAATTTTATTGCAGACCGGACACCCCACCGCGAACCAGGCCAGAGCCCCTCCGGCCAGTCCCAGGTGGCTCGACCGTTGCGCGCCACGGTCCTGCTCCCGAGCATCCGACCCGTCAGTTGTCACGTAGGTGGTGATGAGCATGCCGGACAACCCCGAGGTCACCAGCCAGACGGGGTAATTCCACCACACTGTGGGAATCTCCCGACCAAACCACGGATTCGGGATGAGCACACTGGGCACACCGATGAAGAGCGCGACCACCACCGCGGTAACAAGCGCGATCATAACGTGGCGGGGAGCCCACCAGGACAATGCCGTGAGCACATCCCGACGCCCCTGCCGGGGGCGCTCGAGAACCAGGACTGTCGAGTTTTCCATGCCCCTCAGCCTGCCACAGATCAACTACTCCGCGTAGTCGACTATGACAGGTAGTCGACTATGTGTCATAGTCGATTTAGTTTTGTAGCAGAGCTGCCCCTACAGGGGGGCATGGAGGGAAAGTCACATGGCCCGAGGATCCGACACCCGCAGGTCCCGCAAAAACACGTGGGTGGTTCCGGCAATTATTATCGCCGTCGCGGTGGTGCTCATCGGCATCGTTGTGGTCATGAGCCGGGACACCGGTTCCGCGGGAGCCGGTCCGCAGACTGCAGCAGGAGCACAGGTAGGACCGGAAGTCCCCTCCCAGGGGGGAAGTGCGCAGGAGCCCGCGGGACCAGATCTCACCGCCGTGGAGACCAGGGATGAGACAGATCCTTTGGCGGTGGGCCCGGTGGATGCACCGGTGGGGCTGGTGGTCTTCTCCGACTACCAGTGCCCCTACTGCGCCAAATGGAGCGCAGAGACCCTGCCGGCGATGATGGAGTACGCCAAGGCCGGGGACCTGCGGATCGAGTGGCGTGATCTGAACCTGTTCGGGCCAGCCTCGGAACGGGCGTCCCGCGCCGCGTACGCTGCGGCCCTCCAGGGCGAAGACGCCTACCTGGAGTACCACCACGCCTTGTTCAACAACGGTGAAAACCGCTCAGAAGAACAACTCAGTGACGAAGCACTGATCGCCCTGGCCGGGGACCTGGGCCTGGATACCGAGGCCTTCACAGCCGACTTCCACGCCCCGGAAACCGCCGAGGTGGTGGCAGGTAACGCACAGTTGGGACCGGACTTGGGGGTCTACTCCACACCGGCGTTCATCCTGGGCGGCCAGCCGATCATGGGGGCACAGCCGACCGAGGTGTTCCTGGGCGCTGTGGAACCAGCCCTCTCGGACAAGGAGTAGACACGTGGACGTCGGTCTGGTGAGCGCTTTTCTCGGCGGTGTGCTGGCCCTGTTGAGCCCCTGTGCCGCGTTGCTCCTTCCCGCCTTTTTCGCCTCCTCAGTAGGTGCTGGTCCACGGCTCCTGCTTCACGGGGTCATCTTCTACGCCGGTCTTTTGGTGCTGTTCGTCCCGCTCGGGCTGGGGGCCGGGTTCCTGGGGGAATTGTTCGTCTCGCACCGACAGACCATCATCGTGATCTCCTCTCTCGTGCTGATCTTGCTGGGCATCGTGCAGATCTTCGGCCACGGCTTTGACACCTCCCGACTCCTCCCCGGCCAATCCAGCCTGCAGTCACGAGCGGTAGCGTCGACCGGACTGGGAAAAAGCTTCCTACTGGGCATGACGAGCAGTGTCGCCGGGTTTTGTTCCGGCCCTATCCTGGGGGCGGTGTTGACCCTCGCGGCCACCAGCGGCAATGCCTTCTCCTCAGCGCTGATCTTGAGCACGTATGGGGCCGGAATGGTCCTGCCCCTGATCGTGATCGCCGCCCTGTGGACCCGAATCGGACAACGCGGGCAACGCATGTTGCGCGGCCGAGGGTTTAGTTTCCTCGGCCGACAGTGGCACACCACCTCAGTCATCAGCGGAGGGCTGATCATCGTGGTCGGCATTATCTTCTGGACCACCAACGGACTGGTCGGCGTGCCAGAACTAGTCCCCGCCGAGACACAGGCATGGCTGCAGCAGGCAGCCTCCCTATTCGGCAATCCGCTTATCGACATTGTGGCCATCATCCTTATCGCCGCCGTGATCCTTCTTATGTGGAACAAACGAAGAGATCCCCAGGACACCTCACACGCTGTCCGGGAAAGCGGTTGGACCATCACCCGCTGACCGCGATGGATCACCCCGATCACACGTGCCCCCGGGGTCGGCCGCGATCGGTAGCGTGCCGGCCCCGGCCATCTCACCCCACAGCGTCCTGGGTATCGAGCACCGGTCGGCCGCGGTGCCCCCTCGAAGGTCATTGTCGAGGGCATCCTGGACATCGCCATAACCCTGGCCGAGGAGGTATACCCCTATGACCGTCGATGTGCTGGCGCAGCTGGCGATCGGTGAGCAGTTCGCCACCACCGCTGCGACCGGCCCCTTGCTGCTCGGCATTCTCGCTGCCGCCGCCGCGGGCCTGGTCTCCTTCGCCTCCCCGTGTGTCATCCCGCTCGTCCCCGGCTACATGTCCTACCTGGCTGGGGTGGTCGGGGCCGAGGTCGACTACGACGCGCAGCGCGGACCGGTGATCACGAAACGCCAGTGGGCGGTAGCCGGTGCGGCCGGACTGTTCATCCTCGGCTTCACCGTCGTCTTCGTACTGGCCACGGTGACTGCTTTCGGCGCCATCAGCATGCTCACCCTCAATGCGGATACGCTCATGCGCCTCGGGGGCGTGGTCACCATCCTCATGGGACTGGTGTTCATGGGGCTCGTGCCCGCTCTGCAGCGCGACACCCGGTTGAGCCCGAAGGGGTGGACGACCTGGCTCGGTGCCCCGCTGCTCGGCGGGGTCTTTGCCCTGGGTTGGACCCCGTGCCTGGGACCCACACTGGCGGCGATCATCTCCGTTTCCGCCGGCACCGAGGGGATGACCGCAGTACGCGGGGTCGCCCTCATCATTGGCTACTGCCTGGGACTCGGCCTGCCGTTTTTGCTGGTTGCCTTCGGCTCCGCCCGGGCCATGCGCACGATTGACTGGCTGCGGCGTCATTCACGGAAGATCCAGATACTCGGGGGTGTGCTGATGGTCCTCGTCGGTATTGCCCTGCTCAGCGGAGCCTGGGCTTACTTCATCAACTGGGTACGTCAATGGACCGTGGAATACGGCGCCACCTTACTGTAGTTCTTTCCAGCCGCCGGCAGCCTATCGGCGGCTGGAAGGCTCATGCCCCTTGGCCAATCAGTCCTTCGGCGACTTTCTGCTCGAGTTCCTCCACCGACCGGAAGGTCTGCGCGAACACGGCGACCTGCTCCCCATCGACCGCCAAGACCGTGATGGGAACCACCCCCGGCAAGCCGAGCGTTCCCGCAAACGTATTGTCACCATCCTGGTAGCTGGGAAGATCGACCCCTAGAGAGTCAAGCATCTCCACGCCGTTGGCCGGATAAGCATCTGCATGCACGCCCACCACGTTGTATTCCGGGTGCGCGTCGGCGAACTCATCAAAAATAGGCAGCTCCTCCCGGCAGGGCTCGCACCACCAGGCCCAGACATTGATCACGCTCGCCTCGGTGTCCTCAGGCTGACCATCAGCCGGAGTATCACCATTTTCTGCCCCCAGACAGGGAAGTTCCACGCCAGCAGCACCTTGTCCGGTACAGCGGGGCCGCACCCCTTGGGGTACCTCGGCCGGATTCGGGGCGATATCGTCAACCGGATCAGGCTCCGGTTCCTGCGATCGAAGAACCACACCTGGCCTCTGGTCTTCCGGACCACTGAGCATGACCGGAACGGCGAGGACAACCAAGATGGCCAGTAACACCCCGCCGATGAGGTATCCCTTGATGCTGTTATTCATCCCAAATACTCCTACTGCCTCCAGCAGTTGTGCGCGGTCACCTTTCTTGGCAAGCACCGCCGGCCTTGCTGTAGCCTCTGGCGCGCCGACGGTGCTGTTGCTTTCCCCATATCCCTAGGCGCTTGTTTAATCGGCACCTCGCGTCATGTGCTCATCCTGCGGCAGGAGCCATGGCCCGCGATCGAATTGAGGTTACTATATTACGTAGTCGACTACGTGCCATAGTAGCAATCTGGGCGTCCAGGTTCCGGACGAGAAATCCCCTAGTGCCACAAGAGAAGCGAGGTTGGTGTGACCACCACAAGCAAGCGGACCGTGACGGACTCACCACCTCCGGGAGGGAGAGCTGGTGACAGTTGGGGCAGGCTGGCCGTAAGCGCCGCTTCGATGGGGGCAGCCGCGCTCGTATGGTGGTTGGCCCTACCGCCCCGCGGTTGGTGGGTGCTGTTCCCGGTGGGTGTGGCGGTGTTCATGCTGGCCCTGGCAGGCCAGCCACTCCGCCACCGTTTCTGGCTCGGTGGATTGGGTGGGGTGGTTCACTACGCTATTGCCCTGGATTGGCTCGCTGATTTCAATGTGGCCGGATACGTAGCAGTTGTGGCCTTCCAAACGCTGCTATTGACGTTGGTTGCCGCTGTCTCACGCAGCGATATCACTTTCCGTCAGAGCTGGTCGGGGTGGTGGCTGCTCACGCCTGCCGCCTTGGTGGTGTTGGAGGCGGTGCAGCACCGGCTCCCATTCGGCGGTTTCCCGCTGCCCGCGTTCGGGCTGAGCCAGCCTGACGGTCCCTTCATGGCTGCGGCCCCCTTGGGCGGGTCCCTGCTGGTGACCGCGTTGGCTGTAATCTCGGGTGCCGGTGTCGCCGCTGTCATCCTCGGTCCGCGACGAACCCGGAGAATATCGGTGGTCGCAGTCGTAGGCGCACTGGCGGTGCCGTTGGCTGCCCCAGCTGCCGTGGGTGATGCGACAGAAGGCGCCCTTGATGTTGTGCTCGTCCAAGGGGGAGGCCCCCGCGGGCTTCACGCCATCGACACCGGCTCGTTTGATACCACCCGTAGGCACCTACAGACAGTGGAGGGCATCACGGGTAGCCCCGATCTGGTCCTGCTGCCCGAAAATGTCGCCAATGTTGACGGCCCCGTTGCCGGATCCTCCATCGATGCAGCCTTTGCGGAGGTGGCCCGGCGGCTCGAGACCCACGTTGTCGTTGGGGTTACCGAGTCTGAAGGGGAGGGATTCCGGAACGCGTCGGTGTTGTGGGGTCCGGACGGTGCCCGGTTGGGCCGCTATGAAAAGCAGCACCGTGTGCCTTTCGGTGAGTACATTCCCCTGCGGGATTTGTTCGAACGGCTCAGTGAGGACACGCGATTCGTGCCGCGTGATGCCATTGTTGGCGAGGGGCCCGCGGTGCTTGACCCGGAAGGGACCCCACGACTGGGGATAGTCATCTCCTACGAGGTGTTCTTCGCCTCCCGGGTCGCTGATGCCGTCCGCCAGGGCGGGCAGCTGCTTCTTGCACCGACCAACGCCTCGTCGTTCGTCACTGATGAAGTACCCGCGGTCGAAGTGGCTGCCTCCCGGATGCGTGCCAGCGAGTTCGGCCGCACCGTGCTTCAGGCTGCCCCCACCGGCTACTCGGCGGTCATCCAACCTGATGGGACAGTGTCCCAGCTCAGCGACTTGGGCACGAGCGAACTACTGACAGCAACCGTTCCACTTCACACTGGCAGGACGCCATACGCGCGAATGGGCGACATACCCATGATGGTTCTCGCGATGTTGGTGTTCGCATGGCCAGTGGTCGCCCGCCTCGTCAACTCGCAGAGGAGAAGGCCGGATACAGACACCTCCGCCTGAATGTCGTGGGCCGTGTCAATGCCGCTCCTGTGGTACCGCGGTCGTTTGTGCCCGGCTCTACGGGCACCCCATTCCACCTTCGGGTGTGCACTCAGATGACGAAGACCAGCAGCGGGAGCAGGAGTATGGCGGTTCACGCCGCAAACGAGGCGGCCAGGACCGAGCCACGCGACCGCAACTCGTAGAGGATGCCTGTGGGCACGAGTGAGGAAATGTTGATCCGACCACCCTTACCTATCCCGCCACATCACCGCCACCCCACTCATCTGCACGGCGACGAGCACGATCACCAGCCCCGCCATCCACGGCATCCCGAACGTGGAGACCACCGGCCCGGCCACCACCCCGCCGAGTGCGCCGGCGATGTTCATGGTCAGGTCGCTGCGTCCCTGGAACGCGGTGCGCAGCCCGTCCGGGGCGGCGGCGGTGAGCATCGCCGAGGAGCCTACGAGCGTGGCCGACCACCCGAGCCCGAGCAGCAGGAGCGCGACCATCACCACGGTCTGCTCGCCGCTGAAGGGCACGAGCAGCACCGCGCACGCCAGGGTCAGGGCACAGCCGAGCAGAATCGTGGACCGCGTGCCCACCTTGTCGGCGAGCACTCCCCACACCGGCGCCAGCGCGTACATCCCGCCGACGTGCGCGGAGACCGTCAGCCCGACGACGACCATCGACGCCCCGTGGCCGTGCAGGTGCACGGCGGTCATGGACATGATCGCGATCATCGTGAAGTGCGCGAGCGCGACCGCGAAGATCGCCGAACCCACGACCGGGTGCCCGCGCAGCCGCGCCCGTCCGCTTTCCGACGCCCCCTCCCCCACCCCCGCCGGGCGCAGGTCGGGCCGCAGCATGACCTGCAGCACCGCGACCGCCACCCACTGCGCGAGGATGCACACCAGGTACGCCCCGGAGAACGATGCCAGGCCGAGGCTCTCCCCGAGACGCTCCGTGGTGTCGAAGAGCAGCGGGCCGGCCACCGCGCCCACCGTGGTGGACCACACCACCAGCGAGATGTCGCGCCCGCGGGTCTCCTCCTCGGCGACGTCGGCCGCCGCGAAGCGGGCCTGCAGGTTCATCGCCACCGCGGCGCCCAGGAACAGGAATCCGAGCAGGACCAGCGGGAACAGCCCGGTGTTGGCCCCGCCCAGCGCGGAGAGCGCACCCAGTGATCCCAGGACCAGGCCCGTGCTCAACGACGCCCGCCTGCCCCGGTGCCGCACGAGCCGCGCCAGGGGCACGGCCCACAGTCCCGCTCCCACGGTGGTCACCGTCGACGCCGCCCCGCCCCAGGCCTGCCCGGCCATGTCGGCGGCGAGCAGCGCGCCCATGGAGTAGGTCACGCCGTGGGCGAGCCCGGCCATCACCTGCGCGATCATCAGCGCGGTGAGCACCCGGCGGCGGTCGGCGTTCACGATCGGCTCCCCGCTAGATCACGGCGACGTACTTGCCGGTGACGTGGCCGTCCATCAGCCCGGCGTAGGCCCGCGGCACCTCGGCCAGACTGAAGGTGCGGGTCACCCGCGGGGCGAGGCGGCCGGCGACCACAAGGTCGAGGAGCTCGACGAGCATGTCGCGCAGTTCCCTCCGCGCCCGGACGTCGCCGTGCCGGTGGGCCGCGCCGAGGGCGATCTCGTGGACCGAGGGCGCGGTGGTGAACTGCCGCACGGCGTCCCAGTCGGGGCGGCCGGTGATCGCGGCGAGCCCGCCGCCGAACGCGAGCGTCGGCAACAGCTCGGTGGCGGTGCCGACGCACTCGACGACCGCGTCGACCCCGCGCCCGCCGGTCAGCTCGCGCACGCGGGTGGGCACGTCCTCGTTGCGGTAGTCGATGACCTCGTCCGCGCCGAGCTCGCGCACCTGGTCGTGGTTGCGTGCCGACGCCGTCCCGATCACCCGCGCCCCACGCAATGCCGCCAGCTGCACGGCGAACCCGCCGACGCCGCCGGCTGCGGCGGTGACCAGCACGACGTCGTCACCCGTGACCTTCAGGCGGCGGTCCACGGACTGGAAGGCGGTCATGCCGGCGCACGGCAGCGCGGCGGCGTCCGCGTCGGACACGGACTCCGGGATGGGCGCGAGCACATCGGCCGGGGCGAGGCAGTACTCGGCCAGCCCGCCGCCGTGCGCGACTTCGAGGTGGACGACGACGCGGTCGCCCGCGGTCGCGTGGGTGACGCCGGGGCCGAGGGCGTCGACGGTGCCGGCGACGTCGATGCCGGGCACCTGCCCGGGGGACTGTCCCGGCGCGACCTTGTGGTCGACGGGGTTGAGACCGCAGGCGTGGACCTTGAGGCGCACCTGGCCCGGGCCGGGTTCCGGGACGTCGAGGTCCGTGAGCGCCAGGGTGTCGGCGGTGCGGTCCTCCGTGAGGGTGAGGGCCTTCATGCGGTCTCCTTCCGGTTGTTCTACTGGGTGCACAGCGGGGCGACGTCGCCGCGTCCCCCGGCCATGGGCACGGTGAGGAAGGCGCACGACCACCAGCTGCGCGACTCCACGATGCCCCGGACCTGCGACCACTGCTCCGGACTCAGGTCCGGGGTGCGGGAGAGCACGAAGCCGGAGAGCCGGTCCGGATCGCCCACCACGGCCAGGGAGTAGTCGTCGGCGAGATAGGTGACGCGGTAGTTGGTCGGCCCGTTCGGGTCCTGGAAGGGCACGCCGCCGAAGTTGACGCGCAGGGAGGCGTCGGAGCGGACGGTCGCGGTGCCCTCGATGACGGAGTCCGGGCCGACCAGCGTGCCGCAGGAGTTGCGCACGGAGATGGTCCGCTCGTCGAGCATCTGGTACTCGGCGGTGGTGTCGTGGGCGCACTGCACGGTGTAGGGCTGCGGGAGGGCGGCGACCTGGTACCAGGTGCCGGCGTAGCGCTCCAGGTCGACCTTCTGATCGGTCTCGGGGAGCTGGTTCGCACCCGAGAAACCCCGGGGTACGAGCTGGCTGGAGCCGCCGAGCTGGCGGCCGCCGTCGAAGGCGTCCTGGGCGTGGGCGGCGGGCACGGTCAGTGCCGCGGCCAGGGTGAGTGCGGTCAAAGCGGTGAGCATGCGGCGCATGGGGTGCCCTTCGGGGAGGGAAAGTGTGATTCAGGTTTCAGAGTAGAGAAATCCGGCCCCCGCCGCCGGGAACCCGACCGGCCCGACGACAGCGCCGCGTTTTCCGGCACAACCGAATCGTGCAATAGTAGGGCGCATGAGCTTCCTCTCCCGTCGTTCCGTGAAGACCGGTGCGGTCACGGCCGCCACGGTCGCCGCCCTGGCCACCGTCGCCCCCGCCACCGCTTCCGCGGATCCCGTCGACCGCGCGCTGGCTGCGCTGCCCGCCGGCGAGATCACCTGCGAGCAGGCCAACGAGTACTGGACCACCGAGGCCCAGTACGACAGCATCGCCGCGCAGGCCCGCGCCGTGGCCGTGTTCCACCCGCGCGGCGGCGAGATCCGTGACGCCCTCGCCCGCGTGGACGAGGCCGCCGACCGCTGCGGACTCAAGGGTGGCGGCACCGCCAATCCGGCACCTGCCCCGGGCAACGGCGGTTCCCCCGCCCCGCAGGCACCGGCCAACAACAAGGGCCCGGCTCCGGTCGGCCAGGTCATCACCGTTCCGGTCGCCCCGGGCACTCCGACCGTCAACGTGCCGGTCGGCGACGTCGCCACCTTCGTCATCCCGGACGTGTTGCAGATCGTGGCCGACTTCTTCGCCCAGTTCGGGGTCGGTTCCTCCCGCTAGCCGGTCACGCTGACCCGCCAGAGGCCCGGCGGGGCTTCCCGTCGGTCCTCTTTCATGCGTGACGGTGGTTTTTGTACTTTCCGGTTTCAGGATCGGCCTATCCGTGTCATAGTGGTCGCCATGAGCATCCTCTCCCGCCGGACCGTCAAGACCGGACTCATCACCGCCGCCACCACCGCCGCCCTGGCCACCGCCCTGCCCGCCACCGCTTCCGCGGATCCCGTCGACCGCGCGCTGAACGCGCTGCCCGCCGGCCAGATCACCTGCGAGCAGGCCGAGAACTACTGGACCACCGAGGCCGAGTACAACGAGATCGCCGCCCAGGCCCGCGCGGTGGCCGTCTTCCACCCGCGCGGCGGCGAGATCAACGCGGCCCTGGCCCGCGTGGACGAGGCCGCCGACCGCTGCGGTCTCAAGGGCGGCGGCGCCGTGGCACCGGCACAGCAGGAGCAGGCTCCGGCCCCGCAGGCCCCCGTCCAGCAGCAGCCCGTGCAGACCAACGACGACGCTCCGGCACCTGCCCCGGTGCCCGTCCAGGAGGCTCCCGCCCAGGAGACCGCCCCCGCCGACGACGAGGCCGCCACCGAGCGCCAGATCTTCACCGTCCCGGTGGCCCCGGGCACCCCGACCGTCGACGTGCCGGTCGGCGACGTCGCCACCGTCGTCATCCCGGACGTGCTGCGGATCGTCGCCGACTTCCTCTCCCAGTTCGGCGTCACCCTGCCGCGCTAACCACCCCCGGTGAGGGCACGGTCGCCGGGGTTCGGCCGAGCACCGTCGGACCCCGGTTTCCTGACGTTTGACCCGCGTTCAAAGGCGCTCCGGTTACCGCAATGGGGGGAAGAACGAAAAGTTGAGGAAGCAGTTTCTCATTTAAATATCAGCTTCTACCCATGCATGTCATAGTAAGCGGCATGAACCTTCTCTCACGTCGTTCGGTCCGGACCGGCATCGTGACCGCCGCTTCCGCCGTTCTCCTCGCCACCGCCCTGCCCGCCACCGCCTCCGCCGACATCGTCGATGACATGCTCGCCAAGCTGCCCTCCGGCCAGATCACCTGTGAACAGGCCGGAAAATACTGGACCAGTGAGGCTGAGTACGACAAGACAGCCTCCCAGGCCCGCCTCGCCGCAACCTTCCACTCACGCGGCGATGAGATCCGCGCGGCCCTGGCCCGCGTCGAGGAGGCCGCCGACCGCTGCGGTCTCAAGGGTGGCGGACAGGCCCCGGTGGAGATGCCCGCCGAGCCGGAACCGTCCCAGCCGGCCCCCTCTCCGCAGAACCCGGACACCCCGGCCTCCAACGAGAACGACCGGGACGATGAGGACGACCAGGACACCGAGCCCCCGACCCCGACTCCGGGTGAGGACGCCACCCCGGACAATAACGACACTGAGACCATCCAGGACGACCAGGGCTGGGACCACGACGACTACGAGGTGCCCGCTCTCGGCTCCTCGGACATCCCGCTCCTTCTCGGCCTTCTCATGGGGTCCGGCTCCTCCCGCTGACCAATGCCAACAGCCCACATCACTCAGCCCGTGCCCGGCCCAGCGCCGGCACGGGCCTCGCTGTATGAGCGGGCCTACAGCTCAAAGTACAGCGGTGCGTGCAGGCTGCACCCCGGATTGAAGGGGTGCCCGCAGCCGGGGCAGCCGAGCGAACGCGAGTACTCGCGGTAGCCCATGACGTGCCCGCACGCACCGCAGAGCACGGACCCGGCGGCGTCGGTACGCATCCTGCCGAAGGGGTGGTCGGTCAGCTCGTCGTGGCAACGGTGGCAGGCGAAGAACCCGTCGCAGGTCGCACAGCGGTTGGCGACGACGTCGTGGGGGCCGGCGTAGTGCACGCAGCGGCCGCGATCGTCGACACGGACACCGAGAATCCTGGTCATGGGGCGCAGCGTACCGGAGGCGGGCGTCGGCAGTGGACAACCGTTTCCCGGCCCCACCGGAACTACACGCGGGCGGCCGCCGGCTCCGCGGAACGGGGGACGTCCGCGCCGGAGGACAGATAGTGCCCGATGGCCGCCAGGGCGGCCCGCACACCCGTGCTCAGCGTCGGCTCCATGACCGGCAGGAAGTACGGCGAGTGATTCACCGGCGGGTTCGGATCCTCGGGGTCGGAGCCGCCGAAGTACCAGAAGACGTAGGGCACGCCGATGCTGTCGCCGAGCCAGCCGAAGTCCTCGGAGCCCATCTTGGGCGGGTTGATCACGACCTTCCCGTCACCCAGTTCCTCAGACAGCGCCCCGATGATCCGTTCGGTGTGCGCGGGATCGTTGTACATCCGCGGGAAGGTGTAGAGCTCCTCGATGAGCGGTTCCGGCGCGCCGGAAGCCAGGGCCTCGGCTTTCACGATCCGCTCCACCGCCGCGAGCACCTGCGCGCGGACCTCGTCGGTCAGGGTCCGGATGTTCAGGGTGAATTCTGCCTTCTCGGGAATGATGTTCTCCTTGAGGCCGGCGTGGAAGGTGCCGCAAGTGACCACGGCCGGGTCCAGCGGGGCCAGCTCGCGGGAGGTGATGGACTGCAGGCGGTTGAGCATGTAGACGCCGAGGGCGATCGGGTCGATGGAGTCCTGGGGTTGCGAGCCGTGGGACTGGCGGCCGAAGACGGTGATCTTCAGGGAGTCGGCCAGCGCCATGGTGCTCTCCGGGGTGATGCCGATGGTGCCGGCCGGGTTCGGGAACACGTGCTGGCCCAGAATCACCTCCGGCCTGGGCACCTTCTCCCACAGCCCGTCGTCGACCATGGCGCGGGAACCGGCGGCCGTCTCCTCCCCGGGCTGGAAGATCCACACCACGGTGCCGTGCCATTCCGCGCGGCGGTCATGCATCAGTTTCGCCGCGGTCAGCGCGGCTGCGACGTGGGTGTCGTGTCCGCAGCCGTGCATCACCGGAACCTCCGTGCCGTCCTCGAGACGGCCGGTCGCCGCGGAGGCGTACTCGGCACCGGTGTCCTCCTGGATGGGGAGTCCATCGGTGTCCGCCCGGAAGGCGATGACGGGGCCGTCGCCGTTGCGGTCGATTCCGACGACCCCGGTGCCGCCGCAGCGGAAGTGCTCGATGCCGATCCCGGAGAGCTTGTCCTCTATATAGGCGGCGGTCCGGTGTTCCTGCATGGACAACTCCGGGTGGGCGTGCAGGTGCCGGTACATCTCGTGCAGGGCCGCGGCGTCGTTCTCGGGTACGGAGGTGGTGAGCATGGGGAAAGGTCCTTGTCTGTGGGGATGAGTCGGAGGGGATGGCTAGGCGTCGGGGGTGGTCTGCGCCGGTCCACGCTCGCGGACGAGCCAGCTGATCACGATGGAGGCGATCACCACGACGGCGGTGGCGAACATCGCCAGCTGCGGGAAGATCGGGACGATGAGGAACTGCATGATCAGGGCGAGGGAGATGGCCACGACGGTGGCGCGCAGGTTCTTCATGGAGACGATGGCCTGCACCAGAATCGCGCCCATCAGGGACGGCAGGATGTAGAGCCGCGCGACCTCGATGATGTCCTGCGGGACGAGCGAGACGAGCCAGGTACCGAACAGCCCGACGAAGACCAGCAGGCTGAGCAGATGGACCGTGGCGGCACCACCGATCGCCATGACCGCCGAGAGGTCACCACGCCGGGACCCGGGTTTGGCACCGATGGAGGACTGCGCGACGATCGCCGCCGGGAGCAGCTTGTTGGAGATGTTGCCGATCATGAAGGCCTGGTACATGGCGGCCGGCCCGAGGATCGGGAAATAGGTCAGCGGCTCGAGGAACCACAGGACGCCGAAGGTCGCGGCAACGGCGAGGAACGCGAGCCAGACCATCCCCGGGGTGATCTCCAGGCCGCCGAAGAACACGAGGTAGGCGGGCCCGAGCAGCGAGAAGATCAGGCCGGCGGTCATGGTCCAGGTGCCGTACCGGCTGGTCCGGGTCTCGAAGCGGGACATGGCTTCGTCGGCCTGCGAGGCGCTCGGGGCGTCCGGCTGGGTGGTCGGCTGGTTGGTTGGTGTGGAGGTGATTGCCATGATGGTGCTCCCTTGGGTCAGGCGGCGGTGTGGAGGAAGTAGGCCGCGGTGATGGTGATGGCGATGGAAAAGCCCAGCGACCATTCCTTGAGCCACTTGGCCCGCAACACCTTGGCCAGGAAGAGGCAGAGCGCCATCACACCCGCGGAGATGAACACCAGCACCAGATGGATATTGGACTTGGGCAGCTCCGCGACGGTGATCATGGAGAACGCACCGAGCAGCGCAGCGGCCGGAATCAGCGCCATGGCCACCGGGTTCCTGGTGGCGAGCGACTTTCCGCCGCGCTTGAGCACCGGCGTGAGCAACAGTGTGCACAACATCCACATCGCGCCGGAAAGGCTCATCGCCACGAACGCGACGGCGAAGACCTGCTGGGTGTACGAGTCGCCGCCCAGTTGCGCCCCCATGGACACGGCCGAAAGGTTCGCCGAGCCGGTCTCCGCCTGGACGGAGCCGATCAGGCCGATGCGCATCAACACCGCCGGCGTCCCGAAGAGCGCGAGCAGCGCGATGGCAACCAGCACCACGGCCAGCGACGGCCCGATGGAGGCCACCGCGCCGGCGCGGAAGGACTCCTTCAGCTCGCGGTTCGGCATGTCGATGCCCGGGGCCGCCGCCCGGGCCGCGCGCACGTAGAGGATCGTCTGCACGAAGATCACGCCGAAGACGCCGAATGCGCAGAACCAGAGGAACGGGGTGTTGGCCACGGCCCAGATGTCCGTCGAGGACGGATTCGTGGCGGCCAGGACGAGCGGTTGAGTCACGGTGTCTCCTTCTCAGGCACTCACGGTCGATGCATGTGATGTGAATCTCACGGACTCAACAATCGGCGATGTGCCACGCTCATGGCAAGAGAAGAGGATTTCTGCCAGAAATCTGGCTGATTCGGCCATTTATGCGGCAGAAGAATGCCAGCATAAGGGGAATCAGCCAGATCCTGCTTCCGGGCGGGTGAAACCGTTCCCCTAGCGAACTGAGAAATATGAGGACCACGGAAACCCTGAATCCGTTGCAGCGCCGCATCGTGGGCGCCCTGCAGGTCGATGGCCGTGCCACCTGGCGCAAGATCGCGCGCGTGCTCGGTGAGCCCGAACGCACCGTCGCGCGCTATGGCGCGGCACTGCTGGAGAGCGGCACCGTGACGGTGGCGGCCATCGAGAACCGCTCCGGCACCATCGTGGCGACCTTCTCCTGCACACCCGGGGCGGCACGGATGACATGCGAGTCCCTGGCGCAACGCTCGGACACCACATACACCTACCTGATCACCGGTCCCGACGACGTGGTGACCGAGTTGCACTACAACGGCGACCCGGCGGACGTGCTGACCATGCAGTTGCCGGCCACGCCCGGGCTCGCGCGCTACTCCACGTATCCGGTGTTGAAGTACTTCAAGACGATCCGTGGCTGGCGCGCCGGAGTGCTCACCGAGACCGAGGAACGGGCCCTGGCCGACCCCTTCGGCCCGGACCGCACCAGTTGGGAGCACAGGGAACCACCCGAGGAGACCGACCAGGCGATCATCGAGGTCCTCAAGGCCGACGGCCGGGCGAGCCTGGAGTTCACCGCCCGGCAGGTGGGCCTGAGCGAAAGCTCGGTGGCCCGCCGCCTGGAGCAGATCCTCGGAGATACCCGCGCGACGATCCGCACGCTGGTCGAGCCCGGCCTGATGGGACTTCCAGTGGAGGCACAGCTGTGGGTGCAGACCACCCCACAGCTGATCGACAGGCTGGGCACGGAGCTCGCCGCCGCACCCCAGGTCCGCTACGCGGCGGCCATCGCCGGCGACTACCAGCTGCTTATCGACGTCACCATGCGCAATCAGGGTGATCTCTACCGGTTCATCTCGGATTCCCGGTGGGGCGAGAGCATCACCAGAGTCCGCACCGCGATGGTGGTCGGCGCCCGGAAGCGCGGCGGACGCCTCTTCGGGATCTCCGCCTGAGTCTCAGGCCACTGAGCAGGATCCTGTCACCAGAGCTGCAAAAGTATCTACCGGCGGTACTTGTGAAGATCCATGAACACCAGCCCGCCGTCAGTCACCACCGCCCTACATCCTCCGCCTGTCCTGAAGGGGCGGTTTGCTGGTGAAAAAACGGCTGATTCACCAATTTTCCGGGACACACCGCCTCTTTAGGACGCGACTCACAGCGCAGTGTCAGCGTCCCGAGCGCTGCCCCAACAGCCGCGCTGGAGCAACGCTCCCGGGAAAACACACATTTTTCCTATAGGCCCCCAGTCCCCGCGCATAGGGCCAAACACGAAAAATCCCGGCTCCTCACGGGAGCCGGGATTTTATCCTGTGGGCGAAGGGGGACTTGAACCCCCACGTCCTTGCGGACACTGGCACCTGAAGCCAGCGCGTCTGCCAATTCCGCCACTCGCCCGAGTGGTTGATCGCTTTGCGACTTCCTTAAGATAGCACGCACCCCCTAAGGAAAGGCAAATCCACAGCTCAGACCGCAAAAACCGCCCCTCAATCAACACGATAAAAACAGGGGAGATCCTTGTCACGGCTACGTTGAGGGCGGGTGTGCCCCCTATACTAGTGACCATCGTGCGCGCGTCGCCGGTGAAAGACGCCTGTAGCAGGGCCTTTTGCCGGGCCTACGACGCAGCGCGTGGCGGCGGAACCCGGGATCGACCGATCCCTTTCCACCGCCCCTCGTCACGTTGAGCACCGTGGCGGGGTGCTTCATCCATCCGGTGAGCCAGATCAGAAAGGAGGGCTGCGCCGATGTCGATCATGGGACGTTTCGCCAAGTTGGACAGTGCCCTCCAGCGGGGTCTGGACAACGGTTTCGCCTTTGTCTTCGGGGGGCGGGTCGTGCCCGCCGAGATCGAGGAGCTGCTCAAGCAGGAGGCGGAGGACCACCTTTCCGTCACCGAGGACAAGCGACTCGTCGCCCCGAACGTCTACGTCGTGGGGGTCTCCTCCCGGGATCTGGAGAACCTCTCGGGGGATAACGCCGAGCTGCCGTCCGGCTTCGCCGACCAGATGTCGCGCTACTGCCGTAACCAGGGTTGGCTGCTGACCGGTCCCGTCATCGTGCGGGTCGCCGAGGAATCGGGTCTGCGCACCGGCCAGCTGCGGGTGTCGTCCTACGAGGACCCCTCCCCCACCGATGACAGCGGCTTTGACGCCATCAGTCACGGCGACCAACCCGGCGACCAGCCCAGTGACCGGGACGACCGCGAGCCGTCGCCCCCGCCCCCACCGCCCGTCGCGGCGCCGGTGCCACAGGCACGACCGGCGCCACCGCTGCCGGAGTCAGATGCACCACCCACGGAAATAGCCCCAGCCCCGGATTCTCAGGAGGAAACCATGAACGCGCAGCCCGCGGACGCCGAGAGGGAGCCCATCGTCAGCCTGCTGCTGCAGGACGGCTCCAGCCGGACCTACCGGGTCCGGGAGGGCTCGAACATCATCGGCCGCAGCAATGACGCCGACCTCCGCCTGCCGGACACGGGTGTGTCCCGTCAGCACGCGGAGATCACCTGGGACGGCCACGACGCCGTGCTGGTGGACCTGCAGTCCACCAACGGCACCACCGTCAACGACACTCCGATCGAGAATTGGCTGCTCGCGGACGGCGACGTCATTACCATGGGCCATTCGCACATCGAGGTGCGCATCGTTGAGCCGTCCCCGCGCTGAGCACCCCACCCACCCGGAACAGCCTTGTAGGAGGTAGCCCCATCATGGATTCGATCGTCCTGACGGTCTTCCGCATCGGACTGCTGGTGCTGCTCTGGCTGTTCGTGCTGGTCGCACTCAACGCGATGCGCAAGGACGCCAACGCCGCCGCCAGCGGTGGCGGAGCGGCCGGCCGCGGACGCAAGAGCGCGGGCTCGGGCGGCGCCCAGGGTGCCGCCCCGCCGGTCGCCCCGCGGCGCCGGGAAACGGCACGCCGCATCACGGTGGTCGAGGGCCCGCTCAACGGCTCCCACATGGAGTTGGCCACCCTGGAGGAGATCGTGCTCGGCCGCAGCCCGGACTGTGACTTCGTCCTCGGCGACGACTACGCCTCCGCCCGGCACGCCCGGCTGTTCCGCCGCGGTTCGGACTGGTTCGTCGAGGATCTGGACTCGCGCAACGGCACCTTCGTCGGTGGTTACCGCATCGACCAGCCGGAACGCGTGGGGGTGGGCGCCGACATCAAGGTCGGCCGGACGACAGTGAGGTTGGTCCCGTGACGCTTCGACTCCACTACGCCGTCGCCTCCGACCGCGGCCTGGTCCGCGGCAACAACGAGGACTCCGCCTACGCGGGCCCGAATCTGCTCGTGCTGGCCGATGGCATGGGCGGGCACGCAGCCGGCGAGATCGCCAGCCAGATCATGGTCACCCACCTGCAGCGCCTCGACGCCGACCCGGGTGACAACGACATGCTCGCCCTGCTCGGGGGCGTCGCCGACGACGCCAACCGCGAGATCGCGAAGATGGTGCGCGAACGCCCCGAGACCGACGGCATGGGCACCACGCTGACCGCGCTGATGTTCAACGGCCGCGACCTCGGCCTCTGCCACGTGGGCGATTCGCGCGGCTACCTGCTGCGTGACGGTCTGCTGGAGCAGGTCACCGTCGACGACACCTTCGTCCAGTCGCTGGTCAACGAGGGCAAGCTCGATCCCGAGGACGTGTCCACGCACCCGCAGAAGTCGCTGATCCTCAAGGCCTACACCGGCCGCCCGGTCGATCCGACGCTGGCCACCCTCGACGCCCGCCCCGGCGACCGGCTGCTGCTGTGCTCCGACGGTCTGTCCGACCCGGTCACCGCCTCCACCATCGAGGAGGCGCTGCGCGTGGGCACCCCGGAGGTCGCGGCCCAGCGGCTCATCGAGCTCGCGCTGCGCTCCGGCGGCCCCGACAACATCACCGTCGTCGTCGCCGACGTCGTGGAGGACTCCACGCTTGACGACGCCGCGCGGGCCGCCCTGCCCGGCACGCCCGTCACCGCGGGCGCGCTGCTGGGCGAGAACCCCGAGGACCCGAAGCCCGACACGGCCGCCGGGCGGGCCGCCGCCCTCAACCGGCGCCCGCAGACGGTCTCCCCGGGCGGTGACGCCACGCCACAACCGCTCTCGGGTGCCGGTGAGGTACCCGAGGCTGCCGAGGAGGAGGAAGTGCCGCGCCGAGGCGGCACTTTTCGTCTCTCCGCCCTGATCGTCGCACTCGTCGTGCTCATCGGGCTCGTCGGCGGTGGCTGGTGGGCCTACCAGCGCGTGGACAGCTCCTACTTCCTGGCCACGGGCGCGGACGACCAGCTCGTCGTCGAGCACGGCGTCGACTTCTCCATCTTCGGCCGCGACCTGCACTCCCCCTTCCAGGAGGCCTGCCTCAACGC
Source organism: Corynebacterium halotolerans YIM 70093 = DSM 44683 (assembly GCF_000341345.1). NCBI lineage: Bacteria > Bacillati > Actinomycetota > Actinomycetes > Mycobacteriales > Corynebacteriaceae > Corynebacterium > Corynebacterium halotolerans. The sequence continues at coordinate 29,963 of NC_020302.1, read as the reverse complement.
GGAGGGTGACCTGCGGCTCGTCGACGTCGAGGGCAGCGAGGACTGCCCCTCGTTCTCCCTGCAGGATCTGCCGGAGTCGGTGCGCGCCAGCGTGCCCGGCCTCGAGGGCGGGTCCTATGATCAGGTCAACCAGCAGCTGCGCCGGCTCGCCGACCAGGCGCTGCCCGTGTGCGTGACCCGGGAGAACCCGCCGGCGGAGGGGGATCCCGCGGCACCCGCCGAACCCGCCGACACCGCCAACCCCGATGCCCCTGAACCCGGCGCGGTTGCCGACTCCGGGGATCTGTCGTCCCCGGGGGTCAACTGCCGGGAGGTGAACTAAATGAACTTTCTCAAGCGACTCGGCTCCCGCCGCACCGAGATGGGCCTGCTCATCCTGGCCGCGATCGTTCTCGCGGTCATGCTGGCGAATCTGGAGCTGTCCCAGGGCAACGCCCTGACCACCGACATGCTGTGGCTGATCGGCGGCTTCATCGTCGTCTTCTCCGCGGCGCACATCGCGATGTGCCTGAAGGCCCCGCACGCCGACCAGATCATGCTGCCGGTGGCCTCGGTGCTCAACGCCCTGGGCCTGGTCATGGTCTACCGTCTCGACATAGCCAATGACACGGGCATGGCCAGCCGCCAGATCCTGTGGACCCTGGTGGGCATCGTCCTGCTCATCGGGGTGCTCGTGCTGCTGCGCGACCACAAGTCCCTGAGCCGGTACTCCTACCTGCTGGGCCTGGTGGGCCTGATCTTCCTGGCGCTGCCGCTGGTGTGGCCGACGTCGGTCAACGCCGACGCCCGCATCTGGATCAGCATCGGCCCCTTCACCGTGCAGCCGGGTGAGTTCTCCAAGATCCTGCTGCTGCTGTTCTTCGCCCAGCTGCTGGTGAACAAGCGCGCCCTGTTCACGGTCGCCGGCTACCGCTTCCTGGGCCTGGAGTTCCCGCGCCTGCGTGACCTGGCCCCCATCCTCGCGGTGTGGGCGGTGGCCATCCTCATCATGGCCGCCTCCAATGACTTCGGTCCGGCGCTGCTGCTGTTCACCACGGTGCTCGGCATGTTGTTCCTGGCCACCGCCCGGGTGTCCTGGCTCGTCATCGGCGTCGCGCTCGTCGGGTTGGGGGCGGCGGCCGTCTACGCGGTGTCCGGAAAGATCCAGGAGCGCGTGGCCAACTTCCTCGACCCGCTCGCCCATTACGACTCCACCGGCTACCAGCTGTCCCAGGCGCTGTTCGGCATGTCCTGGGGCGGTATCACGGGCACCGGTCTGGGCCAGGGGCACCCCGAGCTGGTGCCGGTGGCCCACACGGACTTCATCCTCGCCGCCGTGGGTGAGGAGCTCGGCCTGATCGGCCTGGCCGCCGTGCTGGTGCTCTTCGCCCTGCTGGTGGCCCGCGGGTTCCGCGTCTCGCTGACCGTGCGCGACTCCTACGGCAAGCTGGTGGCCGCCGGCCTGTCCCTGGCCATCGCCATCCAGATCTTCGTCGTCACCGCCGGCATCAGTGCGCTCATGCCGATGACGGGTCTGACCACCCCGTTCATGTCCGCGGGTGGTTCCTCGTTGATGGCCAACTACATCCTGCTGGGGCTGCTGCTGCGCATCTCCGATTCCGCCCGCCGCCCGGCGGAGACCACCGGGACCCCGGCGGCCGCCATCGCCGACGGCGGGAGCGGGACCGGTTACTTCCCCTCGGCCGAGCAGCAGGAGGTGGGACGCTAGATGAACCGTTCCATCCGTTTCGTGGCGATCTTCTCGCTGCTGCTGACCCTCGTGCTGCTGGTCAACCTGACCATCATCCAGTCCTTCCGGCAGGACGAGTACGCGAACAACCCGCTCAACGCGCGCGGCTTCTACGAGTCGAGGATGATTCCGCGCGGCCAGATCTCCGCCGGCGGACAGGTGCTGGCCTCCAGCTCCCCCAACGCGGAGGGCGTCTACCAGCGCTCCTACGGCACCGACAACCCGGCGGCCTTCGGCTCGACCGTCGGCTACTTCTCGGACACCTACGGCGTCGCCGGCCTGGAGGCCAGCTACAACAGCATCCTCAACGGCACCGACGATTCGCTGTTCACCACCAACTGGCTGGATCGCCTCACCGGGCAGACCCCGGACGGCGCCAACATCGAGCTGACCATCGATCCGACCACGCAGCAGGTCGCCCACAACCAGCTGGTCGGCAACGGCTACGAGGGCGCCGTCGTCGCCCTGCGCCCGTCCACCGGCGAGGTGCTCGCCATGGCCTCGAGCCCGAACTACGACCCGAACGCCATCGTCGGCCCGAATTCCGCCCAGGCGTGGGAGCAGTTGACCACCGATCCGGACAACCCGCTGCTCAACCACGCCACCCAGGAGACGCTGCCGCCGGGTTCGATCTTCAAGGTCATCACCACCGCCGCGGGCCTGCAGAACGGCTACAGCCCGGACTCGCAGCTGACCGGCGCGGCCTCGATCACCCTGCCGGGCACCACCACCACCCTGACCAACTACGCCGGGCAGGCCTGCGCGGGCGGCGGGCAGGTCTCGCTGCTGACCGCCTTCCAGTACTCCTGCAACACCGCCTTCGTGGAGATGGGCATCGACATCGGCGCCGACGCGATGCGCCAGACCGCCGAGGCCTTCGGCGTGGGCGAGACCTATGACCTGGGTGTGCCGATGGCGTCGGGCTCGCTCGGTGAGCTGCCCGACGACGCCGCGCTCGGCCAGACCGCCATCGGCCAGCGCGACGTGACGATGTCCGCGCTGCAGGCCGCGGTGATGGCCGCGACCGTCGCCAATGAGGGCCGACGCATGGAGCCCTACCTCGTCGACCGGATCACCAGCTCCGATCTGGAGGAGCTGCGCACCCGCGAGCCACGTGAGATCACCCAGGCGGTCAGTCCCGAGATCGCCGCGCAGCTGACCGAGCTGATGTACGCCTCCGAGCGCAACACCACCGGCGGCCGCGGCGGCATCGCCTCCAAGACCGGTACCGCCGAGCACGGCGAGGGCGTTCCCCCGCACACCTGGTACGTCGCCTTCGATCCGGACGCCGACGTCGCCGTCGGGGTCGTCGTCAAGAACGGCGGCGGCTACGGCACCTCCGCCACCGGCGGCCAGGTGGCCTCCCCGGTGGGCCGCGCGGTGCTCGACGCCGCGGTGCAGGGAGGTGCCTGATGGCCGACGTCGACGGAATCGAGCGGCTGCAGGGGCTCATCGGCGAGGACTACCGCCTGCAGTGGATCATCGGCCGCGGTGGCATGTCCACCGTGTGGCTGGCCGATGACGTCGTCAACGACCGTGAGGTCGCGATCAAGGTGCTGCGCCCGGAGTTCTCCGACAACAACGAGTTCCTGGAGCGGTTCCGCAACGAGGCGGACGCCGCGCAGCTGATCGACTCCGACAACGTCGTGCGCACCTACGACTACCGCGAGATCCCCGACCCGGCCGGGCACACGTTCTGCTTCATCGCCATGGAGTACGTGCGCGGCGAATCACTGGCCGACCTGCTGCTCCGCGAGGGGCCGCTGCACGAGACGCTCGCCCTCGACGTGCTGGAGCAGGCGGCCCACGGGCTGTCGATCATCCACCGCATGGGCATGGTCCACCGCGACATCAAGCCCGGCAACCTGATGGTCACCCAGAACGGGCGGGTCAAGATCACCGACTTCGGCATCGCCAAGGCGGCCGCCGCCGTGCCGCTGACCCGCACCGGCATGGTCGTCGGAACGGCGCAGTACGTCTCCCCCGAGCAGGCGCAGGGCCAGGAGGTCACCTCCTCGTCGGACGTGTACTCCCTCGGCGTGGTCGGTTACGAGATGCTCGCCGGCAAGCGCCCCTTCACTGGGGATTCCTCGGTGTCGGTGGCCCTGGCCCACATCAACAACGCCCCGCCGGCGCTGTCGACGCAGGTCACCGCCCAGACCCGCGAGCTGATCGGCATCGCGCTGCGCAAGGACCCGAACGCGCGGTTCGCCGACGGCAACGAGATGGCCCTGGCGGTCTCCGCGGTGCGGCTGGGCAAGCGTCCCCCGCAGCCGGCCTCGGCCGCCATGGCGCGGGTCGCCCCCGAACCCTCCCCGACCGCCTCGACCCGCGCGCTCGGGGCGGTGGCGCACCCGACGACCGTGCACCCGGCCACCGAACTGGCCACCGGCGCAGGTGCCGGCGCGGCCGCCGGGATGGCGGGCGGGGCGGCGGCCACCCGTCCGCCCACCTCGTCCGGCCCGGTCCAGGCACCGAGCCGGAAAGCCGATACGGGCAGGTCGGGCGGGTTCGGCACCGGCATCCTCATCGCCGTCGTGATCGCCGCGGCCGTCGGTGGTGCCGTGCTCGCCGCGCAGGCCGGCCTGTTCTCCGGGCTGACCGGTGGCGATGACCCGGAGCCGTCGACCGTGCCGCCGGAGGTGGTCACCGAGTGGGTGACCCCGACGCCGTCGCCCGAGCCCGCACCGACGCAGTGGTGGAACCCGACGCCGGCCCCGACCTCCCCGCGGGAGAACTCCCCGACCACGAGGCCACAGCAGAGCCCGACGCCGGGCCCGACCTCCCCGCCGGAGGGCACTCCCCCGACGCAGATCACCCCGCCGCCGGTGACCGTCCCGACCACGGGCGGCAACGATGGCGGTACCGGCGGCACGGGTGGTGACGGGGGCGGTACCGGGGATACCGGGGACACGGGGGACACGGGCGGAACCGCTACCGGGAACGCCGGCGGGACCGGTGGAACCGGCACCGTGGACGACCCGGGAACCGCCGCCCAGGGTAACGCCGGAGCCGATTCCGGCGACATTCCTGGGGCGGCCGTTACCCAACAGATCGACGGCCCGGCCAACCAGACCAACGGAGGTGGACCATGACCCTGATCGGGAACCGCTACGATCTCGGTGAGGTCATCGGCACCGGCGGCATGTCCGACGTCTACGCCGCCCATGACACCCTGCTCGGCCGGGGCGTGGCCGTGAAGATGCTGCGCGTGGAACTCGCCCGCGACGTCAGCTTCCGCGAGCGTTTCCGCCGGGAGGCGCAGAACTCCGGCCGGCTCAACCATCCCGCGATCGTCGCCGTGTACGACACCGGCGAAACGGAGATCGACGGCGTCGGCGTCCCCTTCATCGTCATGGAGCGCGTCCACGGGCGCACCCTGCGCGACATCATCCGCGAGGACGGCCCGCTGACGCCGGCGGCCGCCGCCGACATCCTCATCCCCGCCTGCGAGGCGCTGCAGGCCTCCCACGATTCGGGGATCATCCACCGCGACGTGAAGCCGGCGAACATCATGATCACCAACACCGGTGCGGTGAAGGTGATGGACTTCGGCATCGCCCGGGCACTTGATGACTCCACCTCGGCGATGACGCAGACCTCCGCGGTGATCGGCACCGCCCACTACCTCTCCCCAGAGCAGGCGCGCGGCAAGTCGGCCGACGCACGCTCGGACGTCTACGCCCTCGGGTGCGTGATGTACGAGCTGGTCACCGGCCGCCCGCCCTTCGAGGGCGAGACCCCCTTCGCCGTGGCCTACCAGCATGTGCAGGAGGAGGCGGCTCCCCCGTCGGAGTCCCTGCCGGATCTGGCGCCCACCGCGGCCGTCAACATCGACTCCGTGGTGCTCACCGCCATGGCGAAGCACCCGGCCGACCGGTACCAGACGGCGCTCGACATGCGCGACGACCTCGAGCTGCTGGCCCGCAACGCGGTCACCCAGGCCGCCCGCTCGCACGTCGCCGTCCCGGACGAGGACGATGCCCCGACGACCGTCTCCCCGCCGGTCACCCCGACACGGACGGCCGCGGCGGCGGTCCCGCCGCCGGTGACTGCCGCCGCGACGGGCGCGGCGTCGTCACGCGGTGCGACCCGCGGCCACAGGGGGCAGAGCTCCGGCAACCGCTGGCTGCGCTGGCTCGCCGTACTGCTGGCTCTGGTCGTCCTCGGCATCGGCGGGGCGTTCGCCTGGGATCTGTGGCGGGACCGCAGCGAACAGCAGATCGCCTCCCAGATGGTCACCGTCCCCGACCTGGCCGGCGTGGACCGCCAGACCGCCGTGACACAGCTCGAGGAGCTGGAGCTGCGGGTCGACGTCAACGAGGAACCCAGCCCCGACGTGGAACGCAACACGGTCATCCGCACCAACCCCACCGCCGGTTCACAGCTGCAGAAGGGCACCTCCGTCACCCTGACGGTCTCCTCCGGACGCGAGGTCACCGATGTCCCCGACGTCACCGGCCTGACCGTGCAGGAGGCCGCCGACGTGCTGGCCGAGGCGGAACTCCAGCTCGAGCAGCAGGTGCAGGAGGAGAGCTCCGACACCGTGGCCGAGGGACAGGTCGTCTCGCAGAACCCGGTCGGTGGCTCGCAGATCTCCAAGGGCTCCACGGTGACGATCACCGTGTCCACCGGCCCCGAGCAGGTGCGCATCCCGGTGCTCAGCGGCATGCAGCTGTCCCAGGCGGAGGCCACCCTGAACTCGCTGGACTTCGTCCCGCAGGTGCAGATGGTCGACTCTCTGCTCCCCGAGGGCGAGGTGATCTCCGTCCAGGGCGAGGGCGCCTCCTCCCCGCGCGGCTCCACCGTCGTGCTGGAGGTGTCCAACGGCCAGCTGTTCGAGATGCCCGACATCACCCGCATGGACCGGCAGGAGGCCCTGGCCGCCCTGCGGTCAGCCGGGTGGGAGGGCCCCGACGGCAACCTGCGCGCGGGCGAGCCGGTGGCCACCGGTGCGCTCATCGACCAGGGGCTGATCGCGGTGTCCCAGCCCGCCGAGGGTGAGACCCTGCGCCGCGACGCCGTCGTGACCGTCCGGTACTGGGAATTCGACCTCGGCGCGCTGACCGGTGGCCAGCCTTGAAGCGGTTGGCTTCCGCCCGAGCCGCTGATTCCCGGCTGGTAGTCTTATCGGCAGGAACACGCGGCCGCGGCGAGCACCTCGTCCCCGCCATGAACCCCTGACCCTGAAGGTGTGCCATGCCCAAAGCCAAGATCAACAAGAACCCCGTCACCGCGTCGACCCCGTCGACCGCCAACCGCACGCCGGTCAAGATCAACACCGGCGGCACGCCCATGTGGTACAAGGTGCTGATGTTCGCGTTCATGCTGCTGGGACTGGCCTGGCTGGTCGTGAACTACCTCGCCGGCGACATGATCCCCTTCATGCTCGAGCTCGGCGCCTGGAACTACGGCATCGGCTTCGGTCTGTTCATCGTCGGCCTGCTGATGACGATGGGCTGGCGCTGACCGCTTGACTGCCTGACCGCTGTGCGCCTGTGCGGCCGTGCCCCGGACCTGTTGGTCCGGGGCTTTTGTGATTGCCCGCCCAGGAGTGCGTAGCTGCGCACGTTCTGCACTTGCCCGAAGGGAGCCTCTTAACGGTGAGGTTCTCCCCGTCCCGTAGCCCGTTCAGACCCGGCCTGGGGGCCGGGTGGTGGCCTTCGGCCCACAGGGCGTGGCGCGGCAGATGGGTGTGAGGAACCGGACGGCACCAGCAACGGCGCGCGATGACCGGAGGAGGCCGCTCCCTCTCCGACGGACAACCCAGTGGGACCCGGGTTTTGTGTTTTTGCCGGTCACTCCGGATCATTCACCTGCGAAATTACAGGAACCGGCACATCCCGCCCGGCCCCGCGACGCCGAGGGAACTGGCATTCCTCCGACCGTCCCGATTCCTGGTCCGTGAGCGGATCGGAGACATGTGATTCAACGCGTCACGACGGAACCCGGGGAGAACGCGGACCACTGAATCACAAAAACTGCCCGTGACCGTGGAACAAGGCCTTCGCAGGGCGAGTTTCCTTCTCCCCACACCGACCAACGGCGGTCAGGAGTGCGCAGCTGCGCACTCTTTTTCTGCATTTCCCCACCTGAACGGCCTTAAGACACGCAGCGCCCCGCTCCCGGCACAGTCTTCACCGGCGTTTCCCGCCGCCCCGGGAAACAGGGTGGCCGGGAGATGGCCGACGCGCCGCGCGGGGGTGAATGACAAGTTTCCCGGATGTCCGGAACCTGAACCCCACAAACTGTGGAAGACGCACACCATTGGGAAAAAGTTATCCACAGGCTGTGGGTAAATCTGTGGAATTGTGACGAATCCGGGTGAAATTCCACTTATCCACAAGCTGTGGAAGTATCTGTGCACTAATTCCACCGGACGAGCATCAGTTCGAGAAAATTCTTGTAATTCAAGGTGAGTCAGCCTGGATTAGCTCAGGTGTTGGGAAATAACAAAAGTGTAGTTATCCACACTGTGGATAACTCTTGTGGACAATTCCGGTTGCGGTGGAAACGGTGAATAACTTCCCGAGTTGTCCCCAGGTGCCGCACACCCCGCCACGGCACCGCCCCGCATCACCCCCAAAAATCACATGAATCGCACTCAGAACGTGAGGGACACCCCGCCGACATCCATCAACCACCCCATTGTGAGCGCGACCGACACCGCCAGGACCGCCAGCACGCCCGCCCACCGGACGCGGGGACTGCGGTGAATGACAAAACCGAGCATGAGGAAACCGAAGACCAGGCCGCCGAGGTGCCCCCAGAGCGACACGCTGGAGCTCATGAAGGTATAGACCAGGTTGACTGCGATGAGGATGAGCGGGGCCCGCAGGTCGGCGCGGCGTCGTAGAGCCACTCCGACGAGCAGCACCATCAGCGCGTATATCGCGCCGGAGGCGCCCGCGGTCGGGGTGGTGGGGGCCATCCACAGCACCGCGGCGGAGGCGCCGATGCCGCCGGCGAAGAACGCCGCCGTGTAGAGGGCGGTGCCGGTGTATCGCTCGACCTCACGACCGATGAGCATGAGCAGGAAGACGTTGATCGCCAGGTGGCTCAGATCCACGTGGAGGAACACCGCCCCGATCGCCCGCAACGCACCCAACGGGGAGGACAGGACCGCGGGTCCCCACAGGATCCACGCCTCAGCGAGCGGGGAGCCGGAGAGATTGGCCATGATCGACCGCGACTGCACCGCGGTGACCAGCCACACCAGTACCGCGAGCAGGGCGAAGACGGTCGTCGCGGGCACGTCGCGGTACCAGCGGCGCAGCCATTCAGTCATCGGGTCGGGTTCCTTTCGGTTCTCATGAATCCGGGTACAAGAAAACCCGCGCGGCACGGCCCAGGAAGGGACCGCACTCGGCGCGGGTGGAGGATGCCGGGAAAGAAGCGGGTTCTTACTCGGAGATCTCGACGGACTCGATGACCACCGGCTCATTCGGGCGGTCCATGCGGTCGGTCGGGGTGGAGGAGATGGCGTCGACGACCTTCTGGGACTCGGCGTCGGTGACCTCGCCGAAGATGGTGTGCCGGTTGTTCAGGTGCGGGGTCGGGCCGGTGGTGATGAAGAACTGCGAGCCGTTGGTGCCCGGGCCGGCGTTCGCCATGGCCAGCAGGTAGGCGCGGTCGAAGCGCAGCTCGGGGTGGAACTCATCGGCGAACATGTAGCCCGGGCCGCCACGGCCGGTGCCGGTCGGGTCGCCGCCCTGGATCATGAAGCCGTCAATGACGCGGTGGAAGATCGCGCCGTCGTAGAACGGGCCCTTGTCGGTGCCGGAGGCGTTCTCGGTCTTGTACTCCTTGGTGCCCTGGGCCAGGCCGACGAAGTTGTCGACGGTCTCGGGGGCGTGGTTGCCGAACAGCTCGATGACGATGTCGCCGCGGTTCGTGTGCAGCGTCGCGGTAGCGGTCTTGTTGGTCATGCGGACCATCCTAGTGAACGCGGTCGCGTCGTGCCGGGAGTCCCCCTTACCTTACGGGTGAGACGGGGGGCGCGGTGGCGGCGCCTCATCCGGCGCTGTCCGCGGGGTGGCCCGGGTCCGTCGGTCGCACCGGATCCCGGCCACCCCGCGACCGCCTACCGTCACCGCTTACTTCACCGGCTGCAGCGACTCGGCCACCAGGTCGCGGGCGAGGACCAGGTTGCGCAGGGCCGGCTCAACCTCGGCGTAGCCGCGGGTCTTCAGGCCGCAGTCCGGGTTAATCCACAGACGCTCGGCCGGCACGTTGACCAGCGCGGCCTTGATCAGCTCGGAGAGCTCGCCGACGCTCGGCACGCGAGGCGAGTGGATGTCCCAGATGCCGGGGCCGATCTCCGAGGTGAAGGAGTCCTCGAGGTCGCCGAGCAGCTCCATCCGCGAGCGGGCGGCCTCGATCGAGGTCACGTCCGCGTCCAGCGCCGCAACGGCCTCGATGATCTGGCCGAACTCGGAGTAGCAGAGGTGGGTGTGGATCTGGGTGTCCGGCTTCGCGTCCAGGGCCACCAGGCGGAAGGAGCGCACGGCCCAGTCCAGGTAGGAGGCACGGGCGTCCGAGCGCAGCGGCAGCAGCTCGCGCAGGGCGGGCTCGTCGATCTGGATGATCCGGATGCCGGCGTTCTCGAGGTCGGCGACCTCGTCGGCCAGGGCCAGCGCGATCTGGTCGGCGGAGACGGACAGCGGGACGTCGTCACGCGTGAACGACCAGGCCAGGATGGTCACGGGGCCGGTGAGCATGCCCTTGACGTGCTTCTCGGACAGCGACTGGGCGTAGCGGGCCCACTCGACGGTCATGGCCTCGGGCCGGGAGACGTCACCGATGACCAGCGGCGGGCGGGTGCAGCGGGAACCGTAGGACTGGACCCAGCCGAACTCCGTGGTGACGAAACCGTCGAGGAGTTCGGCGAAGTACTGGACCATGTCGTTGCGCTCGGGCTCGCCGTGGACGAGCACGTCGAGGCCGAGGCGCTCCTGCAGGTCGATGACGCTGCGGATCTCCTCCTTCAGCGCGGCCTCGTACTCGGCGTCGGTGAGTTCACCGGCGCGGTGGCCGGCGCGCGCCTTGCGCACCTCGGCGGTCTGCGGGAAGGAACCGATCGTGGTGGTCGGCAGCTCCGGCAGGTCGAGGGACTTCTGTGCCTCGACGCGCCCGGCGAAGGCCGGTTCGCGCTGGACCGCCCCCTCCGGCAGCTCGGCGACACGGGCCTGGACGGCCTCGTCGTGGGTGCGGTGCGATTCGCGGCGGGTGCGCACGGCGCGGTCGGAGCGGGCGAAGGCGTCCGCGGCGGCGACGGTGCCGTCATTCAGCGCGGTGGCCAGGGCCGTGGCCTCGCCGATCTTCTCGTCGGCGAAGGACAGCCACCCGGCGACGTCGACGGGCAGTTTCGTCTCGACGGCCACGGTGTGCGGCACGTGCAGCAGGGACACCGAGGAGGACACGGACAGCTTCTCGACGCCCGCGTCGCGCAGCGACTCGAGCACCGTGAGCCGCTCGCGCAGGTCCGCGGCCCAGACGTTGCGGCCGTCGACCACGCCGGCGACGAGCGTGGTCTCCGGCCCCACGGCGGCGGCGACGCGTCGCGGGTACTCCGGATCCGTGGCCAGGGTGGCCGGGGCGAGGTCGACGTGCAGGGCCTCCGGCGCGGCCTGGGTCAGGGCGTCCAGTCCGGCGCGCAGGGAGCCGTAGGGCGTGGTGACCAGGACGTTCGGGCGCTCGGCGCCGACGCGGGCGTCGAGAAGCGTGCCGTAGGCGGTGGCGGCGTGATCGGCGAGCCGGTCGTCGGGGGCGACCTGCAGGTCGGCGGTCAGGGCCGGCTCGGCGAGCTGGATCCAGTCGACGCCCGCGGCGGCCAGGGAGGACAGGACGACCCGGTAGGACTCGGTGAGCTCGGCCAGGCGCTCCAGCGGGTTCCCGGCGCCCTCGGCCGGCTTGGACAGGGCCAGCAGGGTGACGGGACCGACGAGGTAGGGGCGCACGGTGTGGCCGGCGGCCCGGGCCTCGGCGACGAGCGAGAGCACGCGGTCGGGGCGGGCGACGAAGCGGCCGGCCTCGGCGACCTCGGGGACGATGTAGTGGTAGTTGGTGTCGAACCACTTGGTCATCTCGAGCGGGGCGCGCTCGGCGTTGCCGCGGGCGAGGGCGAACTCCTCGTCGAGGGGGACCTCATCCGCGTCGCCGCCGAGCAGGCCCACGGTCAGGGCGGTCTCCAGGACCTGGTCGTAGAGCGCGACATCCGCCGGGATGGCGTAGTCCCCGGTCAGCCCCAGGTTCCGCAGCCGGGCGTAGGTGTCCACGCGCAGGGAGTGCGCGGTGGAGGTGAAGGTCCCGGCGTCGATGCGTCCGGCCCAGTAGGATTCGAGAGCCTTCTTCAGCTCACGGTTGGGGCCGACGCGCGGGTAGCCCTCGATGGTGGCGGCGGGAAAAGTGTGTGCAGACATGAAAAAGGAAGCCTTTCGGAAGGTGTTCGATGGTTCTGAACTGCTCTTCGCGGGGGCTCCCGGTGCATGCAGTGGGTGTGCGGCTCATCCGCCCGGTGGGCGGGGCGCCACTCCTATGCGGTCCAGCAGTTCTGTGGTGACATCCGGCTTGTTGTGGGTGTAGATGTGCAGACCCCCGGTGCCGGCGTCCAGGATGGTCTGCCCCAGTTCAGCGGTGAGGCCGAGTCCGACCTCGTGCTCGCCCTCCGGACCGGCGGTCTCGAGCCGGCGTATCAGCCGGTCGGGGACGGTCAGCCCGGAGAGCTGCCCCATTCGGCGCAGCCGCTGAACGCTCGTCATCGGCATGATGCCGGGGATGAGCGGGATGGTCACGCCCGCCAGGCGGGCTCTCTCCGCGAAGCGGAGGAAGTCCTCCGCGTCGAAGAACAGCTGCGTGATGGCGAAGTCGGCGCCGGAGCGCTGCTTGGCCAGCAGGACGTCGATGTCCTCGTCGTAGTTCGCGGACTCGGCGTGCCCGTTGGGGTAGGCGGCGACGCCGACGGCCAGGCGGCCGGCGGCGAAGCGCAGGGCCTGCTGCTTCTCGACGTCGCGGATGAGACGGACGAGCTCGTCCGCGTGCTGGAGGTGACCGGGCGGCAGCCCGGTCTGCCCTTCGTCGAGGTCGCCGCGCAGGGCCAGCAGGCCGCGGACGCCGGCGTCGACGAGCCGGTTGATCCAGGTGAGCAGTTCCCCGCGGTCGCCCGCCGTGCAGGCCAGGTGCGCCAGGGGGCGCATGCGGGTGGTCGCGGAGATCTGCGCGATGAACTCGGTGGTGCCCTCCAGCCAGCCGGAGCGCCGCGAACTGGTCACGGCGATGTAGTCCGGGTTGTAGGACTCGAGGGTGGCCAGGAGATCGGCGATCTTGGCCTGATCCGCGTCGTGGCGGGGCGGGATGACCTCGAAGGACAGCGCCGTGCGGGGGCGGGCGGCGGCCGTGGGCGCGGGGGCGGTGTGCGCACCCGTGAGGTGGGCGCCGGTGTCGGCGGACTCGGTGTCGAGCGGCGCGGAGGCGGAGAATCGGGACGTTGCGCGGCGGTGCATGGTGGCCACGTTCATGTTCTCCTCCTCTGCGGTTGCGGGCCCTGGCGGGCTGTTGATGAAGTGGTGGCGAATGTAGCAAGACGGGACCGGAATCAGAACAGGGAACTCAAAGATATTACTTTGAGAATAGGCGTTGGCCTGGTCTTTCAATTACTGCCGCCGTGAATATAATTCGCGGGCCCACGGCGTGCGGCACGCCTTTTCCGTACCGAGCTGTCTAACCCGTTTCCGGGGTGGCCGGCAGAGTTCCCCACATGTTTTCCGGGGCCGCGGGCGCGGGGTCCGGGAGGCGTGGGAGCCGCTTCAGACTCGCTGGCAGAACGCCGGAAAAATGACGCGAACCCGGCGGCGGGGATCGAAACGTAGCTACGCTGGATGGCACTGAAAGAGCAACTCACCCGAGCGCAAGGAGTCACATGAATCCGTTAACCCTGAAGATGGCTCTGTCCGCGGCCTCGTCCGTCTGGGGCCGCGCCAAGGACCACCGCGAGCAGAAGGCCCGCGAGGCCTACGAGACCCTGGCCGAGGCCGCCGGCTCCGTCGACCTCGATCACCTCAAGGGGCGCTCCGCCGAGCTGCTCGACGAATCCCGCCGCGAGGCGGGGGCGCTGACCAAGGCGGCCCGCGCCCGTCTGGAGAAGGCCCGCGGGGATCTCAGCCATCCCGACACGGCCCAGGCAGAGGCCGACAAGGCCAAGAAGGCCTTCCGCAAGACCCGGAAGGATCTGCGCAAGGACGCCTCCAGGCGCGCCAAGGCCGCCGAGAAGAAGGCGAAAAAGGCACAGGGGAAGAAGCGCCGGAACACCATGCGGAACTTCGGCCTGCTGGCCCTGGTGGCCGCCTTGATCGCGGCCCTGTACTACTGGTTCACCCGCCGCCCGGAGCCGGGGACCACCCCGCCGCACGTCCAGGACTTCTCCGACGAGGGCGCGGCCACCGAGGAGTCAACCGCCACGCTCGTGTACTCCACCAGCACGCCGGAGGGTCAGCAGGCCCCCGCCGGCGATCTCGCGGAGGAGCCCGCCGAGCGTGACGAAGAGCTGCTGAGCGCCCTCGACGAGCAGCTGGAGACCCACCGATCCGAGAACCTGACCGACATCCCCGAGGAGGACACCATGGAGACCCCCGACAACGCCGAGAACGTCGCCACCGACGCCGACGCCAACCCCCAGAAGACCGCCGACCAGGCCGCCGAGGAGATCGAGCGCGACGTGACCGAGGAGGCCGAGGAGACCAAGGGCTCCGGCGAGACCGCCGAACTCGGTGACCTGCAGGCCCAGGGCGAGGAGCTCGAGGACGAGTTCGACCGCAAGATCGGCCGCAACCCGGACGACAACCAGACCTAGGCACGCTGCGGCACCCGCCGCGCTTCGTCCTACCCGATCAGCGCCCAGCCCCTCCCGGGGCGGGGCGCTTTTTCATGTCTTCCTGAAGTTGTGGTCTGTGCAGCGCACCGGGCATCTCCCCCATCGAAGGAAATGATGCAGGTCAGGGCCTTGACATTCAAAACAGTACGATTATACTGTTAACCAGGCAGCTAGGTGAGGCTAGCCTAACTTGAAAGTCATAGACAGGGGTCACCCCGGCACGGGATCGCCCCTGGGAAAGGGGTAGAGACATGACAGAAATCCAGCAGCTCGCGCAATTCGTCGAGCAGGCCTCCCTCGAGCAGATGAGTCCGGAGGCCCTCGAGCAGCTCAAGATCCGCGTCCTGGACACCCTCGGCGTGGCCATCGGCGCCCTCGACGGCGAACCGACCGTCGCCATCCGCGGTCTCCTGACGGACCTCCAGGCCGGTGGGCTCGGCACCGCCACGATGATCGGCGGTGGGAAGACATCGCCGGAGCGGGCGGCCTTCTACAACTCCGCGCTGAGCCGGTACCTCGACTTCATGGACTCGTACCTCGCCAAGGGCGAGACGAACCACCCGTCGGACAACCTGGGTGCGGTCCTCGCCGCGGCCGAGAGCGCCGACGCCAGCGGCGCCGACTTCCTCACCGCGCTTGCCGTGGCCTACCAGATCCACACGCGGCTCTCCGACGTCGCTCCGGTGCGCGACCGCGGCTTCGACCACACGACGCAGGGCGCCTTCGCCGCCGGCGCGGCCGCCGCCAAGGCACTCGGCCTGGACGCCGGGCAGATCGCCAACGCCGCCGCGATGACCGGTACCGCGAACGTCGCCCTGCGGGTGACCCGTACCGGCAACCTCAGCCACTGGAAAGGGCTGGCGTACCCGCATGTGGCCAAGGAGGGCACCTTCTACGCCATGCTGGCGGCCCGCGGCATCACGGGCCCGGAGGAGGTCTTCGAGGGCAACAAGGGCTTCAAGGAGTCCGTCGCCGGCGACTTCGGGATCGACTGGTCCGCCGAGGACCTCGAGTCCGTGCGACACACGATCATCAAGAAGTACAACGCCGAGATCCACTCGCAGTCGGCCCTGGAGGCCGCGCTCAAGCTCCGCGGGTCGGTGGGCTTCGACATCAACCGCATCCGCGAGATCCGGCTGAAAACCTTCGACGTGGCCCACAAGATCATCGGTGGCGGTGAGGAAGGCGACAAGCGCACCGTCCGCACCAAGGAGGAGGCCGACCACTCCCTGCCGTGGATGCTCGCCGTGGCGCTGATCGACGGGGAGCTGAACCCGGCGCAGTACGCCCCGGAACGCATCGTCGCCGCCGACGTCCAGCAACTGATGAGCAAGGTCGTTATCACTCCCGACGAGGAGCTCTCACGCCGCTTCCCGGCCGAGATGTCCGCCGACCTGACCATCGTCCTCGACGACGGCACGGCATTCCACACCGCCGAATCGGCCTACGCCGGCTTCCACACCCAACCGTTGGACTGGGCCGGGGCCCGCGCCAAGTTCGACGCCCTGACGGCGCCGTTCGCGGATGCGGAGCTGCGCGACCGGATCGCCGGGATCGTCCACACCCTCGAGTCCCGGGACTCGGTGAGGGAGCTAACCGCGGTCCTCGCCGAGGTCTCCCCGACCCGGAATCACGAACGTAACCAGTAAGCACCGACAGAAAGGACACCACCATGACCAACGCAATCGACTTCGATGTCGCCTTCAACTTCGTTCCGCGGGCCCACCGCCCGGCCAAGCCGCGCACCTACGGCATGACCGAGATCCGCGCCCCGTACTACAACACCTTCGGCACCCGGCACCTGCAGGACGTCTTCGACGTCGCGGGCCCCTGGGTTGACGGCATCAAGTGGGCCGGCGGTTCGTTTGCCCTGCTGCCGCCGGAGCAGGTCCGCAAGTTCAGCGACATCGCCCATGAGAATGGCGCCTACGTCTCCTCGGGCGGCTGGATTGAGACCGTCCTGCGCTACGGCGAGGACGCCGTCGACCAGTACCTCAAGGAGGCCAAGGACGTCGGCTTCGATGTGATCGAGATTTCCACCGGCTTCATCATGCTGCCGACCTCCGGCCTCGAGCGCCTGGTGGAGAAGGTGACCAAGGCCGGTCTGAAGGCCAAGCCCGAGCTGGGCATCCAGATCGGCTCCGGTGGCGACTCAGGTGTCGAGGAGCTCGCCGCCGAGTCGAAGAAGGACATAGGTGACCTCATCGACCGCGGCAAGCGCGCACTGAACGCCGGCGCATCGATCATCATGATCGAGTCCGAGGGCATCACCGAGAACGTCGCCGAGTGGAACACCTCGGCGGCCGCCTCCATCATCAACGGCCTGGGTCTGGAGAACGTCATGTTCGAGGCCTCCGACGGGCCCGTCTTCGAGTGGTACGTCAAGAACTACGGCAACGAGGTCAACCTCTTCGTCGACCACTCCCAGATCCTGCAGCTGGAGGGTCTGCGCCAGAACATCTGGGGCAACAAGTCCACCTGGGGCCGCGTGATCAACCCCCGGTAGGACAGGCCACGCGAACGGATCTCGTCCGGGAAAGCATCTCCCCGCCCGTGAAGGAACCGACCTCCGGCTCACCCCGGAAGCCGGTTCCCTCTTTCACTCCCCGTCTGCCGGAAACACGACCGCGACGCTTCGACAGCTGGGCGCGGAACCTGCCCGGAATCCGATGTTTCACGTGAAACCGGGCTGGAGCCCACGAGCGAGCGGAACACAGTGTTTCACGTGAAACGCCGCGCAGTCCCTCGTTGAGCGAGCCTTCGGCGGAAACACCTGCACGTTGATAGCGGCAGCACTGGGAACCACTCCCCCACCCCACCGACGCCCTAACCGGGCCCACAAAAAAGAACCACCCTCCGTTCCCGGAGGGTGGTTCCTGCAGTGTTCCCTGTGGAGCATAGGAGAATCGAACTCCTGACCTTCTGCTTGCAAAGCAGATGCTCTACCAATTGAGCTAATGCCCCATTGTTCCTTGGTGGGCCTAGCAAGAATCGAACTTGCGACCTCATCGTTATCAGCGATGCGCTCTAACCGACTGAGCTATAGGCCCTGGGAACGAATATGTACTTTACCCACCACTTCGGATAAATGACAAATCGCCTGGTCGAAGGAGATTTTTCCCCGACCAGGCGACCATTCTGCAGTGGCCCTACTCCGCCTCTTCCCGGAGGGTGACGGTCAGGCCACCGAAGAGGTCCACGATGGCGTTGTAGACCACCGCGGCCAGTGGGGCGAGCACCGTCATCAGGATGGCGCCGATGGCGCCGATCAGCGCAGCGAAGGAGATGACCATGCCGAAGGTGATCGCCTGGGAGCCACCGATGTCACCGATCAGGCTGTTCAGCTGGTCCCAGATACCCGCGGCGGACATGCCGGAGTACAGCAGAGCCACGGCCAGGAGCCAGGCAACCAGTGCGACCAGGGACATGGCCAGGCCGACACGGAAGGCCGACAGGGGCGAGATCCTGGTCACGGCTACATCTCGTGCTGCCATTTCTTACTCCTCGGTAACATCTTCGCCGGTTTTGGTCTCGTCCGACTCTACGCCAGCGATTTCCTCCAGGCTCTCCTGCGTCTGCTTCTTGCTGCGCTCGGCCGGGCCGTCCACCGCTCCCTTGGCGACCTTCTCGGCCTCCTCCTCGCCTTCTTCCTCGACGTTCTTGTCGATGGCGAGCAGCTGGACGTCATCCTCGAGGTTGACCAGTCGGACGCCCATCGTCGCGCGGGAGGAGGGGCGGATCTGGTTGACCTCGGTGCGGATGACGCCGCCGGCGGAGGTGATGGCGAAGATCTGGTCGTCGTCGTCGACGGCCAGAGCGCCGATGAGCTTGCCGCGCTTCGGGGTGTACTTGAAGGTCATCACGCCGAGACCGCCGCGGGCCTGTGCGGTGTACTCCTCCATGCCGGTGCGCTTGCCGTAGCCGCCGGAGGTGGCCACCAGCAGGTAGGCGCCGTCGCGCACCACGCTCATGGCCAGCAGCTGGTCCTCGCCGCGGAAGCGCATGCCCTTCACACCGGCGGTGGCGCGTCCCATGGGGCGCAGCTGGTCGTCGTCGGCGGTGAAGCGCACGGCCTGCCCCTCCTCGGAGACGAGCAGCAGGTCGTCATCCTCGGAACACAGGGCGGCGCCGATGAGACGGTCGTCGTCGTTGAGGTTGATGGCGATCAGGCCGGCGGAGCGGGCCGACTCATAGTCGGTCAGGCGGGACTTCTTCACGCGACCGTGGGCGGTCGCCAGCACCAGGTAGGGGGCGTCCTCGTAGGACTGGATCTGGATGACCTGGGCGATGCGCTCCTCGGGCTGGAACTCGAGCAGGTTGGCCACGTGCTGGCCACGGGCGGTGCGGCTGGCCTCCGGCAGCTCGTAGGCCTTGAGCCGGTAGACACGGCCGAAGTTCGTGAAGAACAGGATCCAGTCGTGCGTGGAGGAGATGAAGAAGTGGCGGACCACGTCCTCCTGCCGGAGCTCAGCGCCGCGCACGCCCTTGCCGCCGCGCTTCTGCGACTTGTAGGCGTCGACCTTGGTGCGCTTGGCGTAGCCGGTGGAGGTGATGGTGACCACCACGTTCTCCCGCGCGATCAGGTCCTCCTCGGAGACGTCCCCGGAGGCGGCGACCAGCTGGGTGCGGCGCTCGTCGCCGTACTTGTCGACGATCGTGGCGAGCTCGTCGCGCACGATGTTGCGCTGGCGCTCGGGGCTGGCGAGGATGTCCTTCAGATCGGCGATGATCTTCTCGACCTCGGCCAGCTCGTCGACGATCTTCTGGCGCTCCAGAGCGGCCAGACGGCGCAGCTGCATCGCCAGGATGTGGTCGGCCTGGGTCTCGTCGACCGTGAGCAGGTCCATCAGGCCGGTGCGGGCGATGTCGACCGTGGCGGACTCGCGGATCAGGGCGATGACCTCGTCGAGGGCGTCGAGCGCCTTGACTAGGCCGCGCAGGATGTGGGCGCGCTCCTCCTTCTCGTTGAGGCGGAACCGGGTGCGCCGGACGATGACCTCGATCTGGTGCGCCACGTAGTAGCGCAGCATCTGGTCCAGTCGCAGGGTGCGCGGCACGCCGTCGACGATCGACAGCATGTTGGCGCCGAAGTTCGTCTGCAGCTGCGAGTGCTTGTACAGGTTGTTGAGGACCACGCGCGGCACGGCGTCGCGCTTGAGGGTGACGACGATGCGCATGCCCACGCGGTCGGAGGACTCGTCCTCGATCTTGGAGATGCCCGCCAGCTTGCCGTTGGTGACCTGCTCCGCGATGTTGGCGATGAGATTGTCCGGGTTGACTTGGTAGGGCAGCTCGGTGATCACGATGGTCTGCCGGTTGCCGACCTCCTCGATGGCGGTCACACCGCGCATGCGGATGGAGCCGCGACCAGTGGTGTAGGCGTCCTTGATGCCGCTGTCGCCGACGATGAGGCCGGCCGTCGGGAAGTCCGGCCCCTTGACGAACTTCATGCAGGCGTCGAGCGCCGCCTTCTCGTCGGCGTTCGGGTTCTCCAGCAACCAGTAGATCGCCTCGGCCAGCTCATTCAGGTTGTGCGGCGGAATGTTGGTCGCCATGCCGACGGCGATGCCGTTCGAGCCGTTCATCAGCAGGTTCGGCACACGCGAGGGCAGGACGTCCGGCTCGGCGGTCTTGCCGTCGTAGTTCGGGGAGAAGCTGACGGCGTCCTCGCGGATGTCGCGGACCATCTCCATGGCGATCGGGGTGAGCTTGCACTCCGTGTAACGCATGGCCGCCGGGCCGTCGTTGCCGCGGGAACCGAAGTTACCCTGGCCGTCGATCAGCGGGTAACGCATGTTCCACGGCTGTGCCAGACGCACCAGGGTGTCGTAGATGGCGGAGTCGCCGTGCGGGTGGAACTGACCCATCGTGTCCGAGACCGGGCGCGCGGACTTCACGTAGCTGCGCTCCGGGCGGTAGCCGGAGTCGAACATCGCGTAGATGATGCGGCGGTGGACGGGCTTCATGCCGTCGCGGACTTCCGGCAGGGCTCGACCCACGATGACCGACATCGCGTAGTCGATGTAGCTGGTCTGCATCTCCTCGTTGATGTCGATCGGGAGAATGCGGTCGAACAGGTCCCCTGCCCCGTTATTGTCGTCGCTCATGCTCACCTTCTTGTTCGGGGGTTAGACGGATCCATCCTACCTGGGAAATCGCCGCAAAAGCACGTTGAGAGCCGCTCAGAGCCCTGCAGCCGCACGCGACGGTATCAGTCTGGTATCACTGAGACATGGCCATGACACTGCGACTGACCTCCGAACAGGACCGCGCGCTGACCCTGCTGGCCAGCGCCCAGGGTTCGAGCAAGCATGAGGCCGCCGTCCGCGCGATCGTCACCGCGGCCACCCGCATGCTTGCCGACGCCGAGGTGGCCCAGCTCGCCCGCGACACCGTCGCCGGGCACGCGGCGCTTGAGGGACGCGTCCGGCGGGCCCGCCGATGATTCCGGGACTGACCCCGGAACAGCTGCTGCTCATCGCCGACGAGTTCGCGCGCGTGAACCGGGTGGAGGTGCGCAGCTTCGCGGCCCTGGCCCAGGCGGCGGCCACCCCGGGGGCGCACTTTGCCGGTGTCCCCGTCTTCGCCGACGTCGCGGCCGCCCGCGCGGGACTCGAGGACGCCGTCCGCCTGCTCGAGCCCCTGACGGGACGAAACAACGCCTTCGCATCCGTCTGCGGAGAGGTCTACGAGAAATTCGCGGCCGCCCGGTAGCGGGGGCGGTAACGGCCGTGGCAATGGTTGGCGCGCCATGCGTGAACTGTGTAAAGTTGGCAACCGTTGTGGTTGCAGTTAACTAGTGTGTTTGGTGTGACTAAGTTTCTGCGGTGGAAGAACCGCAACATCAGCGATCCCCGTTGTTGAGTACACCCAAAGTTGGTGTTCTGAACCATGGGGATCGCTTTTTTCCTGTGCATTTCCGGCAACGGCCCGCGCAGTGCGGACCGCCCGCCCTCTAAGCTGTACTCATTCCCGTATCCCTGATCCGAAAGGCTCCGACATGTCCGACCTGTCTCAGCTCCTCAGCGACGAGAAGCGCCCCGCCGTCGCCTCCGATCTCGCCGCCTTCGTCGAGTCCCAGATCTCGGAGCAGTCCGGCATCACCGGCATGGCGATCAAGGGCGCCGCCGCAGCCGCGCGGAAGGTCGACAGCAACATCGTCCCCAAGGGCGTCAACCGCATGCTCCCGGACCTCCTCGGTGACCTCGACCCGCACTGGCAGGCCTTCCAGGCGGACGCCTCGACCGACTTCGGCGAGTTCCTCGCCGGCCGCAGCCCCCAGGTCGTCGACGCGCTCATGTCCGTGGCCGACCGCAACGCCGAGCAGATCTCGATCCCTGCGCTGGCGAAGGCGTACAACTCGCTGCGCGGCAAGGGCGCGAAGCTCATCACCCCAGCCGTCCCGGAGCTCGGCCGCATCCTGCAGCGCAACATGGACTGAGTGGCAGAAACGACGCCCCGGTGCCCCCTGTTTCCAGGGGCGGCACCGGGGCGTCGTTCATCCGCTGTCACGCTGCGCTCCCGCGCGGCGGAACTACACGTCCAGGAAGCGGACGTCCTTCGCCTTGCGGGTGATGAAGCTGCGGCGGGCCGCGACGTCGTCACCCATGAGGATGGAGAACAGCTCGTCGGCGCGCTGCGCGTCGTGCAGATCCACGCGACGCAGGAAACGCACCTCCGGATCCAGGGTGGTCTCCCACAGCTCGTTCGGGTTCATCTCGCCGAGACCCTTGTAACGCTGGATGCCGTCGTCGGTGTTGATCTTCCAGCCCTTCGCCAGGCCCTCCTCGAGCTGCTCGTCGCGCTCCGCGTCGGAGTAGGCGAAGCCCGGCTCGTGCTTGGACCACTTGAGCTTGTACAGCGGCGGGTTCGCCAGGTAGACGTGGCCTTCCTCGATCAACTGCGGCATGAAGCGGAACAGCAGGGTCAGCAGCAGGGTGGCGATGTGCTGGCCGTCGACGTCGGCGTCGGCCATCAGCACGACCTTGTGGTAGCGGAGCTTCGAGAGGTCGAACTCCTCGTTGATGCCCGTGCCCAGGGCGGTGATGATGGCCTGGACCTCGGCGTTCTTGAGCACCTTGTCCAGCCGGGCCTTCTCCACGTTGAGGATCTTGCCGCGCAGCGGCAGAATCGCCTGGTACATGGAGTCACGGCCGGCCTTGGCGGAGCCACCGGCCGAGTCACCCTCCACGATGTAGAGCTCGGACTTGACCGGATCCTTCGAACGGCAGTCGGCCAGCTTGCCCGGCAACCCGCCGAGATCGGTGGCGGACTTGCGGCGCACCAGATCCCGGGCCTTACGGGCGGCGATGCGCGCCTGCGAGGAGGCGACGGCCTTACTGACGATCGCCTTGGCCTCGGCCGGATTGGCGTCGAACCAGAAGGAGACGTGCTCGTTGACGGCGCGCTGGACGAAGGACTTGATCTCGGTGTTGCCGAGCTTGGTCTTCGTCTGGCCCTCGAACTGCGGATCACCGACGCGCACGGACACCACGGCCGCCAGGCCCTCGCGGCAGTCGTCACCCGTGAGCTTCGGGTCCTTTTCCTTGATCAACCGGTGATCGCGGGCGTACTTGTTCATGAGGGTGGTCAACGCCGCGCGGAAACCCTCCTCGTGGGTGCCGCCCTCGTGCGTGTTGATCGTGTTGGCGAAGGTGTGGACCGACTCCTTGAAACCGGAGTTCCACTGCATGGCGATCTCGACCTCGTGGTCCGCGCCCTTGGCCTCGAAGCCCACGATGGACGGGTGAATGCCCGTCTTGCCCTTGTTGAGGTGGTTGACGTAGTCGACCAGTCCCTCCGGGTAGTGGTAGACGGCCTTCTTCTCACGCTTCTTCGGGGCCTTCGGCGCTTCACCGGCGGCGGCCTCCGGGGCGTCGACGTCGTCGAAGGACGGGCCGTCCAGGGACTGGGCGGTGTCGCCCTCCTCGGCCAGGGCCTCGAGCTCGAGCTCCTCGTCGGTGACACGCTCGTCCTTGAGCGTGATCGTCAGGCCCTTGTTCAGGAACGCCATCTCCTGCAGTCGGCGGGCGATGGTGTCATAGTCGAACGTGGTGGTCTCGAAGATCTCGGCGTCCGGCCAGAACCGGATGGTCGTGCCGGTGCCGCGGGCGTTGCCGCCCTCGACCAGTTCTTCGGGGAGTGCGGTGTTGAAGTTCTGGAACCAGTGCTTGCCGCCCCGCTTGATGTCGGCCTCGACGCGGGTGGACAGGGCGTTGACCACAGAGATGCCGACGCCGTGGAGACCACCGGAGACGGCGTAGGAATCGGAGTCGAACTTGCCGCCGGCGTGCAGCTGGGTCATGACGACCTGGACCGTCGGCGCACCGGAGGGGTGCATCTCGACGGGGATGCCGCGGCCGTCATCGACGACCTGGACGCCGCCGTCGGCGAGCAGAGTCACCTCCACCTTGGAGGCGTGGCCTGCCATGGCCTCATCGACGGAGTTGTCGACGACCTCCCACACCAGGTGGTGCAGGCCGCGCGCACCGGTCGAACCGATGTACATGCCCGGGCGCTTCCGGACGGCCTCGAGACCCTCCAGGATCGTGATCGATGAGGCATCGTAGTTGTGTTCAGGGGTAGCCACGTGAAACGAGTACTCCTCGCGAAATTGAATTTTGAGACCTTTTTATTCTACACCCTTAACTCCCCTACCTGCCGAGGGGTCGCTCCCGCCGGAGACCCGTTCTCGCGCGGGAGAGAGGAAATTCCCAGGTCGCCTTTCGCCGCCAAAATTCTACCCGTAGGTGTCGCGCGGGCCGCGGCCCTTGATGTGGAGCCGGCCCTTGCGCCAGTTGGGCGTGCGCGGTCCGAAGATCTTCAGTTCGGCGATGATGTCGGGGCCGACCCGCTGCGCGATGATCTGCAGGATCTGGCGCTGCATCATCCGCAGATTCGTCGCCCAGGCGGTGGAGTCGCAGGTGATGAACAGGGTCTTGTCCTTGATCATCTCGACCTTGGTGTGCTGCGCGATCTTCTCACCGACGAGCTCGTCCCAGTGGCTGTGCACCCAACCGCCCGCGATCTCGTGTTCCCAGCCGCGCTTGGCGATCTCGCCGCCGAGCAACGATCCGAAGGACTCCACGTCGATCTTCCGACGTGGAAACCGCCCGTCCGCACCACTGCGTATCCCCGGCCCGCGGCGTCCCCGCAACGGCAGGGCACCGCCGGATTCCCCCGACGTCGGGCCCTCCCCGGCGGGGCGCTTGCGGGGGGTCCGCCGTGGCACGGGATTCTTACCCTGGTTGGCCAGGTCGGGAACCCGGCCCCCGCGCTTCTTCGCCGCGGCGCGCATGTTCTCGAAGGCCGCCGAGACCGGATCGACCGGCCCCTCAGGAGTGTCAGCCATCGACGGCCTCCAACTCGGAGATCCGGCCGGAGTCGGTGTCCCGGACGGTGACGTTGTAGCGGGCGACGACCGCCGTGTCGAGGTTCCCGGGTAGGTCACCGTCGACAGCGGCGGTGATGAGCACCTGCTCCGCGTCGGCGGCCAGATCCACCAGTTTCTCCCGGCGGCGGGCGTCGAGTTCCGCGAACACGTCGTCGAGGATGAGAATCGGATCGGTGCCGTCACCGCGTAACAGGGAGAACTCCGCCAGACGCAGCGACAGGGCGAACGACCAGGTCTCGCCGTGGGAGGCGAAACCCTTGGCGGGCTGATCCCCGAGCAGCAGGTCGAGGTCGTCACGGTGGGGACCGACCAGCGAGACGCCGCGCTCGACCTCGCGCTGCCGGACCCGGCCCAGCTCGGAGAGCATCGCCGCCTCGAGGAGGGCGACCTCATCCGCGCCGCCGGCAGAAGTTCCGGTGCCGGTGTCATTCTCCCCGTCGGCACCGGTCAGCTGCTGCAACGCCTCGTCGACGGTTGAGCGGTAGTCCACCCGGGCCGGCCGTGACTCCGGGGCGATGCCGGAGTAGGCGCCGTGGATGTGCCCGCCCAGTTCCGTGACGAGACGACGGCGGGCGGCGATGACCTGGGCGCCGAGGCCGGCGAGCTGGGAGTCCCAGGTGTCGAGGGTGGCCAACGCCGAGACGCCGTCCTCGTCGCGGTAGCCGCGGCGCAGCGCCGACGAGGCGTTCTTGAGCAGGGCGTTGCGCTGGCGGAGCACCTTGTCGTAGTCGGCTTTGACGCCGGCCAGCCGTGGGGTCCGGGTGGCGACGATGTCATCCAGGTAGCGGCGGCGCTCGGCGGGCTCGCCGCGGACCAGCGCGAGATCCTCCGGGGCGAAGAGCACGGTCTTGACCACCCCGAGCAGTTCCCGCGGCGAGGCCAACCGGGTCCGGTTGATCTGCGCCTGGTTCGCGGCATGCGGTTTGATCAGCAGATGCGCGGTCAACTCGCGGCCCTGATTGACCGCGGTCGCCGACACGCGTGCGTTGGCGGCGCCGTGGCGCACCAGCGGGGCGTCGTGGCTGATCCGGTGCGAGGCCAGGTGCGCGGTGTAGCCGACGGCCTCGACGATATTGGTCTTGCCGAAGCCGTTACGGCCCACGAATACCGTGACCCCGGGCTCGAGCGTCAGGGACAGCTCGGACCAGGAGCGGAAGTCACGCAGGTCAAGGGATCTGATGTGGATGGCGTTTCACCTCCCCGGATGCTCGCGGCGACCTTGGCGATGGCACCCGACGCAGTGCCGGGCACCGGTGGACGGGCGCATGCCTAGCCCGGAAGTCTGACCGGCATGAGGAGGTAGGTGAAGTAGGTGTCCGGGGTCGGGAAAGTGCCGTCGGCGTCGGCCTCCGGAAGCTCCTCCGGCTCCGGGATGAGGATCGCCGGACGGGAGGGCTCGGTGAAGCCGAAGACCACCCGGTTGGTGTTCACGACCGCCAGGCCGTCCTTCAGATAACCCGGGTTGAAGGCGATGATCAGCTCATCGCGGCCGGAGAAGGCGCAGGGCAGCCGCTCCTCGGCGTGGCCGGAATCCGTGCCGCCGGCCGAGAGGATGACCTCGCCCTCGGTGAACTGCATGCGGATCTGCGCGTTGCGCTCAGTGACCAGGCTGACGCGGCGGATCGCCTCCTGCAGGGGAGCGATCTCGACGGTGGCCATCGAGGTGTGCGTCTTCGGCAGCAGCGGCTGGATATTCGGGAAGTCCGCGTCGAGCATGCGGGCGGTGGTCTCCCGGTTGTCGGTGTGCACGCCGAACAAACCCTCGCGGCCGATCTGGTCGCCGGTGCCCACGGCGATCTCGACGGGATCCTGGATTCCGGTGTCCAGCGTCCGGGCGTTGTCCAGAAGCGTCTTGGCCGGGATGAGGAGCTTGGCGGAGACGTCCGGGGAGGCCGGATCCCACTCGAGGGTGCGCAGCGCCAGGCGGAAGCGGTCGGTGGCCGCGAGTTCCACGTTCGGGCCGTTGATCTCCATGTGCACGCCGGTGAGCATCGGCAGGGTGTCATCCTTGCCGGCTGCTGCGGCGACTTGGGTGACGGCCTCGGAGAACAGGCGGGCGTCGATGGTGCCGGTGACCTCCGGCAGCTGCGGGATCTGCGGGTAGTCGTCGAGCGGGATGAGCGGCAGCTCGAAGCGGGAGGAGCCACAGCTCACCAGCGCCTTCGAACCATCGACCTGGAGGTCGACCGGCTTGTTCGGAAGGGTGTTGACGATCTCGGCGATAAGCTTGCCGGCGACGGCGATGCGTCCGGACTCGGCGATCTCGGCTGCGATGCGCACGCGGGTGGAGACCTCGTAGTCGAAGCCCGCGAACTCCAGGCCGTTGTCGTCTGCGGTGATGATCATGGCGCGCAGCACCGGTTGGGTCACCTTCGAGGGCAGGCTCCTGGCGACCCAGGCGACGGCGTGGGCCAGATCATCCCTGGCCACCCGGAACGACACTGCTTGTGACTCCATGCTTGGTGGTGCTCCTCGACTAATCACACGTGCACTTGCGGACGCGGCGACGTGTAATTCCGTCGCCGCGAGTATGCGGTCCGTCCCGGCCCGGTGACTTCTTGTAATTCCAGGAAGTCGGAGGGGTCCGGGAGACCGCCTGAATGACAAGTTCCAACGTACCCCAACCACAGCGGTGATCCTTATCCGGGATTTGTAATTCGTTCCGCCCGCCGCCCGGTGGCGGGAGCGAATTCCTCGAGTTGTCCCCACATCCTCTTTCTTCTAGATGGATTACAAGTAATTAGTTGGTAAGGGCAGTAGGGCCTGTGCAGTCTGTGGACCGAGGGGCGAATTACAAGGTGGCCGGGTTGATCCGTCCTGTGATCCGGGGTGTGGGATCCCTGTGGATAATTCGACCGGTCTGTGGATAACTTCCCGGACTTCCGTTTTCTCCACAGATCCGATCGATCCACTCACCGTCGATACACAGCCAAAACGGGGTTATCCACAGGCCTGATCCTCGCGTTCCGCGAGCGCGGGTCGTGACGAGTCTCATGAAATAACAATCATGTAATTACACAGGTGTGAATAAAGCTGGGGATAATTTTCCGCCGCCTGGCGGCGGCGGGTGTCCGTCGCGGATGTGGTTCTCGACGACCCCGCAGTGCACACTGCGCGCTCGTCGAGAACCGGCCGGGACGCGCCACGACCGTGCGACCCCGGGATCGGCGACACCCACCGGCCGACCCTGGCAATGGGTGGCGGGTGGGTGTCAGTTGTTCCGGCTTCTGCCGGAGGCGGTCCGGACCTGGGAATCAGCCCCGGCCGCGGTTCTTGATCAGCTGTGTGAGCTGCTGGATCTCGTCGTAGGTATCGCGCTTCTCCGTCATTTCCTTGCGGATCTTGCGCTCGGCGTACATGACCGTGGTGTGGTCCTTACCGCCGAACTGGTCGCCGATCTTCGGTAGCGAGAAGTCCGTCAGTTCACGGCACAGGTACATGGCCAGCTGACGGGCGTGGGCCACGGCCCGGGTCTTGCCCGCACCGGTGAGGGTCTCCATCGAGATGTTGAAGTATTCCGCGGTGACCTCCATGATCGCCGCCGGGGTGATCTCGACGTCGGCGGCGTCCGGGAGGATATCGCGCAGGGCGATCTCGGCCATCTCGCGGTTGATCGGTTCGTTGACCAGCGAGGAGTAGGCGCTGACGCGGATGAGCGCGCCCTCGAGCTCACGGATCGAGGACTCGAAGCGCGAGGCGATCATCTCGAGCACGTCGCGGTCGACGCGGGTGCCGTCCGCCTGGGCCTTCTTCATCAGAATGGCGATGCGGGTCTCCAGATCCGGCGGCTGGACGTCCGTGATCAACCCGCCCTCGAAGCGGGTGCGCAGCCGGTCCTCGAGGGTGGTCAGCTGCTTGGGCGGACGATCCGAGGACAGGATGATCTGTTTGTCAGCCTGGTGGAGGGCGTTGAAGGTGTGGAAGAACTCCTCCTGCGTGCCTTCCTTACCCTGCAGGAACTGGATGTCGTCGACCATGAGGATGTCGAGGTTCCGGTAACGCCGCTTGAAGGATTCCTGCCGGTCGTCACGCACGGAGTTGATGTAGTCGTTCGTGAATTCCTCACTGGAGACGTACTTCACGCGCAGGCCGGGCTGCAGCACCTGGGCGTAGTTGCCGGCCGCGTGCAGCAGGTGGGTCTTGCCCAGGCCCGATCCACCCCAGATGAACAGCGGGTTGTAGGCGCGGGCCGGATTCTCCGCGACAGCGACGGCCGCACCGTTGGCGAAACGGTTCGATGAGCCGATGACGAAGTTCTCGAAGGTGTACTTCGGGTTCAGCGACTTGTCCCGGTTGGGATCGTGCGCCGGGGTCTCGCGGGGCAGACGTTGTCCCTGTTGAGGAGGGGTGGGGGCCGCCGGGTAGGAGAAGGACTGCGAGTCCGGGAGGGTGTGCGGCGGGGAGTAGGACTGCTCCCGGACGGTGGCCGCATCCTGGAAGTGGGCCGGGGCGTGCGTGGGCGTCCAGCCGTCGGTGTTGTTCTGTTGTTCGCCGATCCCCGGTAGCTCCGTCTGCACCGGATGTCCGGGATGTCCCGCGTGTCCGGGGAACTGCTGCGGCTGCGGAGGAGGCGAGGTGTGAGTCTGCTGGGGATACTGCGGCTGTTGTGGTGGCTGTTGTGCCTGGGTCGGGGGCTGTTGCTGGGGAGCCTGTGCGAAGGGATCCGTCTCGGGTGCCGGGGCGGCCTCGGGCTCGACGCTCACCGCCAGACTGCAGGGGCGACCCATGCGGTGCGAGAGCACCTTCACGATGTGTTCGCCCAGGTCATTCTCCACGACCTGCTTGGCCATGACGTGCGGAACGGCCAGCACGGCGTAGCCGTCAACGAGGACGATGGGCCGGGCGAGCTGGAGATAGGCCCGCTGCTGGTGGGTGAAGGTCGGTATGTCGGAGTCCGGGAGCTCGGACTGCCGCAACAGCTCCGTGAGCACCTCCCGCCATGTGTCCACCAGCGATGTCGATTGTTCCGCCAC